>JBDKLN010000062.1:0-13990 GCA_039806045.1 Pseudomonadota bacterium
CGTCCTGCGGCAGCAAGGCCAGCGGGCCTTCGCTGGTGAAGCGCTCGAAAGCGCGGCCGGCAAGCATGCCTTCGGCGTGCACGGTGGCCACGATGGCGGTCTGGTCATAGTCGCGCTGCACGCTGCGCGCTGCTTGCTCACCAAATACGCCACCTTCGGCTTGCACCAGCAGGCGGGTCGTCAGCGTTTGGCCGTTTGACAGCGACAGCAGCACGCCGTCCTCGCATTCTTCGCGCGCCGTCACTTGCGCGGGGCGCAGCTGGCGCACGTCGGTGCGAGCCAACGCGCTGGCCAGCGACTGGCAGACGTCGCCATAGCGGGCGACATAACCCAATGCTGGCAATTGATATTCGGAGGCTTCGATCAGCGTGCGGCCGAAGCTGCCGCGGCGCGATACATGGATGTGCGTGATCGGCGTGGCGCGCGAGGTCCAGGCGTCCATCTGCGCCAGCAACTGCCGGCTGCCCCAGGACAGCGCAATCGAACGTGGGTCGGCCGCGGCAACGTCGACCGGTTTTGCGTCGATGACGGCAATGGTCTCACCCGGCATCCCGCGCGTTACCAGCATGGCGGCCAGCGCCAGCCCGACCGGGCCGCCGCCGACGATGGCGATGTCGACTCGTTCAGTCATGCGATGCCCATCCTTCGCCACCTATCACTCGCACCTATCACTCGCACACAACGCTCTCATACAAAGCCTGCAAGCATCAGCCGTGCATCACCGCTTCGATCTCGGCCACCGTTTTTGGTGCCTTGTGCGTGATGATGTCGCAGCCGGTGGCTGTGACCAGCGCATCATCTTCGATGCGGATGCCGATGTTCCAGTATTGCTCGGGCACGCCCGGCGCCGGGCGCACATAAATGCCCGGCTCGACGGTCAGCACCATGCCGGGCACCAGCGTGCGCCATGGTTTTTCGGTGGCCGATACGGCCGGGTCGCGGTAGTCGCCGACATCATGCACATCCATGCCCAGCCAGTGGCCGGTGCGGTGCATGTAAAACTGGCGGTAGTCGCCGTTGGCAATTACATCGTCCAGCGTGCCGACCTTGTCGCGGTTCAGCAGGCCGGTGTCGAGCATGCCCTGCGCGAGCACCTTCAGCGCCGCCTCATGGCCATCGGTGAACCGCTTGCCGGGGCCGGTGTTGGCGATGGCCGCCTCTTGCGAGGCCAGCACCAGTTCATACAGTTCCTTCTGCGGGCCGCTGAACTTGCCATTGACCGGGAAGGTGCGCGTGATATCCGACGCATAGCTGTCGAGTTCGCAGCCGGCATCGATCAGCACCAGGTCGCCGTCGCGCAGCTCGGCATCGCCGGCACGGTAATGCAGCACGCAGGCGTTCGCCCCGGCGGCGACAATGGAGCCATAGGCCGGGAATTGCGAGCCGTTGCGGCGGAACTCATGCAGCAGTTCGGCTTCGAGATGGTATTCGCGCAGGCCGGCGCGCGAAGTGCGCATCGCGCGTGCATGCGCTTCGGACGTGATGTCGGCGGCGCGGCGCATGATAGCGATCTCGTCGGCATCCTTCACCAGACGCATTTCATTGAGTATGGTGCGCACATCAAACGCGGCCGACGGTGCAGTGACGCCGGCGCGCACCTGCAGGCGCACCGCATTCAGCCAGCCCTGCACCTGTGCATCCAGCTTCGCGCTGCTGCCCAGCGCGTAGAACAGCGCTGGTGCATTGGCCATCAGCAGCGGCAGTTCCTTTTCGATGGTGTCGACCGGGAAAGCCGCATCGAAGCCGAAGGCTGCGCGCGCGGCTGCGGGGCCATAGCGGTAGCCGTCCCAGATCTCGCGCTCTTCATTCTTTTCCCGGCAGAACAGGATGGCCTGGTCACGCTCGCCGGCGATCAGCACCAGCACCGCTTCAGGCTCGCCGAAGCCGGTCAGGTAATAGAAATAGCTGTCGTGCCGGTACGGATAGTCGGCATCCGCATTGCGCATCACTTCCGGCGCAGTCGGGATGATCGCGACACCGCCGCCTTGTGCATGCATCTTCTGCAGCACGGCGGCGCGCCGGCGTGCATAGGCGGCCATGTTCAATGCCGTGTTGTTCGTCGCGCTCATGTTCATGCAGAACCCTTCAACGGTGCATTCAGTTGTTCCAGTCGCTCGACGGTACCGACGTCGGTCCAGTCGCCGCGGAAGACCTCGCCGCCAATTTTGCCCCTGTCCGCGTATTCGCGCAGGATGGGCGCCAGTTTCGCGCTACTGCCTGCGGTGACGCCGTCGAACAATTCGGGGCGGTAGACGCCGATGCCGGAGAAAGTGAAGCGTGGCTGCCCTTCGTTGGCGATCGCAAAGCTGGCCAGCGCAAAGTCGCCTTCCGGATGGTGTGCCGGGTTCTTCACCAGATACAGCCAGCCGAGGTCGCGTTCATCCTTCGGGAGGGGATTGCCCCAGGGGTCGTTCTCTTCCAGCACATCCTTCACTTTGCTGAAATCGAAGTGCGGGCAATAAATGTCGCCGGCTATCGCGACGAACGGCGCATCGCCCAGCAAGTGACGCGCCTTCGCGATGCCGCCGGCCGTCTCCAGTGCCGTGCCCTCGGGCGAATAGACAATCGATGCGCCAAACTGGCTGCCATCGCCGAGCGCCTCTTCTATCATCTGGCCGAGGTGCGCATGGTTGATAATGATCTCGGTCATGCCGGCGCGTACCAGGTTCAGGATGTGCCACACGATCAACGGGCGGCCACGCACCTTCAGCAGCGGCTTCGGGCAGGTATCCGTCAGCGGACGCATGCGCTCGCCCCGGCCGGCGGCAAAAATCATTGCCTTCATCGTTCTGCTCGCCCCTGCGTCAGAAGGTGAAGCCAACGCTGGTCTTCGGCTCTTCCAGCGTATCCAGCAGGCGGATCAGCGGCGCGAATTCCTTGTAGCGGTACGCGCATTTTCGTGTGTAGTCCATCACCAGTGGCATGTCGTTCAGGTAGCCATCCTTGCCGTCGCGATGGTACAGGCGCGCGAAGATGCCCAGCACCTTCAAGTGGCGCTGCAGGCCCATGAACTCGAAGTCACGGTAGAAATCGTCGACGTCATGCGACACCGGCAAGCCGGCCTTGCGCGCGCGTTCCCAGTAGCGGATCGCCCAGTCCAGCACCATTTCTTCATCCCACTGCACATAGGCATCGCGGAGCAATGACACCAGGTCATAGGTGATCGGGCCGTAGACCGCATCCTGAAAATCGAGGATGCCGGGGTTGCCCTTGTCCAGCACCATCAAGTTGCGTGAATGGTAGTCGCGGTGCACATAGACTTGCGGCTGCGCGAGGTTATTCGCCAGCAGGATCTCAAACACCTTGTCCAGATCGTATTTTTGCGCATCGGTCAGGGTGGCATTCAGGTGCTTGCCCACATACCAGTCCGGGAACAGCATCAGCTCGCGATGCAGCAGCGCACGGTCATACGCGGGCAGCTTGCCCGGCTGGCTCTGCACCTGCAGCAGCACCAGCGCGTCAATCGCGTCCAGATAGAGCTTGTGCGCGGTGTCGGGACTGAGTTGTTTCAGGTAGGTTGTGTTGCCGAGGTCGGTCAGCAGCAGGAATCCGTGATCGACATCCCGGGCGAGGATGGTCGGCACCGTTACGCCGGTAGCGCCAAACAGTTCGGCCACCTGGATGAAGGGGCGCACGTCTTCTTGCGGCGGCGGTGCATCCATCACGATCAGCGTGCTGCCATCGGTGGTATCGACGCGGAAGTAGCGGCGGAAGCTGGCGTCAGCCGACGCGACCCGCAGCGTTTCCGGCAGGGTCTTGGGGGATTCGAGCTGGGCCAGCCAGGCAGCCAGCTGGCTCAGGCGGGGGTCGTGGGCTTGGGAGTCGGGCATCTGGGGAAAAAGAGGCAAAAGAATAAGGGTCTGGCAGCCGGAACTTGGCAAACAAGTCAGCGATTGCTCGGGGCCGGCAGTGAGTTCCCATATAATAAGGGATTCGCCGATTGGCGCGGCGCAGCACATCCAAGAATTCACTGTTCATGACGCGGCGATTGCCATCACTGCAAGCTTTCACCCAGCCCCGCAAGACCCTGCTGTCCGTAGCGATCTCGCTGATGATCGCCGGTCCCGCTTGCGCGCAGCAGCCGTGGATTGCGACCGCTGTCGACGGTGATGAAGGCCCGGTCGTGCTGCAGGGCGAGCAGCTGAGTGGCCGCCCCGACCGCGAAGTCCAGTTGGAGCGCGCGGTCGAGATCACGCGCGGTTCGACGGTCGTCAATGCGGATACGGTCCACTACGACATTGTCGATGACCGCGTCGATGCAGAAGGCGATGTGCGCGTGGTTCGCGAGGGCAATCGCTTCAACGGCGCCAAGCTCAAGCTCAAGCTCGATACCGGTGTCGGTTTCATGGACAGCCCGGTCTATCGACTGTTGCGCAAGAATGCGCAAGGCTACGCGGAGCGCATCGATTTCGAATCCGAAAGCATCGCCACCGTGCAGCGGGGAATTTACACGACCTGCGAGGGACCAGCGCCGGACTGGTATCTGAAAACCAGCAAGCTGACGCTGGATGACGAGACAGGGGTTGGGTACGCTAAGAGCGCAGTTCTGATGTTCAAAGGGGTGCCGGTTGGCGGCGCACCGCAGATTTCTTTCCCGATTACCGACGAGCGCATGTCGGGATTCCTCGCGCCGAGCATTGCAACCTCGTCGTCAAGCGGCTTGCAGGTTACGACGCCGTATTACTGGAACATCGCACCGAATCATGATGTCACGTTTTATCCGCGCTACATTGCAAAGCGCGGCTTGATGCTGGGTGCGGACGTACGGTATCTGGAAGAAGCGTATGCGGGCGAAACGCGCTTCGAATTCATCAATGATGATCAAAGAGCCGGCGCGACTCGATACAATTTTTCATCAAAGCATAATCAGGCACTGGCGCCCGGACTTACGCTGTCGACCGATCTGAACCTCGCATCGGACGACGATTATGCCAAGGATTTCCCTGCCAGCCACGTGTGGAATCGCCTGGGTGTTACCCGCCGGCTTTTGCCGCAGTCGTTGACCGTTGCCTACGGCACCTATGATTGGGAAGCATCTTTCCTTTTGCATCAATTCCAGGTGCTGCAGGATCCGTTGAAAAAAATCGATCCGTTACCGTATTCACGACTGCCGCAGATCACCGTCAGCAATTTCAACTATGACGACAGGCATTGGGAATTCGTGATGAACTCCCAGTTCACCAGCTTTGTCCATCCGACGCTGGAACAAGGCGATCGCATCATCCTCAATCCCCGGGTGAGCTACAACGTCTTCCAGGATCCCGGTTATTTCGTGCGCCCCAGTTTCTCGGTCCATTCGACGGCCTACAACCTCGAGCATGTGACCGATCCGTTGATGACTGCGCCAACGCGTGTGTTGCCAACATTTTCCCTGGATAGCGGCATGGTGTTCGAGCGCGATATCGGCATGTTTGGACGTGATGCCATTCAGACGGTCGAACCCCGGGTGTTCTACACGCGCACGCCTTTCAAGGCGCAAAATTCGAATCTTTATCCGAACTTTGACACATCGGAAGCTGACATCAGCTATGCCCAGATTTTCAAAGAAAACCGGTTTGTCGGGGATGACCGGATCGGTGATTCCAATCAGGTGACCCTGGCGTTGACCTCGCGCTTCCTTGAAACGAATGGCGCCGAAAGATTGCGTACCGCGATCGCCCAGCGCTATAACATTTCCGAGCCGCGCGTGGGTCTGGGTAGCGAGCAACAGGCCACGGAAGCGAAATCCGATATATTGTTGCTGACTTCGGGTCGCATTTCGCGAGAAATGCGGGTGGATGCCAATTTCCAGTACAACCAGGTCAAGAGCGAGGTCGATCGGATGAATGTCGGTGTGTTCTGGACCCCGGAACCGATGAAGGTCCTGAACGTCCAATATCGCCGCGACACGCGCAATCTCCCCAACATCCTCAATACCAATTTCGAATTGATCGATGTGTCGGGCCAATGGCCGCTGGGTGGAGGCTGGTATGGTGTCGGTCGCTTGAATTACCTGCTGGATGAAAAGCGCGTAGGCCAGTCGCTGGCTGGCCTGGAATACCAGGCGGACTGCTGGATCTTCAGGGCGGTGGGACAGCGCCTGCCGACAGCGACCGGCGTCGTTAACACGTCGCTGTTCTTCCAGATCGAATTTAATGGATTATCTTCGCTGGGTATCAATCCGATGCGCGTGCTCCGAACAAATATTCCGGGCTATGAGCGTCTGGCGCAGCCGCAGTAAATGGAGGCTTGAAAACATCATGACCACTTCAATGAAGCCTTATGTAATGCCATTGCCGCGCTCGTTGCTGGCAGCGAGCCTCGCAACTTGCCTGATTGCATTCCCTGCACAGGCGCAAGAAAAGACATCCAATGGTCAAAAATCATCACAGCCCGTTCTGGTCGATGCGATCGTCGCTGTCGTCAATAGTGATGTAATTACGATGAAAGAACTGGACGAACGCATGCGTCTGGTCGAGCAACGCATGAAACGCCAGAACGCGCAGTTGCCGCCGCGTGTACAGTTGCAAAAGCAATTGCTTGAACGCATGATCGTTACCCGTGCGCAAATGCAGCTTGCGCGAGAGACCGGCGTCCGCATCGACGACATCCTTCTCGATCGTGCTGTTGCACGCATTGCCGAGCAGAACAATCTGAGCGTCCAGGCTTTCCGCGATCAGTTGGAAAAAGAGGGCGTGTCGTTTGCCCGTTTCCGCGAAGAGGTGCGCGAAGAAATTACCTTGCAGCGCCTGCGCGAGCGCGAGGTCGACAACAAGCTGCAAATTTCCGAGTCCGAGATCGATAATTTCATCGCGGCCTCGGCTGGCAAGGCAGACGGCGGGCAGCAAGAAGTCAACCTCGCGCAGATCCTGGTGCGCGTGCCCGAAAATGCATCGGCCCAGCAAATCGCGGATCGCCGCAAGCGAGCCGAGCAGGCGCTCGAACAGTTGAAGGCGGGTACGCCGTTCGCGAAAGTCGCAGCCACCTTCTCGGACGCCAATGATGCGCTGACCGGAGGTGACCTCGGCTGGCGCAGTGCGTCGCGCCTGCCGCAGCTTTTCCTCGATGCGACTGAAAAGCTCAACGAGGGTGAAATCGCGCCCATGGTGCGTAGCGCGAATGGCTTCCACATCCTCAAGGTGGTCGGCCGTCGCAGTGCCAGCATGGTCAAGCAGGGCGCGGGCAATGTCGTACAGCAGACCCATGCACGCCATATCCTGATCAAGGTGAACCAGATCGTTTCGGCGGCTGATGCCCGCCGCAAGATGGCCGAGCTGAAAGAACGGCTGGACAACAAGGCGGCCAAGTTCGAGGACCTGGCACGCATGTATTCGAATGACGGTTCGGCCAGCAAGGGCGGCGATCTCGGGTGGATCTATCCGGGCGACACCGTGCCCGAGTTCGAGCGCGCGATGAATGCGCTGCAGCCGGGCCAGGTCAGCCCGCCGGTCGAGTCGCCGTTTGGCTACCACCTGATCGAAGTCCTGGAACGCAAGACCGAAGAGGTATCACGCGAGCGCCAGCGCATGATGGCGCGCCAGGCGCTGCGCGAGCAGAAGCTTGAAGAAGCCTACGAAGACTGGCTGCGCCAGCTGCGTGATCGCGCCTACGTCGAATACCGCCTCGACGAGCTCAGCCAGCGCTGAGCCGGCGCCTCCCCGGTTAGCACTGTCGTCCCGGCGCCTGCGGAATCGCGATGTCGTCATGAGTGCCCGTCCGCGCATTGCAATCACCTGTGGCGAGCCGGCTGGCATCGGCCCCGAGATCGCGCTCCGGGCCGCGCTTGACGCAGCCCATGTCGATTGCCTGCTGATCGGCGATGCAGCGCAACTGAAGGCGCTGGCCACGCTGATTGCGCCTGCGCGCCAGCTGCGCACGATCCGCAGTGCCGCCGATCTTGTCCACCACCCGAATGAACTGTGCGTCCTCGACTGCCCGCTCGCCGTGCCGTCGCGCCCTGGCCAGCCCGACGCGCGCAACGCGAAGGCTGTGCTGGCAATGCTCGATGCGGCGATTGCCGCTGCGCAGGCTGGCTATGTCGATGCCATCGCCACCGCGCCGGTACAGAAGAGCACGATCAATGATGCGGGCTTTGCCTTTACCGGTCATACCGAATACCTTGCCGAGCAGACGGGTACACGACGCGTCGTGATGATGCTGGCCGGCGAGACCGATACCGGCATGTTGCGCGTCGCGCTCGCCACGACGCACCTGCCATTGAAAGAGGTGTCGACCGCAATCACTGCGGACCGCCTGTCCGAAACCCTATCCATCATCCATCGTGACCTCGTTACCCGCTTCGGCATTGCCGAGCCGCGCATACTCGTCACCGGTCTCAATCCGCATGCGGGCGAGGGCGGTTACCTTGGCCGCGAAGAAATCGATGTCATCATTCCCGTGATCGCCAATGCGGTCGCGCGCGGCTGGAAAGTGTCCGGACCCTATCCCGCGGATACGCTGTTCCAGCCACGTCATCTGTCGCAGGCCGATTGCGTGCTCGCGATGTATCACGACCAGGGATTGCCGGTGCTTAAGTACGCGACCTTCGGCCATGGCGTGAATATCACGCTGGGGCTGCCTATCATCCGAACTTCAGTCGACCACGGCACCGCGCTCGATCTTGCTGCCAATGGTCTTGGCGAAGCCGATTGCGAAAGCATGACCGTCGCCATTCGTGTCGCTGCCGAGATGGCGCTCAATGGTCGCTGACCCCATCTGCGACGAACCCGAAAGCTGCCCACCCATCGCTGCATGAAACACATACCCAAGAAACGCTTCGGCCAGAACTTCCTGACCGACCAGAACATCCTGCATGAAATCATCCGCGCAATCGCGCCGCAGGCTGATGACCTGATGGTCGAAATCGGTCCGGGGCAGGGGGCGATGACGCGCCTGTTGCTCGGGCACCTGAGGCACTTGCAAGTGGTCGAACTGGATCGTGACCTGGTCGTCTTGCTGAAGAAGCAGTTCGACGCCGACAAGCTGCAGATCCATGCCGGCGATGCGCTGCAATTCGATTTCGGTTCGATTGCGCTTGCGGCAGCGAACGATGAAGCGGGAGTTGAGACAGCAGGCAAGGCGCAGCGCACCCTGCGCGTGGTCGGCAACCTGCCCTACAACATTTCCAGCCCCTTGTTATTCCATCTGGCCGAGAGTGCCGATGTCGTGATCGACCAGCACTTCATGCTGCAAAAGGAAGTCGTCGAGCGCATGGTGGCCGCGCCCGGCAGCCGCGACTATGGCCGTTTGTCAGTGATGCTGCAATGGCGTTACCGGATGGCGCTATTGTTCATCGTGCCGCCGGAAGCTTTCGATCCGCCACCGAAGGTCGAGTCGGCCATTGTGCGCATGGTGCCGATCGACCAGCCACTGGAATGCGATGTCGGTCTACTGGGGCAGGTCGTGACCAAGGCCTTCTCGCAACGGCGCAAGGTGATCAGGAACTGCGTTGCCGGCATGTTCGATGAATCCGAACTGCGCGACGCTGGTATTGATCCACAGGTCCGGCCGGAAGCCGTGCCGGTGGAAAATTACGTGGCACTTGCGCGCATGCTCAAGGCCAAATCTCGCTGAAACGCACCGAGCAAAGCAGTTGCCGGTCGACGAACACGCGCGAAAAATGTTCATCGCTTCATTCGCGACCCGCGGAGAAAGAAGCCAGGGTGATCAGAACACCGGCAGGTTGTCAGGCTCATGGTCGCGCAAGGCCTTGCGCGCGGATTCGAACTCCGGCAGCACCGATTGCACGGTCGCCCAGAATTGCGGGCCGTGGTTCATCTCGCGCAGGTGCGACAGTTCATGCGCGACCACGTAATCGATATTGGGCAGCGCGAAATGCATCAGTCGCCAGTTCAGCCGGATGCGGCCATCGGCGGTACACGAACCCCACTGGGTCGATGCCGACGACAGCGAGAAGCTCTTGAAACTCACGTCCAGTTTCTCGGCGTAGACCGCCAGCCGCTCGGCAAACACGCGGCGTGCCTCGGTCTGCAGCCAGCCTTGCACGCGGTCTTTCAGTTGCTGCTCGGTCGATGAGGTCGGCAGGCTCACGTGCAGTTCGCGCGCGACTTCATCAAAGCGGATGCCGGCCGTACCGGCGGTCGCGGTCGAGCCAGGCTCAGCCACGCGCACCGTGATGTCGATACCCAGATAGGGCAAGGTGGCGCCATCACGCCATTCCATCGGTGGCTGCAATCGGCGTACCGAGCGCTCGCGCTGCTCATTGATCTTCTTGAAGATCCATTGCTGCTTGGATGCGATCGCGGATTCGATCTCGGCCACCGTCACCCAGCGCGGCGCGGTCACGCGCAGGCCATCGTCATCGATCAGGAAACCGATGGTCTTGCGCTTGGAGCGCAGCAGTCGGTAGTCAAGCGCGAGGCCATCAAGGCGCAGGCGCCGATGACCCAGCGGAATCGGGGTGTCGGGAACGGTGGACGGCGGCGGCGCGTCGGCGCTCGGGGTTTCGCCGAACAAATCCTCCAGCGACAGCTGGTTCGGATCGATGAATTTCTTGCGGAGGAATTGCTTCAGCGACATCGCTTCACTGTCCGTGGGTGATGGGGGCTGCTGCAGTGGCGGAGGCGGCCTCATGCGCATAAGCGCCGGGCGTGATCACGCGCATCTCGGATTCTATCCAATTTTCCACGTCGTTCATCAACTCCCCCGGCGCGCGGCCAGTTGACGGAATCGGCTTGCCGATCGAAACGATGATCTTGCCCGGTTTCTTGACGAAGGCATTGCGCGGCCAGCAGTCGCCGGAATTCATTGCGATCGGCACCACCGGTACACCGGCGCCGATGGCCAGTATCGTGCCGCCGGCCTTGTACTTGCCTTGGCGGCCGACCGGCGTGCGCGTCCCTTCCGGGAACATGATCACCCACTGGCCATCGTCCAGGCGCTGCTTGCCGACCTTGATCACCTGTGCCATCGCATCGCGGCCCTTGCTGCGGTCGATCGCGATCATGCGCAGCATGCCCAGTCCCCAACCAAAGAACGGGATGTAGAGCAGGGCCTTCTTGAACACGAAGATCAGCGGGCGCGGCATCAGCCAGCAGAAAAAAATCGTTTCCCAGGCGGACTGGTGCTTGGACAACAGGATCACCGGCGCATCCGGCAGGTTTTCCATGCCGCGCACTTCCCAGGCGATGCCGCAGACATAACGAGCAGCCAGCACGATCATCACGTTCCAGCGCGTGATCATGTAATAGCGCTGGCGGTAGGGCAGCAGGATGAAGCCAAAGCAGGCGACTGCCCACACCACGGTGGCGATCACGATCAGCACTGCAAACATGATTGAGCGCAGCAGCAGGCCAAGCGTGCCCGGCGCAGGCGCGGCAGTCGTCGGACTATGCTTCTTCATGTCGAAATGGGGGGCGTGGTCATTTCTTGCGGCCCAGCGTGGCGCGTGCCTGCTCGGCGGTTTCCAGCGCAAGGGCATCGAGGTGCAGCAGGCGCTCGACGACGGCGGCAAGGTTATCGAACACTTGGGTGCCGGGAGGCAGGCCGCCTTTTTCCAACGTGTGCTCGCCCTTGCCGGTTCGGACCAGGTACGGCGCGCAACCGACCTCGAAACCGGCTTGCAAGTCGCGCAGCGAGTCGCCCACCACCGGTACGCCGCGCAGGTCGACTTCAAAGCGCTGGCCGATAGCCTTCAGCATGCCGGGCCGCGGCTTGCGGCAATCACAGTATTCCTCGGCCGCGTGCGGGCAGAAGAAGATCGCATCGATATGCGCGCCGGCCGCCTGAGCACTGGTATGCAACTTCTGGTGAATGGCGTTCAGCGCCTTCATGTCGAACAGCCCGCGCGCCACACCTGCCTGGTTGGTGGCAACGGCGATCGTGTAACCGTGCTGATTCAGCCGTGCGATCGCTTCCAGCGAACCCGCGATCGGACGCCATTCCGCCGGCGACTTGATGTACTGCGCCGAGTCGTGGTTGATGACGCCGTCGCGATCGAGGATCACCAGCCTGGTCGGCGTTGTCGCAGATTGCGCCATGCGAGGGTTCGTCCGTGGGTTGGTCAGGCGAGCGTCAGGCCGCCAGCTTCGAGATGTCGGCCACGCGGTTCATCATCGCGTGCAGCGCGCCCAGCAGCGCCAGGCGGTTCGCGCGCAGTGCCGCATCCTCGGCCATCACCATCACGTCATTGAAGAAGGTATCGACATCGTCGCGCAGCGCAGCAAGTGCTTTGAGCGTCGCGGCGAAGTCGCCGCTGGCGAAGGCCTTGTCGACCGCGGTGCGGGTATCCGTCATCGCGCCGTACAGGCGCTGCTCGGCGGCTTCGGCCAGCAGCGCAGATTGCACTTCGCCGACCGCGCCTTCGTTCTTCTTCAGGATGTTGGTGATGCGCTTGTTCGCAGCGGCCAGTGATTCGGCTTCCGGCAATGCGGCAAAGGCCTTCACGGCCTCGAGGCGCTCGACAATATCATCGAGGCGGTCCGGAGCCGGGGCGACCACTGCTTCGACCGCATCCTGTGCAAAGCCGCGCTCGCGCAGCAGGCCGCGCAGACGGTCGAAGACGAAGGCTTGCACGTCGACGCTCGGGTCATTGAAATTGGCATTGCCGGCGAACTGTTTCGCCGCCAGCAGCAGCAGGTGCGAGATCGACAGTGGCAGGCGCTGCTCGACCAGCATGCGCAGGATGCCCAGCGCGTGGCGACGCAGCGCGAACGGATCCTTGTCGCCGGTCGGCGCAAGGCCAATGCCCCAGATGCCGACCAGCGTTTCCAGCTTGTCGGCCAGCGCGACGATGGTGCCGGTACGGGTGGCCGGCAGCGCATCGCCGGCAAAGCGCGGCTGGTAGTGCTCGCTGATGGCGGTCGCCACTTCGGCGTCTTCGCCATCGTGCTTCGCGTAATAAGTGCCCATGATGCCTTGCAGCTCGGGGAACTCGCCCACCATGTCGGTCAGCAGGTCGGCTTTCGACAGTTGCGCTGCGCGCTGCGCGAGCTTCACGTCGGCGTTCAGCGATTCGGCAATCGCTGCGGCGAGCGCCGCCACGCGGCCATTGCGCTGCGCCTGCGAGCCCAGCTTGTTGTGATAGACCACGCTTTCCAGGCCCGGCAGGCGGTCGAACAGGGATTTTTTCTTGTCCTGTTCGAAGAAAAACTTCGCATCCGACAGGCGCGGGCGCACTACGCGCTCGTTGCCGCCGATGATGTGGCGCGGATCGGCCGTCTCGATGTTGGAGACGATCAGGAAGCGCGAGCGCAGCTTGCCGTCCTTGTCGGTCAGCGCGAAGTATTTCTGGTTGGTCTGCATCGTCAGGATCAGGCATTCCTGCGGCACGGCGAGGAATTCGTCATCGAACTTGCATTCGTAGACCACCGGCCATTCGACCAGCGCCGTCACTTCGTCGAGCAGCGATTCCGGCATCAGGATCAGGTCGGCGCCGGCCTTGGCTTGCAGCGCTGCGCGGATCTGTTCCTTGCGCGTTGCGAAGCTGGCGATGACCTTGCCTTCTTCCTGCAGCGTGGCCGCATAGGTGGTGGCGTCGGCGATCGTCAGTGCGTCTTTCTTGCCGAGGAAGCGGTGGCCGAGCGTGCTGCGGCCCGAGTTCAGGCCCAGCAGCGACAGCGGCACGATCTCGCCGCCGAGCAGCGCGATGATGCCGTGCACCGGGCGTACGAACTGCACCGTTTCGCCATCCGGGCGCTGGTAACTCATCACTTTCGGGATCGGCAGCTTGGCGATCGCTTCTTCGAGCGTCGCCTGCAGGCCGGCAGACAGTGCCTGGCCCGGCGCGGTATACGTGAAGAAGAAGCTTTCGGCCTTGCCATCGCTGGCGCGTTCCAGTTCCGACAATGCGATGTTGTCGCGGCCGGCGGTGGCGGCGAGTGCTGCCAGCTTCTTGGCCAGCGGTGCGGCCGGGTTGCCTTCCTTGTCGAGGGCAACCGAGACCGGCAGCACTTTTTCGCGGATCTGCTTGTCCGGCGATACGGCGCGCGCGCCGGTGATGGACACAGCGAGGCGGCGCGGCGATGCATAGGCGGTGGCCTGCGCATCATCG
>JBDKLN010000063.1:0-7314 GCA_039806045.1 Pseudomonadota bacterium
TCCATCCTGTTCGATACGCCGATCGAGGCCCGCTTTGCGGCCGCGATGCACCTGCTCGGCATCGACCCGAACCGTCTCACCGGAGACGTCGGGCACGCGTGAGCACGGTGATCGCATTCGATTTCGGCTTGAAGCGCATCGGCGTCGCCGTCGGCAATACCTTGCTGCGACAGGCACAGCCGCTGCCGCTGATCGCCGAGCCTACCAATGACGGCAAGTTCAACGCCATCGCCGCGCTGCTCAGGGAGTGGCAGCCGGCCACGCTGGTGGTCGGCTTGCCCCTGCATCCCGATGGCGCCGAGCACGAGATGACCGTGCGCTGCCGCCGCTTCGCCAACCAGCTCCATGGCCGCTACGGTTTGCCGGCGGTGCTGGTCGACGAGCGTTACACTTCGGCCGTACTCGATGCGCAGCGCGGCCAGCACATCGACAGCGATGCGGCTGCGCTGATCCTCCAACAATATTTCGATTCCCCAGGCTCACTGACCTCCCATGATCCATCCTGAACTCGACGCCGAGCAGCTGTACACGCAGCTCGAAGCCGCGATCAAGCCCGCGCTGGCCGGCACCGACAGGCTGGCCATCGTCGGCATCTATTCCGGCGGTGCCTGGCTGGCCGAACGCCTCGCGCGCGCGCTCGGCGTGACCGATGTCGGTTTTGTCGACGTGTCCTTCTATCGTGACGATTACGCCGAGCGAGGCCTGTCGGCCGAGGTGCGACCCAGCCATGTCCCGTTCGACGTCGATGGCGCCACCATCCTGCTGGTGGACGATGTGCTCTACACCGGCCGCACCACGCGTGCAGCGATCAACACGCTGTTCGACTACGGCCGTCCGGCCCGCATCATGCTCGCGGCGCTGGTCGATCGCGGCGGACGCCAGCTGCCGGTGGCCGCCGATTTCTGCGCCCGCACCGTCGCGGTGGAAACCAACCAGATGCTCGTGTTGCAGCAGGCCGACGACGGCCGACTTACTTTGACCATCGACCATGCATAACCCCCAACTGAACAAGAACGGCGAGCTGCAGCACCTGCTGACGCTCGACGGCCTGCCCAAGGCCGTGATCACCCGCATCCTCGATACCGCCGCTTCCTTCGTCAGCGTCAGCGACCGCGAAGTGAAGAAGGTGCCGCTGATGCGCGGCAAGAGCGTGTTCAACCTGTTCTTCGAGAACTCGACGCGCACCCGCACCACCTTCGAGATCGCGTCCAAGCGCCTGTCGGCCGACGTGATCAACCTGAACATCTCGGCCTCCTCGGCCAGCAAGGGCGAGTCGCTGCTCGACACCATCGATAACCTGTCGGCGATGCATGCCGATATGTTCGTCGTGCGCCACGCGCAATCCGGCGCGCCCTACCTGATCGCCAAGCACCTGACCGAGACCGGGCAAGACCATGTGCATGTCGTCAATGCCGGCGACGGCCGCCATGCGCACCCGACGCAGGGCTTGCTCGACATGTACACCATTCGCCACTACAAAAAGGACTTCACCAACCTGACGGTGGCGATCGTCGGCGACATCCTGCACAGCCGCGTCGCGCGTTCCGACATCCACGGCCTGACCACGCTGGGCGTGCCGGAAGTGCGCGCCATCGGCCCGCGCACCTTGCTGCCGGGCGGCCTCGAGAACATGGGCGTGCGCGTGTTCACCGACATGAACGAGGGCCTGAAGGGCGTTGACGTGATCATCATGCTGCGCCTGCAGAACGAGCGCATGAGCGGCGCGCTGCTGCCGTCGGCGCAGGAATACTTCAAGAGCTACGGACTGACGCCCGAGCGGCTGGCGCTGGCCAAGCCCGATGCGATCGTCATGCATCCGGGCCCGATGAACCGCGGCGTCGAGATCGACTCCGCCGTCGCCGATGGCGCGCAGGCCGTGATCCTGCCGCAAGTCACCTTTGGCATCGCGGTGCGCATGGCCGTGATGAGCATGCTCGCAGGTACCTGACCATGAGACTCCAGATAAAAAATGGCCGCGTGATCGACCCGGCCTCGAAGACTGACGCGCAGCAGGACCTGTTCATTGCCGACGGCAAGATCGCTGCCATCGGAAAAGCGCCCGACGGCTTCACCGCCGACCAGGTGATCGACGCCAGCGGCCTCGTGGTCGCACCGGGCCTGGTTGACCTGTCGGCCCGCCTGCGCGAACCCGGTTACGAATACAAGGCCACGCTCGAATCCGAGCTGCAGGCCGCGCTGGCCGGCGGCGTGACCAGCCTGCTGTGTCCGCCCGATACCGACCCTGTGCTTGACGAGCCGGGCCTGGTCGAGATGCTGGTGCATCGCGCGCGCATCCTGAACCAGTCGCACGTGTATCCGCTGGGCGCGTTGACCGTCGGCTTGAGGGGCAAGGAGCTGACCGAGATGGCCGAGCTGACCGAAGCCGGCTGCGTCGGCTTCTCGCAAGCCGAGGCGACCATCGAAGACAGCACCGTGATGATGCGCGCGCTGCAGTATGCGCAGACCTTCGGCTACACCGTCTGGCTGCGCCCGCAGGACGCGCACCTGGGCAAGGGCGGCGTCGCGCACAGCGGCCCGCTGGCATCGCGCCTGGGCCTGTCCGGTGTGCCCGTGATCAGCGAGACTATCGCGCTGCACACCATCATCGAGCTGGTGCGCGCGACCGGCGCGCGCGTGCACTTCTGCCGCATCTCGTCGGCGGCCGGCATCGACCTGATCCGCAAGGCACGCGCCGAGGGCCTGCCGGTCAGCTGCGACGTCGGCGCGCACCATGTGCACCTGACTGACAATGACATCGGTTTCTTTGATCCGAACGCGCGCCTGACGCCGCCGCTGCGCAGTCAGCGCGACCGCGACGCGATCCGCGCCGGTCTGCTGGATGGCACGATCACGGCGATCTGCTCCGACCACACGCCGGTCGACGACGACGAAAAGCTGCTGCCGTTCGGCGAGGCCTCGCCGGGCGCGACCGGCCTCGAGCTGCTGCTGTCGCTGGCCCTGAAGTGGGCCGGGGAATCGGTGCCGGGCAAAGACAGCATCGCCACCGCGCTGGCGCGCATCAGCTGCGACGCTGCGCATGTGGCAGGGCTCGACGCCGGCAAGCTGGCCGTGGGTGGCGCTGCAGACATCTGCGTGTTCGATCCGGCCGTGCGCTGGAAGGTCGAGGCTGCCGCGCTGCAAAGCCAGGGCAAGCACACGCCTTTCCTCGGTTACGAGCTGCAGGGCCAGGTGCGGCACACCATCGTGTCCGGCCGCCTCGCGTACAGCAGGAAGTGAGCGTGCCGTTCTTCTCGCTGGCGCGGCTGCTGCTGCACCTGTGCGTCGGCCTGTGGAAGGTCGCGGTGCTGTTCCCCTTCCTCGGCGCCGCCGGCCGCGAGCAACGCGTGCGGCGCTGGTCGCGGCAACTGGTCGCGATCTGCGGCGTGACGGTGAAGGTCGATGACAGTCGGCAGGCCGCGCCGGTGTCGCCGGCGCTGGTCATCTGCAACCACATTTCGTGGCTCGATATTTTCGTCATCAATTCGCTGCACCCTTGCCGCTTCGTCGCGAAGTCCGACATCCGCGGCTGGCCCCTGATTGGCTGGCTGTGCGAGCACACCGGCACCATCTTCATCGCGCGCGGCAAGGCGCGCGACGTGCGCCGCATCTATGAAGGACTGGTGAAGAGCATCCATGACGGCGAGCGCGTCGCTTTCTTCCCCGAGGGGACGACCGCGCCGCAGGGCACGGTGCTGCCTTTCCATGCGAACCTGTTCGAAGCTGCGATCGAGGCGCAAGTGCCGGTGCAGCCGTATGCGATCCGTTATGTGGACGCCGATGGCAGCCTGCACAGCGATGCCGACTTCATCGGCGAGATGACCTTCCTTGACAGCGTGATCGCCATCATGAAATCGGGCGGCATGCATGCGGAGCTGATACGCGTGCCTGCGATGCCGACCGACGGTGCGCACCGGCGCGAGCTGGCGCGCGATGCGCATGATGCGGTGTCACGCGCCCTGTTCGAGACGGCGCCGCAAGCCGACAGCGTGGTGACAGCTTAGCGCGAGCAAACGCCGCTGGGCCCCGGTCTGCACCGGGGCGACGTCGTGGCGGCCTCACCAATGGGTCGCGCATCCCTGCACATCATGGTTCGTCGTCCCGGCGAGCGCCGGGACCCAGCGGCTTCCGTTTCGTGCGCTTAGACGGGCGCGCGATGCTGCGGGCAATCGACCTGCAGCAGGTGCCGTCGCGCCGGATCGGCATCCAGCCGCAGCGCGCTGAGCTTGCCGCCCCAGACGCAGCCGGTATCGAGGCCGACTAGCCTGTCCTGCTGCACCAATCCCAGGGTCGACCAGTGGCCGAAAACGACCGTGCAACCGGCGGTGCGTCGGTGCGGCACGTCGAACCACGGCATATAGCCATCGGGCGGCGCGCCCGGGCCTTCCTTGGTCTGGAATTCCATCTGGCCGTCGGCCGTGCAGAAGCGCATGCGTGTCATCGCATTGACGATGCAGCGCAGACGGTCGGCGCCTTGCAGCGCGTCAGACCAGCGCGAGGGTTCATTGCCGTACATGGTGCGCAGGAATTCAACCCAGCGCTCGCCTTGCAGCATGGCCTCGACTTCCCGCGACAGCGCGACCGCCTGTTGCGCCGACCATGCGGGGAGCACGCCGGCATGCACGACCAGATGGTCGTCGACCATGCGCGCCAGCGGCTGCCGCCGCAGCCAGTCCAGCAAGGCATCGCGGTCGGGGGCATTCAGGATCTCGTCCAGCGTGTCGCCCTTGCCGGGCGCGCGTATCTGCTGCGACACCGCCAGCAAGTGCAGGTCATGGTTGCCCAGCACGCACAGCGCGCGCTCGCCCAGAGCCACCAGCCGGCGCAAGGTCTGTAGCGATGCCGGTCCGCGGTTGACGATATCGCCGACGAATACCAGTCGCGCGTCCGGCGACATGTCATCGATGCGGTCGAGCAGCAGGTCGAGTTGGGCGGCGCAACCTTGCAGGTCGCCGATTGCGTAGGTGTCCATCGGAATCAGGGGTGCTGCCCGCGCATGCGGGCCGGGGATGCCCGGAAAGGCAAAGCGCCATTATACGGAGCCGGTTTGCCGCGCCAATTCCGGCCGAAAAGGGAGGTTTTGCCGTCACCCTCGCGTACAATGCGCGCAGCGCATGGGCCCGGCTGAGCGGGCTATTTGCTACAGAACCTGTCACCGTATCCCCGACCACCGACCTTGCAAGGAAGCGCATGATTCTCGTCACTGGCGGCGCCGGCTTCATCGGCTCGAACTTTGTGCTGGACTGGCTGAAGTCTTCGGACGAGCCCGTCATCAACCTCGACAAGCTGACCTATGCCGGCAACCCGGACAACCTCGCGTCGCTGGCCGGCGATGCGCGCCACCAGCTGGTGCAAGGCGATATCTGCGACCGCGAACGGGTGGCCTCGCTGCTGGCGCAGCACCAGCCGCGCGCCATCGTGCACTTCGCTGCCGAGAGCCATGTCGACCGCTCCATCCACGGCCCCGGCGATTTCATCCGCACCAATGTTGACGGCACGTTCAACCTGCTCGAAGCGGCGCGCGCCTACCTCGCCACGCTGAGCGACGAGCGCAGGCAGGCTTTCCGCTTCCTGCACGTGTCGACCGATGAGGTGTTCGGCACGCTGTCGCCGACCGATCCGCCGTTCAGCGAGACCACGCCGTTTGCACCAAACAGCCCGTATGCGGCATCGAAGGCGGCGTCCGATCACCTGGTGCGTTCCTGGCATCACACCTATGGCATGCCGGTCGTGACCGGCAACTGCTCGAACAATTACGGCCCGCTGCAATTCCCCGAAAAGCTGATCCCGCTGATGATCGCCAATGCGCTGGCTGGCAAGCCGCTGCCCGTGTATGGCGACGGACAGCAGGTGCGCGATTGGCTGTACGTCGGCGACCATTGCAGCGCGCTGCGCCGCGTGCTCGATGCCGGTCGCCTCGGCGAGACCTACAACATCGGTGGCTGGAACGAAAAGGCCAACCTCGATGTCGTGCATACCCTGTGCGCGCTGCTTGACGAGCTGGCGCCCAAGGCCGGCTCGTACCGCGAACAGATTGCGTTCGTCGCCGACCGTCCGGGGCATGACCGCCGCTACGCGATCGATGCACGCAAGATCGAGCGCGAACTCGGCTGGCGTCCGGCCGAGACATTCGAGACCGGCATGAAAAAGACGGTGCAGTGGTACCTAGCCAACCAGGACTGGGTACGCAAGATCCAGTCCGGCGAATACCAGCAGTGGATCAACAAAAACTACGAAGGGCGCGCAGCATGAATCGTCGCGGCATCATCCTCGCCGGCGGTTCCGGCACCCGGCTGTACCCGGCCACGATGGCAGTTTCCAAGCAGCTGCTGCCGGTGTACGACAAGCCGATGATCTATTACCCGCTGACCACGCTGATGCTGGCCGGCATGCGCGAGATCCTGCTGATCTCGACGCCGCAGGACACGCCGCGCTTCGAGCAGCTGCTTGGCAATGGCCACCAGTGGGGCATCGACATCCGCTATGCGGTGCAACCGTCGCCGGACGGCCTCGCGCAAGCCTTCATCATCGGTCGCGAATTCGTCGGCGATGAACATTCGGCGCTGATCCTCGGTGACAACCTTTACTACGGCCATGACCTCGAGATGAGCCTGCGCACGGCCAATGCCCGCACCGATGGCTCGACCGTGTTTGCCTACCATGTGCATGATCCCGAGCGTTACGGCGTGGTCGGCTTCGACGCCAACCGTCGCGCGACCAGCATCGAAGAAAAACCGGTGCAGCCGAAGTCGAATTACGCCGTCACCGGCCTGTACTTCTATGACCGGCAGGTGTGCGACATCGCAGCGGCGATCAAGCCGTCGGCGCGTGGCGAGCTGGAGATCACCGACGTCAACCGCGTCTACCTCGAGCAGGGCAAGCTGGATGTCGAACTGATGGGTCGCGGCATGGCCTGGCTCGACACCGGCACCCATGATTCGCTGATGGAAGCGGGGCAGTTCATTGCGACGCTGGAAAAGCGCCAGGGCCTGAAGGTCGCGTGCCCGGAAGAAGTGGCTTTCCGCAAAGGCTACATCGATGCCGCGCAGCTCGAAAAGCTGGCCGAGCCGATGAAGAAAAATTCCTATGGCCAGTACCTGCTGCGCCTGTTGAACGAGCAAGTATTCTGATGAATGTCGTCCGAACCGCGATACCCGAGGTATTGATCTTCGAGCCCAAGGTGTTTGGCGATGCGCGCGGCTTCTTCCTCGAGAGCTTCAACCAGCGTCGTTTCGAAGAGCTGACCGGGCTGGCGCCGCAATTCGTGCAGGACAACCACTCGCGCTCGATGCGCGGCGTGCTGCGCGGCCTGCACTA
>JBDKLN010000064.1:0-25353 GCA_039806045.1 Pseudomonadota bacterium
GCAGGCTCGTTTCGCCGGACAGCCCCCGGAGAAAAGAGCTTTCACCCGCAAAAAGTTTGTCAGCGCATTGTCAGCCCGAGCAAGCGCAGCGTGAAGGGCTGCCCGGCGAGCTCGTCGTCGACGGTGACCATCACCGCATCCGGTCTGTGCTCGCCCGGCACCACGACACGCGTCAGCATCGGCAGCGGCTCGCCCCTGGCATTTTTCAGCGGCTGGTTTCAACGGCTGGCCTGAAAAGGATTTGCCATTGTCGCCTTGCCTTGCATCAGGCGTGACAGTCGCATGAGGTAATTGCGGCACAAGAAAAAATCACCCGGAAACCAGGCCTGGCAATCGAGGCGTGTGCGTGCAAAATCGACATCGCCGGCAATGGCGACGCTGGCGGGAATGTATTGGTTCAGCAATGCGTCGATTGCGGGCCAGTCGCTCAATTCGCTGCGCAGCGAAATTTCATCCAGAGCCAGCAGGCGCTCCAGTGGCGCCGGATCACGATAGGGAATTTGCGTGACGGTCCGTAGCACCGATGCCGGCTGGCCGCGATTTGCGTCGACAATGCTGACAATGTCTTGCAGGTGGTTGCGGCAGGCGATTTCCGTGCGTGTTGCCTGGCAGGTGACGCGCAGGCTGCCAAAGATTTTCGATACCGGATGCAGGTCGGTGTTGTCCGGCAAGAAGCGCGTGATCACGTGCTTGAACCAGTGCCAGTGGCTGCTCAGCGCCGACTGCAGCAGTGGCGCATCGAGCGCCAGCAACGCGCGCGGCAAGGCTGTGTCTTGCCAGGGCAATTGTGTCGACCGCAGCAGCACCGGCAGGCTGGCCGGCACCAACGGCGGCCGGCGTGACTTCATCTCGAATGACAGCAAGTCCATCAGCAGCCGGCAGGCGCCGGGCTCGTGCGCGCGCACGCAGAGCGCGTAGCGGGTGTCGGCGAAAGTTGATGTACGCGCCAGCGTCGCGCCGGCAGGAAGGTAGGACGCCATCGTACGGCTGACCGCTGGCCATTGCGCGCTCAGTGTCGCCGCAAAGTGTGCATCGTCCAGCGCGAGCAGCCCATCGAGCGGCGCGGGATTGCGGTAGGGCAGTTGCTGCAGCGTGACGGCCTGGGTTGCCGAGGCGACGAGTAAGGCCATCACACACCCGGCTACGCAGGCGACCGGCCGGGCAGCAGGGCCGGCATTGGGCGCCAGCCCGACCCGTGCCGACGCTGTCGGCATCCGCAGGCGAAGGTAACGGCTGACGCGCATCATGGGCTCCGCGAACGGGAAAGCACACGATGATTCTACTGACAGGCGACGCAGCCTATGAGCGCCGACAAATGCGGTGTCGAACTTGTTGACGCCAGACAGCGTATCGGGTCGTCAGCGCTTCATGTCTTCGGCGATGTAAGCGCGCACGATGTCATCGAAGTTCTGATCGCGCACGAAACCGAGGCTATCCGCGCGAGGCGTCAGGAAGCTGCCGGGCCAGCTGCCTACCAGCCGAGTAATTGCCTCGTCGTTTTCCCAGTGCACGCGTTTGGCGACGTCGTCGCCGGCGACGCGCGCCAGCGCGGCGACCATCTCGCCGGCCGTGGTCGCCAGGCCGGGCAGGCTGATCGCGCCGCCTGTACCGATATCGCCCGCGTCTATCTCATGCGCCCGGACCAGATTCGCAATCGCACTGCGCGGTGACATTACCCACACCTTGGTCTCGGGCGGCACCGGGCATATCGCATCAATGCCATTCAATGGTTCGCGCACGATGCCGCTGGCAAAACTCGATGCGGCCTTGTTGGCTTTGCCCGGGCGAACCGTGATGGTTGGCAGCCGGATTGAACGGCCATCGATAAATTTGCGGCGGCTGTAGTCATTGACCAGCAATTCGCCGATCACCTTTTGTATGCCGTACGAACCTTGCGGTGTCGGTGCGGTCGAGTCCAGCACCTGTACAGGCAGTTCGCCACCAAATGCAGCGACCGAGCTGGCGAACACCACGCGCGGACGATTGCCATGGTGCCGCGCCTGTTCGAGCAGGAGGCGGGTCGCATCGAGGTTGACGCGCATGCCAAGCTCGAAATCGGCTTCGGCCTCGCCGCTGACAACGGCAGCGAGATGGAACACTGAAGCAATCGATGGTGTCAGGGCGCGCGCCATCACGGCGGGATCGGCGACATCGCCTTCGATCACGCTGATGCGAGGGTCGGCCAGGCCTTGCGGTGCGGCGCGGTCCAGCAGCAAGATCCGCGTGATGGGTTGTTGCTGGCCATTCGCGTCAGCCAGCGTGCCGCGCGCCAGCAGCGCTCGCGTCAATTTGATGCCCAGAAAACCCGCGCCACCCGTGATCAGCACTTCCATCGTCGTCCCTGTTGTCATTGATTGTCGACACTTGTCGTCCGGCGAGGATAGCGGCTGCGCGAGTATGATGGCAAGCGATACGCGGCTCTGCCGCTTCGCTTAAAAGGATGTCTTTGCCATGCCCAAATTTGCCGCCAACCTGACGATGATGTTCAACGAAGTTCCGTTCCTGCAGCGCTTTGATGCAGCCGCGAACGCGGGCTTCACGGCTTGCGAATTCCTGTTCCCGTACGAGCATGCGCCACACGAGGTGGCCACCGCATTGCAAGCCAGCGGCATGCAGAACGTGCTGTTCAATTTGTCGCCGGGTGATTGGAGCAAAGGCGAGCGCGGTCTGGCCGGCTTGCCGGGTCGTGAGGCGGAGTTTCGCGACAGTGTCGCCACGGCCATCGCCTATGCGCAGGCCCTGGGCACCCAACGCCTGCATGCGATGAGCGGCATCCGTGCAGAAGGCGTGACGCATGAAGACTATGTGGCGACCGTCGTGCCAAACCTGCGGTACGCGTGCGACCAGCTGGCGCCGCACGGCATCACGCTGCTGATCGAGCCGATCAACACGCGTGACATGCCGGGCTACTTGTTGTCATTGCAAGCCGATGCACACGACCTGCTGGCACGCGTCGGCCGTCCCAACCTGAAAGTGCAGATGGATTTCTATCATGTGCAGATCATGGAAGGTGATGTCGCGACCAAGTTCCGTCACTGGCAAAAGGACATCGGCCACATCCAGATTGCCAGCGTGCCGGCGCGCCATGAGCCGGACGAAGGCGAGCTGAACTATCGATGGCTGTTCAAGCTGCTGGATGAGCTCGGCTATGACGGCTGGGTCGGTTGCGAGTACCGGCCGCGCGCTGGCACGCTGGATGGCCTGGCTTGGATGCGCTAACGATCGTCAAGGAGTTGCTCCCCGAGCAGGGCGGCGCGCAAGACAGCGGCAATCGGGTGGTGGCCTTTATCCGCCACTTTCTCGATCAGCGCCGCATTCAAGCCTTCGGCCTGGCCGGCGCCGGCTGCGAGCAACCAGTGCACGGGCTCCGCCTTGCCGTTCAGGGCGGCGGCTTCCAGGCAGCTCAGCCCCCCTGATCGCACATCCATGCGTGCTCCGTGCGCGAGCAGGAATTTGACGCCTGCTTCCCATTCATAGTCGACGGCAGTGGCAAGTGCCGTGAAGCCTTCCGGATTGGACAAGTTCGGGTCTGCGCCGCAAGCGAGCAACAGCTGCAATCCCCGGAGGTTGTAGTCGGGCCCGATTGCGCATATTTCCAATGCAGAGGTGTCGACGCTACGCGCATCGGGATCTGCGCCGCGCTCAAGCAGCAAGCCCAGGCAGCGGTTTGCGCGCTTGTCTACTGCTTCGATGATCGGTGATAAGCCCTGAATGCAATGGGCGTCGCGCAGCTCGGGATGCTCATCGAGCAGGACTGTCACCGCCTCGACATCGTCACGCTCCAGCCGGTTCGACAGCAATCCGCGCAGTGACGGCGGTGGCAGCAGGGCCTGTTCGGCAGCGGTGAGCGCTGCGACCCGCTCGAGCAATCGATCAATATCGTGCGCATCACCGCGCAGTGCCGACATCGAATGCTGGTCCGACAAATCGGCCTCGGACTTGGGGGCGTGCCACACCAGGGGTTCAGTCAAATCTCCGCCCATGAGTGTCATGCATTCGCCGCGCCGCAAGCCTGCGAGGTACAACAGCTTCAAGGGATCGACTTCGCGGCGCTGCCGTTCGCACCAGTCGACATATCGCACGGCGGTCGCCATTGAACTGCCGCATGCGCTAAGACTGGTCGAGCGCTTGCTTGAATAGATCAGGAAATAGGCGCTGCGCCACAGGCTCGAGCCCGGCTTGATCTGCTCGCGCAGGATGGCCGCGCTGCAGCTGAGCAGATGGACGAATGGCAGCGCCGCCGGCGCCGGCGACTTTGCCCTGCCGGTGCTGGCCAGAGCGGTGGTTACCCATTCAAGGAAGCGCATGGTGTCGATGCTGTCATTGCGTCCGTTTGCCATCATGACCCGATGGCTTGCCTTTCGCACCGGCGCGGATGAACGATGCAGGATGCCCCCGTGAATGCAGAGCATCAGGTGCGATGCCGCGGTGCCTGAAGTCAATCGATCGACTGCCGTGCGCGCCGACAAGCGACGGGATTCCAGATTCAGGATGCGAGGTTGGAGGACCGTCGAAGTCGCCAGCTTGCTCAGGCAGGAGATGGTGACGGGGTTGGTGCCGCTCCCATACAGCAACAGCAGCCGCGACTTCACTGGCAGGAAGATGGCGGGCTGGGTATCCGGCTTCGGGCCTTTGGGCCGGGAGGAAATGTTTTGCATGGCGTCTCCGTCGGCAAGATCGTCGGACGAAGAGTTCGACGATCCAATGGACCCCGATTCGTGACGCTGAAATGCATCAAGTTCTTTGAAGTCTGGTGTTGACGACCCTGCGAAAGCGGAACGGAGGGCAAATCGCCTTGTCCGCCCCGCATTGGGAAAATGACCGAGCGCACGGCCCGCCGGTCAGAACGGGATGCCCTGCACACGTTCGCGCTGCACCAGCTCCCGGTCTGGCACCGGGTCTTCATGCATCTGCAGCGAAGGCCGATTGTCCGGTCCGCGCTGCAACATGCGCAGTTCGTCGCCGACGATTTCGGTCGTGTGGCGCTCCAGGCCATCCTTGCCGGTCCATTTGCGCGTCTGCAGGTGGCCTTCGATATAGACCAGCGCGCCTTTCTTCAGGTGCTGCTGCGCGAGCTCGGCCAGCCGCTTGTACAGCACCACGCGATGCCACTCGGTCGCATCGCGTCGCGCGCCGGTGGACTTGTTTTTCCAGGCTTCACTGGTGGCCACTGACAAGTGGGCGACCGGTTCGCCGCTGTTCATGGTCCTCACATCGGGATCGTGCCCGAGGTGCCCGATCAGCAATGCCTTGTTCAATGTGCCAGTCATCGTCATGTCCTTGGTTATTTGCCTTCTCTCTTGCCTTGTTTCTGCCTGCAGCGGCAACGCTCACCCGCAGCGCGCCCTCCGCACGCCGTCCGCACGCCCGAGTTCTCAGGCGGGCAGCGGCTGCTCGCCTTCCTGTCGGCTTTCGAGCACGCCCTTGCGCTGGTCTTTGGCTTGTGTGAACTCGTCGAGCGCTGCCAGATCCTGCAGCGCATTCGCGGCGCGATAGGCATGGGCAAATGCCCGGTACAGTTCGTCCAGCGTATCGGCCCTGTCGATGACCTTCAGCAGCGCCAGTCGCTGCGCATCGTGCAAACCTGTCCGTACCGGCGCCTGCGCGCCACTGTCCAGCCATGCCAGCAGATCGCAGCCCATCTGCGCATCCGGCCGCAGGATCATGCCGTCGAACAGGCGCGTCCTGTCCTTGCCGATGTGCGCAAGGTGCTGGCTGTCGAGTTCCATGAAGACGGTGAATTCGTACTCGATGCCGTCGCGCATCACGGGTGCGAGGCCGATCTTTCGCACCACCTGGCGGCCGGTGCGCTCGTCTTTCTCTTGCACGTATTCGGTTTTGGCGCGCATGGTGGCGATCACATGGCAGGGACTCTGCAACATGGCTTCGACCAGCGCATTGTGTTCCGGGGTCACTTGCCGCCATGCCTGCCAGCTGTTGCCGGAGCGGTCGGCGATCTTGCCATGCCGGTCCAGCGATCCGCCTTCGCCGGTCCAGGCATGCGACAGGCTGTCGACGATGATGGTCTGCACGCCTGCGTCCTCCAGCGCATGAATGGCTTCGATGTAACGGCCCGGGGTGAACGGCGGCGTTAATTGCAGCACGTCATAGCCTTCGGGCAGCAAGTCGGCATACAAGTCGCCGCTGCCATGTTCGGTGTCGATCAAGCCTATCGGGCCGCCGACCCCATGGGCGATCAATAATGCGGAGTAAGTCTTGCCACTACCTGCCGGCCCGGACATGCCGAGCCTCAGCTTCGCGCGGCATTTGGTTGCGCGATGAATTTCAAATGCTTTCATTGTCGGTTTCCGTCGATATCGTCTTGTTGAAAACGCCTGAATATTCTTTGACCGACAAGTTGGGAAAACGATCGCGGGATCAGCGGCTTCATTTGCATCGATGGCAGGCGGCGCGCTTGTGCACGCCGCCACGCTCGTGCCTGCACGGGGCTTGAGAAATTTGTTCAGACTTTCCTGAGCAGGAAGCCGCCGATCGTCACCGGCCCGTTGGCCGCGGCGCCCAACCGGAATGCGCCCGCCAGCTCGGCCGGCGCATGGCCGCTGCCGCCTGCCGCCACCGGGCCGAAGAAGCGCCCCGACAGCGCTCCCGCCAAGCTGTCGTTGGCAGTCGCGCCATGGAAGTAATTGGTGAACTGCGCGCTGCTGATGTTGGCCATGGCAGTCAGATTCACGGGCACCGGATCCTGCGTGCCTTCGTCGATGCGGGTCGATGTGATGGTCAACTTCACCGTGCGCTTGGCGAAGTCGACGACCGCTTCGACATCGCCCGCGATCGGGTAGGAATCCAGTCCCGGATCAAAGCTCCACCAGCCTTTCAGGTGGCCGATGTAGCGCGCCGTGCCGGTGGCAGGCACCGATGCCGGCGGCGTGACCTGGCCAAAGGCCGCGAAGCCGCGCCTTGCCTTGTTGTGCTCGAACCCGCCGCCCCATTCGGTGATTCCCACTGTGTCCTGCGTGATCCATGACGCCAGATTGGCATACTGGTAGCTCCAGTCATGAAAGTTGCGGAAGCCCTTGAAGCCGGGATAGGGCACGCCGCGGCCATTGGGTGGCGCGACCGGGTTGCCATTGGGGCCGGCATGGTCGCCGGCGTCGGTGGCGCCATCCTCATGCAGCCGCGTCGCGAGCGCGTTGTCGGGCAGTGTGCCGCCCTGGCGCCAGTCGCCGGCGAAGCTTTGCACGCCCTCGGTTTCCTGTTGCGGACAATCGGTAGCGTCCGACGGGCACCGGATCGGCTCGTCGCGCGGGAAATACGCATTGTTCGCGTAATGCATCTGGGTGCCGGCCTTGCCCTTGCGCGCGACATCGAAAAAGCTGAGGTCGCTGGATGGCGGCAATGCCACATTGGTGATCTTGCCATCGGCGTCCATCTGCACGCGTCCCTGGTGCGTGAGGAAAGTCTCGATGATCATCGGTCGCTCGTTCTTGCCATCCCACGACAGACCAAACTTGCTCAGCACCAGCGCCACACGGGCAACACCGCCGTTGGCGTCGTGTTTGACCCGGATGTCAGCCAGGCCGCCCGTCGCGGGCTGCAAGCCGTAGGCGATCGCCGGCGTGTCGTTGGGCACGGCCAGGTCATTGGTCGATGTCCCGTACACCTGCACGCTCGCTGCCGTCACGGCGATGCCGCTGTCGGTGCGCAAGATCGTGCTGCCCGTGCATTGCGTGCCCGCGTCGGGGCAAGCCATGGTGGTGCCGCTTTGTTCCGGCTTGATGACGCCGCCTGCCGCCATGTCGCCAACGCCGCCGCTGTCGCCGCAGCCGGCCAGCGCCAGCAGCATGGCCAGCACGCCCGTACACCTGTCAACGCAAAATTTCATGCTCGCTCCCCCTGAGTCCCTGTTGAATGAATGTGCCGCCAGCCTTTGCCGACATGGCCATCCGAGAACTTAGGGAAGGGGGTGCGCGCTTCATTGAGCGCTGACAAGTGCCGGCTTTCGGCGTGCGGCCGCAACGAACAGGATTTACGCCGCGACAAGCGCATTGCTGCATTCGAGAGTGAAGCGGCCGGTGCGTGCGTCGCTGTGTCAGGCGGGCATCACGCGCATTTCCGATTCGCGTGCCTGATGCCAGTCGCGCAGCTGGTCCGGGCCCATCGGCCTGCCGATCAGGTAGCCCTGCGCGAGGCCGCAGCCCAGGTCGCGCAGCATGCTGAACGCGCCGGGGTTTTCGATGCCTTCGGCCACCGTCTCGACCCCCAGCTTTTGCCCCAGTGCGAGCACGGTCTCGGTGATGGCGAGCGAGCGCAGGTCGGTGTCGATATGGGTGACGAAGGCCTTGTCGACCTTCAGCTTGTCAATCGGCAGCTGGGCCAGGTGGCTGAGGCTGGAATAGCCGGTGCCGAAATCATCGAGCGCCACCCGCAAGCCCAGCTCCTTGAGCCAGGCCATGGTCCGGGTCGCTTCCTCGATGCGGCTCATCACCGTGGTCTCTGTCACCTCCAGTTCCAGGCAGCTCGGGGACATCGTGCTGCTGGCCAGTGCCGCGAGCAGGCGATCGCGGAATTCCGGCGCGCGAAACTGTATCGGCGATACATTGACCGCGATCCTGACCTCGGGCAGTCCCGCTTGCCGCCATTGTTCATGTTGCCGGCAGGCTTCGCGTATCACCCATTCGCCGAGCTGGTGGATCAGCCCGCTGGCTTCGGCGGCGGCGATGAAATCGCCCGGCATCAATTCTGCGCCGTCCGGCTGTCGCCAGCGTATCAGCGCCTCGACCGCTGACAGCTTGCCGCTTCGCATGTCGATCACGGGCTGGTACGCGAGCTCGAAGTCGTCGTCATGCAGGCTGCGCCGCAGTCGTTGCTCAAGGGCGAACACATTTGCCGTATTGCTACGTATCTCGTCGGAGAAATACTGGTAGTTGTTGCGGCCGCGGCTTTTCGCGTGGTACATCGCCGCGTCTGCGCGACGAATCAGCAGGTCGATGTCATTGCCATCGTCGGTGTACAAGCTGATGCCTATCGATGGCGAGGTGTGCAGTTCCAGCGACTCGATGCGGTAAGGCTCGGACAATCGTTTGAGCAGGTGCGAGGCAATGCTCTCGAGATGCGCATCCGAATGCAGTTCCGTCAGCACGGCGACGAATTCGTCGCCACCGAGGCGTCCCACGAGGTCACTGGAACGCACCGAGGTTTTCAGTCGATGCGCGACTTCCTGCAGCATCAGGTCGCCGGTGCGGTGTCCGTAGGTATCGTTGACCGGCTTGAAGCGGTCGAGATCAAAAAACATCACCGCCAGCTTGTGCTGGTGCCGGCGCGCGCCGCCGATCAGCTGCGCCCCGATTTCATAGACCAGTGCGCGGTTTGGCAGGCCGGTCAGCGGGTCATGCTGGGCTGCGTGCCGCAGCTTTTCTTCGGCGCGCTTGCGCTCGGTGACATCCGATACAAAGCTGACGCCCATCCGGCCTTCGGCGGTATCGGTGATGGTGATCGCCGCTTCGATGGGAATCAATTCGCCATTCTTGCACCGTCCTTGCAGGTCGAGCCCATGCTTCATCATTGGTTCGCCCGAAGCGGCAAAAAACTCGCGCAAGTGGCGCGCATGGGCCGCACGCTGTTGCATGTCGATCAGCACGTCGATCGGCTTGCCGAGCAATTCATCCGGCTCGTAGCCAAACATCCGATGGGCGGTTTGGTTGGCGATGCGTATCGTGCCATCGATGCTGATGCCAAAGATGCCTTGCGACGACGATTCAAGCATCGCGCGCACCGTGTGCTGGTTGAGCTCCATGTGGCGTCTCGCATGTTCGAGCGAATGCATCAATTCGTTCTTGCGGTCGCGCGCGCGCTTGAAGATTTCGCCGGCGACACCGAACACCAGCGCATCGACGATAAAGATCATGATCAACGCCCGATCGGCAGGCGAGTCGATCTCGAGGCTGTGGAGCGGCGGAATGAAAAAATACACCGCGACCATCACGCAGACCACGCAGGTAAATAACGCCAGCCGCAAGCCGCCGTACAGCGCAGCGATGGCGGTGGCCAGAAAATAGACGGCCACCGGGCCGACATATTTCATGATCGGTAACAGCAGTAGCCGCAGTCCTGTCAGGCCGGCGATCAGCGCCAGCATCATCAGGTAGGGCTTGAAGCGCGACAGTTTTTCCATCGAGGGATGGAGTCGCGGCCGCCGACAAAGTTCTGCCTGCGCGCCCCTGCGGGGCCAGGGCTGACGTCATTTTCCGGGCATGGCGGGTGAGATGGCCGCAGAAGCCGCAAAAGGCGTGAACTGCAGCGCTTCGTGCCACGGCGAAACAAGGGGGCGGCAGCTATAATTCTTGCTTTTGCGGGCTCAGGCCGCCAGTCCGCGCGGCTTCCCGGAACCCCCGATCCGATTCCATGCAATCCAGACACAAAGAACAAATCGTCCAGCTTTTCGCCGATGCCGTCGCGCCGTTGCTGGCCGGCACCGACCTCGCCGCGCCCGTGATCACGCTCGAACGCCCGCGCGATCCGTCGCACGGCGACCTCGCGTGCAATATCGCAATGCAGCTGGCCAAGCCGCTGAAGAAAAACCCGCGCGAGCTGGCCCAGGGCCTGGCCGACGCGGTGATGGCCAACCCGGCGCGCCAGGGTTTGCTGGATGCGGTCGAGATCGCCGGCCCCGGCTTCATCAACCTGCGCGTGGCGCTGGCGGCCAGGCAGGATGTGGTGCGCCGCATCTTCGCCGATGTGCAGTGCTATGGTAGGTCGAACGACGGTGCCGGGCACAAGGTACTGGTCGAGTTCGTGTCCGCCAACCCGACCGGGCCGCTGCACGTCGGCCATGGACGCCAGGGCGCGCTGGGCGATGCGATTTGCGCGCTGCTCGAGGCGCAGGGCAATGAAGTGTTGCGCGAGTTCTATTACAACGATGCCGGCGTGCAGATCGCCACGCTGGCTTCCTCGGTACAGGCGCGCGGCCAGGGCAAGAAGCCGGGCGACGCCGACTGGCCCGAGTCCGCGTACAACGGCGACTACATCGCCGACATCGCCGCCGACTTCCTCGCGAAGAAGACCGTGTCCGCCGCCAATGGCGAGCCCGTCACCGCCAGCGGCGACATCAACGACATCGAATCGATCCGCCGCTTTGCCGTCACCTACCTGCGCCACGAGCAAGACCTCGACCTGCAGGCCTTCGGCGTGCGCTTCGACAACTACTACCTCGAGTCCTCGCTGTACACCGATGGCAAGGTCGAGGCCGCCGTCGAGGCGCTGAACAAGGCCGGCAAGACCTTCGAGCAGGATGGGGCGCTGTGGCTGCGCAGCACCGACTATGGTGACGACAAAGACCGCGTGATGAAAAAGTCCGACGGTACCTACACCTACTTCGTGCCCGACGTCGCGTACCACATCACCAAGTGGCAGCGCGGCTACGGCAAGGTCATCAACATCCAGGGCAGCGACCACCACGGCACCATCGCGCGCGTGCGCGCCGGCCTGCAGGGCGTCGGCGCCGGCATCCCGCAGGGCTACCCGGACTATGTGCTGCACAAGATGGTCACCGTGATGAAGAACGGTGAAGAGGTGAAGATCTCCAAGCGCGCCGGCTCCTATGTGACCTTGCGCGACCTGATTGAATGGTCGGCCGGCGACGCCGTCGATGCCGACGGCCAGCGCGACCTGACGCGCGGCCGCGATGCGGTGCGCTTCTTCCTGATTTCGCGCAAGGCCGATACCGAATTCGTGTTCGACGTCGACCTCGCGCTGGCCCAGTCCGATGAGAATCCGGTGTACTACGTGCAGTATGCGCATGCGCGCATCTGCTCGGTGCTGGCGCAATGGGCGGCAGCCGGTGGCGACGAAGCGTCGCTGAAGGGCGTCGACCTGTCGCCGCTGGTCGCGCCGCGCGAAGCGAGCCTGCTGGCGCGCCTGTCCGAGTTCCCCGAGATGCTGGCCAAGGCCGCCGAGGAAATGGCGCCACACCAGGTCGCGTTCTACCTGCGTGACCTCGCCGGCGAGCTGCACAGCTACTACAATGCGGAACGCGTGCTGGTGGATGACGAGGCCCTGAAACTGGCGCGACTCGCACTGCTGCTGGCCACGCGCCAGGTGCTGCGCAATGGCCTGCAACTGATCGGCGTCTCGGCGCCCACAAGAATGTGATGACAGCGACGGACCGTCAAAACACTCAGCGCCCTCATGGCAAGCGTGCTGCCTGTCGCCGCCAGCAGGGCGGCACGTTGGCAGGCCTGATCATCGGCCTGATCATCGGCTTGCTGGTGGCCGTGGGCGTGGCCATGACCATCATGAAGTCGCCGCTGCCCTTCGTCGACAAGCTCGGCAAGCAGGCGCAGCCGGCCGGTGAGCTCGGCGACCCGAACAAGACCCTGCCCGGCGGCGCCCGCGAGCGCCGCGAGCATCTGGATGAAGAGGCACCCGCAGCGCGGCAGCCATCGCCGCCACTGCCGGCTGCGGCGCCCGCCGCCGGCAAGAAGCAGGCTGATCCAGCGACGCCCGCAGCGCCGGCAACCGCGCCCGAGAAGGACCATGCAACAGCAACCGGCGCTGTCCGCACCGAAAAGGCCGCAGCGGCGACACCCGGCGTCGGCAATGCTCCCGCAACGCCGGCCGGCCCCGCAGCAAACCCGGCGACTGGCGGCGGCGATGCCTTCACGTACTATCTGCAGGCCGGCGCGTTCCGCGAGCTGCCGGATGCCGAGGCCACCAAGGCAAGGCTGGCGATGATGGGTGTGGCCGCCTCCATCGCCGAGCGCAAGTCCGAGATCGGCACCCTGTACCGTGTGCGCGTGGGCCCGTTTGCCGACGTCGAGGCGATGAATCGCGCACGCGTGCGCCTGTCCGACAACGGTGTCGATGCCGCCGTCGTTCGTGTGCCCAAGTAAGAACAAGATCAAGTAAACATTCGTAAGCGGACTGCCGGTGGCTGGCATCTGGTCCCAGACTGTGGGGCCTGACAGTCGCCGGGCAATAGCCGGCCCGTGAATGCCTGAAACCCCGAGACCTTCGAATAACCTGGATAGAGGAAACCCATGCGACTCCTGCAACGCCTGTTTGCCATTGCCTGCTTCGGACTGATCGCTGCCGCGGCCACTGCCGCGCCGAATGCGCCGGTCGAAGGCCAGGAATACATCCGTCTGCCGCAGCAGGTGCCGACCGACACCGGCAAGAAGGTCGAAGTGTTGGAATTCTTTTGGTACAACTGCCCGCACTGCTACCAGTTCGAGCCGCACTTCGCCGAGTGGATCAAGAAGCAGGGCGACCATATCGTGGTCAAGCGTGTGCCGGTCGTGTTCCGCGAATCCTTCGTGCCGCAGCAAAAGTTGTACTACACGCTGGAGGCCATGAACCGGCTTGACCTGCATCGCGTCGTGTTCGATGCCATCCACGCCGGCCACCAGAAGCTCGACCGTGAAGAACAGATCATGGCCTTCATCGAGAAGCAGGGCGTGGACATGAAGAAGTTCACCGACACCTACAATTCGTTCAGCGTGCAGTCAAAAGTGGGCCGCGTCCCGCAGCTGCAAGCCACTTTCCGGCTTGAAGGTGTGCCGACCGTCGTCATTGATGGCCAATACATCACCTCGCCGTCGATCGTTGGCCAGGCCATGCGCGGCGCCTCCGAAGCGCAGATGAATGCCGCGACGCTGCAGGTGATGGACGCATTGGTCGCAAAGAAAAAGTAAGACGACGATCTCGCGCATCGACGGCACGCAAGCAAGCCATGCAATCCCGGAGCACGCATTGAAGCGCGTCTTCATCACCGGCGCGTCGAGCGGGCTCGGTCAGGCGCTGGCCCGCGAGTACGCGGCGCGCGGCGCCCGTCTCGGGCTGCTGGCGCGGCGTGGCGACAAGCTGCAGGCGCTGGTGGCCAGCCTGCCCAATCCGTCGCTTCATCTGTGCTACACGGTCGATGTGACCGACCATGCCGCACTCGCCGAAGCCGCGAACGACTTCATCGCGCGCGCCGGCGGCGCCGATATCGTGATCGCGAATGCCGGCGTGTCCTTCGGCACGCTGACCGGGCGCGATGGCGATGTGGCCGTCATCGAGCGCATCCTGCAGACCAACGTGGTGGCGACCGCCGCCACCTTCGCGCCGTTCATTGCACCCATGAAGGCGCAGGCCGCGGCCGGCGCGCGCGACCTGCGTCTGGTCGGTATCGCCAGCGTGGCCGGCATCCGCGGCTTGCCAGGCGCTGAAGCCTACAGCGCATCGAAAGCGGCCGTCATCAGCTATTGCGAATCCTTGCGCGTGGAATTGCGCGCGCAGGGCATACGCGTGGTGACGATCGCGCCCGGCTACATCGATACCCCGATGACGCAAGTGAATACCTACCGCATGCCTTTCCTGATGCCAGCCGAGCGCTTCGCATGCAGCGCCGTGCGCGTGATCACGGCCGGCCGCAGCTATGCGGTGATTCCGTGGCCGATGCGCATCGTGTCCTGGGTGTTGCGGCTGCTGCCGAACTGGATTTATGACGCTGCGTTTGCGCGCGCGCCGTACAAGCCATCGGCGCAAGACATCGAAGGACGGCAAGCGCGATGAATGCGGTTGCGCTGGTCGATGCGATCGGTACCACGCATCGTGCGATTGCCGAGGGTGAGACCCCGCGCATCGTATCGCTGGTGCCTTCGGTGACCGAGTTGATTTGCGATCTCGGGCTGGCGCACTGGCTGGTCGGTCGTACCGGGTTCTGCATCCATCCGGCTGACGTGCTGGCGCCGATTGCCAAGATCGGCGGCACCAAGGACGTCAATCTCGGCAAGCTGCGCAAGCTGCAGCCCACGCATGTCGTGGTCAACATCGATGAAAATGAAAAGCCGACCGTCGACCAGATCGCGGCCTTCGTGCCCGACATCATCGTCACCCATCCGGTCGCGCCGGAAGACAACCTGACGATGTATCGCCTGCTGGGCAGCGTCTTTGGTGCCGAAGCGCGCGCCGAAGCCTTGTGCGCAGCGTTGGAAGCCGAACTCGCCCTCACGCGCGAGTTGGGGTCAGCGCTCGCCGCCAAAGGCGAACCGGACAAGCGCGTGCTGTATTGCATCTGGCAAGACCCGTGGATGACAGTGTCGCGCGACACTTATATCGCGCGCATGCTGGCGCTGGTCGGTTGGCAGCAATGGCAGGCGCCGTCGGACGCGCGTTATCCGGCGTTTCGCTGGAGCGATGACATCGCCGGCCAGATCGACGAAGTGCTGCTGTCCAGTGAGCCCTACCGCTTCACCGAGGAACATGCCGATGCGCTCGAGCGCCAGCTCGGCAAGCCGGTGCGGGTGGTCGATGGCGAGATGCTGTCCTGGTACGGTAGCCGAGCGATCGCGGGACTGCGCTACCTGCGCGATCTGGCAATCGACTGAAGTCGGTCAATCACGCGTGAGCGCTGCTCTTGCCGTGCGCACGAAACGCAGCACGCCGTCGTCACCTTCCTCGCGTGTCAGTTCACCCGCATACCAGAGCCGGTGCAGGTGCGCGAGCGCCTCGCCCATCGCAAAGGTCAGCTGATGCGTGTCGAGCTCGCGGCGGAACATGATGGGTACGATGTCGGCCGCCGATTGCGGCGTCGCGCAGGCCACCCGCACTTCCTCCAGCCGTTCGGCGTGGTGCGCTTGCAGCTGCGCGATGCGCTTGTGCAGGCCGCGGAACGGCTTGCCGTGCGACGGCAGCACCAGCGTGTCTTCCGGCAGCGGCAGGAATTTTTCCAGCGAGCTCAGGTATTGCCCGACGGCGTCGGCTTCCGGTTCGATCGCGAACACCGAGGTATTGGTCGAGATGCGCGGCAACACCATGTCACCCGAGATCAGGATGCCGAGTTCTGCGCAGTACAGCGCCGCATGTTCGGGCGAGTGGCCGGTTCCGGTGATCACTTGCCATGCGCAGCCGCCGATCAGCACCGGCCGGCCTTCTTCCAGCCGCAGGAAATGCTCGGGAACTTTGGGCACCAGCGTCGTGTAATACGACTTGCGCCCTTCGAGCTGGGCCAGCCGCTCCGGCGCAGTCAGGCCGTGACGGCGGAAGTGCGGCACCATCGCCGGCCCATCCGCGCCCGGCAGACTGGCGGCCATCATGCGTGCAAAGCCGTATTCGCCGACCGTCATCATCAGCGGCGCGTTCCAGCGCTCGCACAGCCAGGCCGACAGGCCCACATGGTCCGGGTGGCAGTGGGTGACGATCACGCGCGTCACCGGCTTGCCCTGCAATTCATGCGCGAACACGTGCTCCCAGGCGGCGCGCGTGTCATCGGTCGTAATGCCGCAATCGACCACGGTCCAGCCATCGCCATCGTCCAGCAGCCACAGGTTGATGTGGTTCAGCGCGAACGGCAGGCCCATGCGCAGCCAGCGCACGCCCGTTGCCAATTCGATAGTGTTGCCGGTGCCGGGCAGGATTTCGCCCAGCGGGTAGTGAAGCTCGGATTCCTGGGGATTCATGCGGCTTTACCTTGATGGTTCTGGTCTGCACACCGTCTGCGCGGCGACCGCTGCGGGGCGGGGTTTGCATTTGCCGTCGCCCCGCCTACAATAGCCACCTAATTGACGTTTACGTAAACGTCCATTCTACAGGGCCCGGGCGGGCACTGCCGGCGGCGGCTGAAGCCGGCCCGGTCGGTTCGCCGCTGGCTCGGGCACGGAGACCATGGCGACCTACACCATCACCGAATTGGCGCGCGAGTTCGACATCACGCCCCGCGCGATCCGTTTCTATGAAGACCAGGGGCTGATCAGCCCGCGTCGCGAAGGTACCGGCGGCCGCACACGCGTCTATGGCGCGCGTGACCGCACGCGGCTCAAACTGACGCTGCGCGGCAAGCGCCTGGGCCTGACGCTGTCAGAGATCAAGGACCTGGTCGACATGTACGAGTCGCCCAAGGATTCCACCGCGCAGCTCAACAGCTTCCTTGCAGTCCTCGCCCGTCACCGCGAAGCGCTCGAGCAGCAGCGCGAAGACATCGAGGTCACGCTGGAAGAGATCACGGCACACGAAGAACAGTGCCGCAGCATGCTGCAAGAATCAAAATCCCAATCCAAGAAAAGTAGTGCGTCGCCCCGGCGCGCTGCCTGATCGCCCGCGGCAAGAAAAGTCACGCGCCGCCTGTGCCTGCGGGCGGCCGGAGTAGAGCGACACAACACCAACAACAAGCAAGACGCAGACACTGGAGACCACGATGATCGACCTGCCCGGACTCACCTTCAACCATGGCGAGGACATTGACGCGTTGCGCGACGCCGTGCGCCAGTTCGCAGAGAGCGAGATCGCGCCACGGGCAGCCGAGATCGATCGCACCGATCAGTTCCCGATGGACCTGTGGCGCAAGATGGGCGACCTGGGCCTGCACGGCATCACCGTGCCCGAGGCTTATGGCGGCAGCGACCTCGGCTACCTCGCGCACATCATCGCGATGGAAGAGATTTCGCGCGCGTCGGCCTCGGTCGGCCTGTCGTATGGCGCGCACTCCAACCTGTGCGTGAACCAGATCCGTCGCAACGGCAGCGAAGAACAAAAGCAGAAATACCTGCCCAAGCTCATCAGCGGCGAGCATATCGGCGCGCTCGCGATGTCGGAACCCAACGCCGGTTCCGATGTCGTCAGCATGAAGCTGCGCGCCGATTTCAAGGGTGATCGCTGGGTGCTCAACGGCAGCAAGATGTGGATCACCAATGGCCCCGATGCCGATGTACTGGTGGTCTACGCAAAGAACGATATCGAAGCCGGCCCGCGCGGCATGACCGCCTTCCTGATCGAGAAGGGCTTCAAGGGCTTCTCGATCGCCCAAAAACTCGACAAGCTCGGCATGCGCGGCTCTCATACCGGCGAGCTGGTCTTCCGGGATTGCGAAGTGCCTGCCGAGAACGTGCTTGGCGGCCTCGGCCGTGGCGTCAACGTGCTGATGTCAGGCCTCGACTTCGAGCGCACCGTGCTGTCCGGCGGCCCGCTGGGCATCATGCAGGCCTGCATGGATGTGGTCGTGCCCTATGTGCACGAGCGCAAGCAATTCGGCCAGCCGATCGGCGAGTTCCAGCTCATGCAGGGCAAGATCGCCGACATGTATTCGACCATGATGGCTTGCAAGGCCTATGTGTATGCCGTCGGCCAGGCCTGCGACCGTGCGAAATCGCCCGAGCAGGTACGCGCGCTGCGCAAGGATGCGGCCGGCGCCATCCTGTATTCCGCCGAGAAGGCGACCTGGATGGCCGGTGAGGCGATACAGACGCTGGGCGGCAACGGCTACATCAATGAATATGCCCCGGGCCGTCTGTGGCGCGATGCCAAGCTGTATGAGATCGGCGCCGGCACCAGCGAGATCCGACGCATGCTGATCGGCCGCGAACTGTTCGCCGAGACGGCCTGAGCTTTACAGGAAACCTATGCAGCACTTCCCGAAACTGCTGTCGTCCCAGATCGCGTTCGACATCGCGCGCGTGATCATGGACGGCTTCGACAAGCACTACCGGCTGTTCCGCCAGTCGAGCCAGGCCGCGCGCCGCCACTTCGAAAATGCCACCTGGAAGCAGGCGCAGGCCGAGGCGCGCGAACGTATCGCCTTCTATGACCGACGCGTACAGGAATGCGTGCAGGCACTGGAGGATGAATACGACGAGGCCGAGCTGACCGACACCGTATGGCGTGAAGTGAAGCTGCATTACATCGGCATGCTGACTGAGCACCGCCAGCCGGAGCTGGCGGAGACTTTCTTCAACTCGGTCTGCTGCAACATCCTGCATCGCACCTATTTCAACAACGATTTCATCTTCGTCTGGCCGACCATCTCGACTGAGTACATCGAGCCGCGCGAAGGGGTGCCGGCCTATCGCGTGTATTACCCGAGCCGTGACGGCTTGCGCAGCGCGCTGCGCCGCGTGATCACCAACTTCCAGTTCAAGGGCGGGTTTGCCGACCTCGAGCGCGATGTGGCGCTGGTCGAGGCACGGCTGCACCTGCTGCTCGGCGGCCATGCGCCGGAAGCGAACCACCAGATCCAGGTGCTGTCCAGTCCTTTCATGCGCAACAAGGGCGCGTACATCATCGGCCGCCTGATCAACGGCAACCAGATGCATGGCTTCGTGATCCCGGTGCTGCACAATCGCAGCGGCGAGATGTACCTCGATACGGTACTGACCGACACCAGCCAGCTGACCTTGCTGTTCTCGTTCACGCGTGCCTATTTCATGGTCGACATGGAAGTGCCGTCGGCTTACGTGAAATTCCTTCGCACCATCCTGCCCAACAAGCCGCGCAGCGAGATCTACACGGTGCTGGGCTTGCACAAGCAAGGCAAGGCCGCGTTCTATCGCGACTTCCTGCACCACCTGGCCAATTCGTCAGACAACTTCGCGATCGCGCCCGGCATTCGCGGGCTGGTGATGGTGGTGTTCGCGCTGCCGTCCTTCCCGTACGTGTTCAAGGTCATCAAGGATCATTTCCCGGCGCCGAAAGAAACCACGCCCGAGCTGGTGAAAGAAAAATACCTGCTGGTCAAATACCACGACCGCGTTGGCCGCATGGCCGATACGCTCGAGTATTCGAAGGTCGCCTTCCCGCGTTCGCGCTTTTCCGATGAGTTGCTGGCCGAGTTGAAGGAAGTCGCGCCATCGCTGATCGAAGAAGATCGCGACCAGGTGATCGTCAAGCACCTGTACATTGAGCGCCGCATGACGCCGCTGAACATCTGGCTGACCGACGCCGAGAAAGCGGGCGACGAGCAAAAGCTCGAGCATGGTGTGCGCGAGTACGGCAATGCGATCAAGGACCTGGTAGCCGCCAACATCTTCCCCGGTGACATGCTGTACAAGAACTTCGGCGTCACGCGACAGGGACGGGTCGTGTTCTACGACTACGACGAGATCGAATACATCACCGATTGCAATTTCCGCGACATCCCGGCGCCGCGCAATGAAGAAGACGAGATGGCCAGCGAGCCCTGGTATCACATCGCGAAGAACGATGTGTTCCCCGAACAGTTCAGCGTCTTCTTGCTCGGCAATCCGAAAGTCCGGCAGTACTTCATGAAGCATCACGCCGAACTGCTGACCGCCGAATACTGGCAACAGCGCAAGCAGAGCATCGTCGACGGACAGGTGCCCGATACCTTCCCGTACCCGCAAGAGATACGTTTCATCCACCAGAACGGCGCAGAACCGGCAGTGCCATCAGCGCCGGTCGCGCCGGCAGCGAAAGCGGCCTGATATCCGGCTGCCGGCTGACCCAGTAGAACCCGCTTCAGAACAGGAGATTGTCATGCAAGACCAGAAAGACCCCATCGTTATCGTCGGCGCAGCGCGCACCCCGATGGGTGCCTTCCAGGGCGACTTCTCGTCGCTGTCCGCGCATGAGCTCGGTGCCATCGCGATCCGTGCCGCGGTCGAGCGCGCCGGCATTTCATCGGACGTGGTCAATGACGTCATCTTCGGCAACTGCCTGATGGCAGGCCAGGGCCAGGCCCCGGCACGACAGGCGGCCATCCGCGGTGGCATCCCGGTATCGGCCGGCGCGGTCACGCTGTCCAAGATGTGCGGCTCGGCGATGCAAGCCACCATTTACGGCGTTGATTCGCTGCTGGCCGGCACCAACGATGTCGTGATCACCGGCGGCATGGAGTCGATGACCAACGCGCCTTACCTGATCCCGAAGGCGCGCGGCGGCTACCGCATCGGCCACGGCATGATGTACGACCACATGATGCTCGACGGTCTCGAAGATGCGTATGACAAGGGCCGCTCGATGGGCACCTTTGCCGAAGAATGTGCGGCCACCTACCAGTTCACGCGCGAGGCGCAGGATGCGTATGCGATCGATTCCGTGAAGCGCGCGCAGGCTGCGACCGCCGATGGCTCGTTCCAGTGGGAAATCGCACCGGTGACCGTGTCCGGCAAGGGGGGCGACGTCGTGATCGACAAGGATGAAGGCCCGCTGAAGGCGCGCCTCGACAAGATTGCCGCGTTGCGTCCGGCGTTCAAGAAGGACGGCACGATCACGGCAGCGTCGTCGTCGTCGATCAACGATGGCGCGGCAGCACTGGTGCTGATGCGCGCATCGACGGCGAACAAATTGGGCGCCACCCCGATCGCCAGAATCGTCGCTCACGCTCGTCATTCGCAGGCGCCGAATCTGTTCACGACGGCACCGGTCGGTTCGATCGAAAAGCTGTATGCGAAGACGGGCTGGAGCACGAAAGAAGTCGACCTGTTCGAAATCAATGAAGCCTTCGCCGCAGTCGCGATGGCCGCGATGCGCGATCATGGCATTGCGCACGACAAGATCAACATCCACGGCGGCGCCTGTGCGCTCGGCCATCCGATCGGCGCGTCCGGTGCGCGCATCATCGTCACCCTGCTCGGCGCGCTGAAGAAGACCGGCGGCAAGCGTGGTATCGCGTCGCTGTGTATCGGCGGTGGCGAAGCGACCGCGATGGCCATCGAGATGGCCTGACGCAGGAGCAAGGATGAAGACTGCCCTGATCATTGGCGCGTCGCGCGGCATCGGCCGCGAGTTCGCACGGCAGCTTCTGGCCGATGGCTGGAAAGTGCACGCGACCGCGCGCACGCAGCTGGCGCTCGACGCGCTGAAGGCCGATGGCGCGCTGCCCTTGAAGCTGGACGTGACGAAGTCCGAGTCGGTGGCCGGGCTTGCTTGGCTGCTCGATGGCGAGACGATCGACCTCGCGGTCTATGTGGCCGGCGTATTCGGCTCCGAGGCCGGTGCCGGCGAGGCGCCGGACGATGAGCTGTTCGACGCCGTCATGCAGGCGAACGTGCGTGGCGCGATGCAGGCATTGCCGCTGGTCGCGCCCTTCGTCGAAGCCGCGCGCGGCAAGTTCGCCTTCATTACCAGCGGCATGGGCAGCATCGCCGATGCACAGTCGAGCATGGGCTGGATTTATCGCGCATCGAAGGCGGCGCTGAACATGGCCGTGCATGCGGCGCGCCACGATTACCCGGGCATGACCCTCGTCACGATGAACCCGGGCTGGGTGCAGACCGACATGGGCGGCCCCGGTGCGCCGACCTCGGTGCACGACAGCGTGGCCGGCATGCGGCGCGTGATCGATGGTCTGACACCGGCCGACAGCGGCTCCTTCCAGAGTTATGACGGCCGCAAGATGGATTGGTAAGGAAGTACAAGGTCCAGGGGGGATCCAGTGACTGATACGCAACCCAAATTTTACGCAACCAAAACGAACTGACTGATGATCCTGTCCGAACAGCACCAGATGACCCGCGATGCGCTGCGCGACTTCTCGCAGCAGCAGCTCGCGCCGCACGCTGCCCAGTGGGACCGCGAGCGGCGCTTCCCGAAAGAAGCGCTGCAGCAGCTGGCCGCGCTGGGTGCTTTTGGCGTTGCGGTGCCCGAAGCGCAAGGCGGCGCAGGCCTCGACTATCTGGCGCTGGCGCTGGTGATCGAAGAAATCGCGGCCGGCGATGGCGGCACCTCGACCGTCATTTCGGTCAACAACTGCCCGGTGTGCAGCATCGCGATGAGCTATGCGAATCCCGCGCAGCAGGAACAATGGCTGAAGCCGCTGGCCGCCGGCCGCATGCTGGGCGCGTTCGCACTGACCGAGCCGCACGCCGGCAGCGATGCGTCCGCGCTGAAGACCACCGCGCGCCGTGACGGCGACCATTACGTGCTCAACGGCGTGAAGCAATTCATTACCAGCGGCAAGAACGCCGATGTCTGCATCGTGATGGCCGTCACCGACAAGGCTGCCGGCAAGCGCGGCATCAGCGCGTTCTGGGTGCCGACCAACTCCCCGGGCTATGTCGTTGCGCGCATCGAAGACAAGCTCGGCCAGCATTCATCCGACACCGCGCAAATCGTTTTCGAAGACTGCCGCATACCTGCCGCCAACCTGATAGCCGACGAAGGCATGGGCTACAAGATCGCGCTGTCCGGCCTCGAAGGCGGACGCATCGGCATCGCATCGCAGGCGGTGGGCATGGCGCGTGCCGCGTTCGAAGCGGCGCTCTTGTATGCAAAAGACCGGCAGAGCTTCGACCAGCCCTTGTTCGAGCATCAGGCCGTGCAATTCAAACTGGCCGACATGGCCACGCAGATCGAAGCGGCGCGGCAGATGGTCTGGCATGCGGCGGCGATGAAAGACGCCGGCCTGCCCTGCCTGAAGGAAGCGGCGATGGCCAAGCTGTTCGCGACCGAAATGGCGGAGAAGGTTTGCAGCGATGCGATCCAGATCCACGGCGGCTACGGTTACCTGGCCGACTTCCCGGTCGAGCGCATCTACCGCGACGTGCGCGTGTGCCAGATCTATGAAGGCACCAGCGACATCCAGAAAATCCTGATCGGCCGCGCGCTGGCCTGACGCGGCAATAGCGAACGATCTCCAACCAACCTTCATTCCTGCGACCCATGGCCAAACACGACGACAAAGCCTGTCCCTGCGGCGGCAAGCTGTACGCGAGCTGCTGCCTGCCTTTTCATTCGGGTGCGGCCGTTGCCGACACGCCGGAAAAGCTGATGCGCGCGCGCTATAGCGCGTATGTGACGCTGGACGAGGAATACCTGGCGGCGACCTGGCATCCATCGACCCGGCCGGAAGAGGCCGTCACCGATTTGTTCGTCAAATGGCTGGGGCTGGAAGTGAAGGCCAGCAAGCAGGACGGCGACAAGGCCACCGTGCATTTCGTCGCGCGTTGCCGTGAAGGCGGACGCGGACGACGGATGGAAGAGATCAGCAACTTCGTGCGCGAAGACGGGCTCTGGTTCTATGTCGATGGCGACTTCATCGACAAGCGCGGCAGCGGCGGCGACCACGATCATGGCCACGGCCATGTGCACGGACCGAACTGCAACCATGACCATGACCACGATAACTAAAACAACGTTCAGGGAGACCCATGCCTGTCATCGAATCGAAGATCAACACCCGTTCGCCCGAATTTGCCGCCAATGCCGCGGCCATGCAGGCGCTGGTCGACGACTTGCAGGCGCATTGCGAGCGCATCGCGCAGGGCGGCGGTGAGGCCGCACGACAGAAGCATGTGGCGCGCGGCAAGCTGCTGCCGCGCGAGCGCGTCAATCAGTTGCTCGATCCGGGCACGCCTTTCCTCGAATTCTCGCAACTGGCGGCCTACGACATGTACGACAATGCCGCACCGGCGGCCGGCATCATCACCGGCATCGGCCGCGTGAAGGGGCAGGAGTGCGTGATCGTGTGCAATGACGCGACGGTCAAGGGCGGCACCTACTACCCGATGACAGCCAAGAAGCATTTGCGCGCGCAAGAGATCGCGCAACAGAATGCGCTGCCTTGCATCTACCTCGTGGACTCCGGTGGCGCCAACCTGCCGAACCAGGATGAGGTCTTCCCCGATCGCGATCATTTCGGACGCATCTTCTTCAATCAGGCCAACATGTCCGCACAGGGCATACCGCAAATCGCCGTCGTGATGGGCTCCTGTACCGCCGGCGGCGCCTATGTGCCGGCCATGAGCGATGAGTCCATCATCGTGAAAGAGCAGGGCACGATCTTCCTCGGCGGGCCGCCGCTGGTGAAGGCCGCCACCGGTGAAGTGGTGAGTGCCGAAGACCTCGGCGGCGGTGACGTGCACACGCGCCTGTCCGGCGTGGTCGACCATCTGGCACAGGACGACACGCATGCGCTGGCGATTGCGCGCAGCATCGTCGGCAACCTGAATCGCCGCAAGCCGCAGCCGCTGGCCTTGCGCGAGCCGGTTGCGCCGAAATACGATGCGCGTGAAATCTATGGCCTGATCCCGACCGACACCCGCAAGCCCTGGGATGTGCGCGAATTGATTGCGCGCCTGGTCGATGGTAGCGAGTTCGATGAATTCAAGGCGCGTTTCGGCAATACGCTGGTGTGCGGTTTCGCGCACCTGCACGGCATGCCGGTCGGCATCATCGCCAACAACGGCATCCTTTTCTCCGAATCGGCGGTCAAGGGTGCGCACTTCATCGAACTGTGCTGCCAGCGCAAGATTCCGCTGATCTTCCTGCAGAACATCACCGGTTTCATGGTCGGCCGCAAGTACGAAAATGAAGGCATTGCGCGCCACGGCGCGAAGATGGTGACGGCCGTCGCCACGGCCGCCGTGCCGAAGTTCACCGTGATCATCGGCGGCAGCTTCGGCGCCGGCAACTACGGCATGTGCGGCCGCGCGTATTCGCCGCGCATGCTGTGGATGTGGCCCAATGCGCGCATCTCGGTGATGGGTGGCGAACAGGCGGCCAGCGTGCTGGCCACCGTCAAGCGCGACGGCATCGAAGCCAAGGGCGGCAGCTGGAGCGCCGACGAAGAAGAGGCCTTCAAGGCGCCGATCCGCCAGCAGTACGAGGCGCAGGGCCATCCGTATTACGCCAGCGCGCGATTGTGGGATGACGGCGTGATCGATCCTGCCGACACGCGTCGCGTGC
>JBDKLN010000065.1:0-16146 GCA_039806045.1 Pseudomonadota bacterium
AGGTTTTCCGCAGGGGCGTAGCTCAATTGGCAGAGTGACGGTCTCCAAAACCGTAGGTTGGGGGTTCGAGGCCCTCCGCCCCTGCCACCGAATTCTGGTGCGTTGCCACCGAAAGCATAAGACCATGTCTAATCAACCCGTCCAGACCGTGACCACTTCGGCTGACAAGGCCAAGCTGGCTTTGTCGGTTTTCGCCATTTCGGCGGGCGTGGTCGGGTTCTATGCGCTGGCAGGGCAGACCACGCTCGTGCGTGCGGCTGCGCTGGTCGGCGGCCTGCTGCTGGCAGTGGCTTTTGGCTGGACTTCGCAACTGGGTCGTGACTTCGTTGGTTTTGCGCGCGAGTCCGTGCGCGAGACCAAGAAAGTCGTCTGGCCTACCCGCAAGGAAGCCATGCAGATCACCGGGGTGGTGTTCGGCTTTGTCGTTTTGATGGCAATCTTCCTGTGGGGCGTCGATAAATTGCTCGAGGTCGTCCTGTACGGTCTCATTCTGGGCTGGAGATAACGATGACCGAGAACACGCAGGAAAGCGCGGTGGCGGCTTCCGCCAGCTCGGGCGCCAAGAAGCTCTGGTATGTGGTGCACGCGTACTCCGGCATGGAGAAGAGCGTGCAGCGCTCGCTGACGGAGCGCATCATGCGCGCTGGCATGCAGGACAAGTTCGGCCAGATCCTGGTGCCGACCGAAGAAGTGGTCGAAATGAAGAACGGCCACAAATCGGTAACGGAGCGCCGTTTCTTCCCGGGCTATGTACTGGTCGAGATGGAGATGACTGACGATACCTGGCACCTGGTGAAAAATACCAGCAAGGTGACGGGCTTCATCGGCGGCAAGTCCAACAAGCCGACCCCGATCCCGCCGCACGAAGTGGACAAGATCCTGCACCAGATGCAGGAGGGCGTTGAAAAGCCGCGTCCAAAAGTGCTCTACGAAGTGGGCGAGCTGGTCCGCATCAAGGATGGCCCGTTCACCGACTTCAACGGCAACGTCGAAGAAGTCAATTACGAAAAATCCCGCGTTCGCGTCTCGGTCACGATCTTTGGTCGCGCAACGCCGGTCGAGCTGGAATTCGGCCAGGTCGAAAAGGCCTGATAAACCAGCCGGCTTCCACGCCAACGAATCAAGCGTCCGCCGTGACGTACGGCCCGCAAGGGTCGCCAACACGGCAAGTAACACGATGCACGCAGTCCTGCCCTGCATCGCGCAGTAAACCGAGGAGCCCGAGTAGTCCAAGCAATTTCCGACGAAACGGCGCTATCACTCACCAACAGGAGCCAACATGGCAAAGAAAATCATTGGCTTTATCAAGCTGCAAGTGCCGGCTGGTAAAGCAAACCCGTCCCCCCCTATCGGCCCGGCCCTCGGTCAGCGCGGCCTGAACATCATGGAATTCTGCAAGGCGTTCAACGCCCAGACCCAGGGTGTCGAGCCCGGCCTGCCTATCCCGGTCGTGATCACGGCGTTCGCGGACAAGTCCTTCACCTTCGTGATGAAGACCCCGCCGGCCACCATCCTGATCAAGAAAGCCGCTGGCATCCAGAAGGGTTCGGCCAAGCCGCATACCGACAAGGTTGGCAAGATCACCCGCAAGCAAGCCGAAGAGATCGCAACCCAGAAACAGCCTGACCTGACCGCCGCTGACCTCGATGCAGCTGTGCGCACGATCGCAGGTTCCGCTCGTTCGATGGGCATCACGGTGGAGGGTCTGTAATGGCTAAGCTGTCCAAACGCGCCCAGGCGATCAAGGCCAAAGTTGATCGCACCAAGCCCTACGCATTCGACAATGCTATCGCCCTGGTGAAAGAACTGGCGACTGCAAAGTTCAATGAATCGATCGACGTGTCCGTCCAGCTGGGCGTTGACGCGAAGAAGTCGGATCAAGTCGTTCGCGGCTCCGTCGTTCTGCCGGCTGGTACCGGCAAGTCGGTTCGCGTCGCCGTGTTCGCTTCGGGCGATAAGGCCGAAGCGGCAAAAGCCGCTGGCGCTGAAGTGGTCGGTATGGAAGACCTGGCAGACCGCATCAAGGCCGGCGACATGCCGTTCGATGTGGTCATCGCTTCGCCGGACACGATGCGTATCGTCGGTACCCTCGGTCAGGTGCTGGGCCCGCGCGGCCTGATGCCGAACCCGAAGGTCGGCACCGTGACCCCGGATGTCGCTACCGCCGTCAAGAATGCAAAAGCTGGTCAGGTGCAATACCGTACCGACAAGGCTGGCATCATCCACGCGACCATCGGTCGCAAGTCGTTCGCTGATGCCGACCTGAAGACCAACCTGCTCGCCCTGCTGGAAGCGCTGAACAAGTCGAAGCCGGCCACGAGCAAGGGTGTGTACCTGCGCAAGATCTCGCTGTCGTCCACGATGGGCGCCGGCGTTCGCGTGGACCAGGGTTCGCTGGCCGCGCAGTAATGAATCAAGTCCCCGTGACGCCGTAAGGTGGCGCGGGGCAGATCTTTGGGCTGGTTCGGCAGTGCATCGCCGGGCCAGGCAATCAAAGACCGTTGGGACAAAAGCCGCGGCAACAAGCGGTGGATGCTTAAACGTTGAAGGAGCAATCCCGAAGCGCCCAACGCAGATGGCGAACCCGAACAAGTTTTGCAGTCTCAATGCTGCATGCCGCAATGGTGTGTGACATGAACTCCTGACTTCGGACGCCGTGTTCGAAACGATGTCAGGCAGGCCGCCCTCCGGCGGTGCAGTCGCCGAGCATCACTTTTGGAGGTTGAACGTGAGTCTCAATCTGAATGACAAGAAGGCCGTCGTCGCCGAAGTCTCCGCTGAAGTTTCCAAAGCGCAGACCATCGTCGTGGCCGAGTACCGTGGCATTGAGGTTGGAGCCTTGACGAAACTGCGTTCCGACGCTCGCAAGCAGAAGGTTTACCTTCGCGTGTTGAAAAACACGCTCGCTCGCCGCGCTGTGGAAGGCACTGCGTTTGCGCCTCTCGCTTCTGAAATGACCGGTCCGCTGATCTATGCGATCTCGGAAGATGCGGTGGCCGCGGCCAAAGTCCTGAGCGACTTTGCCAAGTCCAACGACAAGCTGGTCCTCAAGGCAGGCAACTACGCAGGCAACTCGCTCAACAAGGCAGGTGTCGTTGCACTGGCAAACATCCCGAGCAAGGAAGTCCTCATCGCCCAGCTGCTGGGCGTCATGCAGGCTCCGGTCTCCGGCTTTGCCCGCGCACTGGCCGCCCTGGCTGCGAAGAAGGAAACCGAGGCGGCGTAATCGCGATTGCGATCTCCCCTCGTTTCCGTCAAGCCCGATCTCGATACATCCGTAAATCATTAGGAGTTTTTAAATGGCAATCACCAAAGACGACATCCTGGAAGCCGTCGGTCAAATGTCCGTGATGGACCTGAACGACCTGGTCAAGGCATTCGAAGAGAAGTTCGGCGTTTCCGCTGCAGCGATGGCTGTGGCTGGCCCGGCGGCTGGCGGTGCCGGCGGCGGCGCGGCTGCTGAAGAGCAGACCGAGTTCACCGTTGTGCTGGCAGAAGTCGGCGCGAACAAGGTCGGCGTCATCAAGGCCGTGCGCGAAATCACCGGCCTCGGCCTGAAGGAAGCCAAGGACCTGGTCGACGGCGCTCCGAAGCCGGTCAAGGAAGGCGTTGCCAAGGCCGACGCAGAAGCCGCGAAGAAGAAGCTGGAAGAAGCAGGCGCCAAGGCCGAGCTCAAGTAAGCCCGGTTTCTGGCGTTCGCCACCGAGTCAAAGTGCAGGGCCCAGCCGAAAGGCGGGGTCCTGCTTTTGGCTCTTTTGGCGTTTCATGAATCTTGCCGGGTGCGCGGGTTCATCGCAGTACAAGCAGCAAGGCCAGCCAAGGTCGCACATGCAACCGCAGCTGGTGGTCGCAGTCTTAGCTGAAGGGCAAAGACTTGAGGATTCTCAGACGAAGGCATTGATCTTCATCGAGTCCTGAATTCTCTATCCTTCCTGTCACGCACGGAGTGTTCATGCACTACTCATTCACTGAGAAGAAGCGTATCCGCAAGTCGTTTGCCAAACGCGCAAACGTACATGATGTCCCTTACCTGCTTGCTACCCAGCTCGAATCCTATACGGGCTTCTTGCAGGCAGACGTGGGGCCGACGGTGCGCAAGAACGAAGGCCTGCAATCGGCCTTCCACTCGATCTTCCCGATCGTCTCGCACAACGGCTTCGCCCGCCTCGAGTTTCTGTCGTACGTGCTCGGCGACCCGCCGTTCGACGTCAAGGAATGCCAACAGCGCGGCCTGACCTATGCATCACCGCTGCGTGCCAAGGTGCGCCTGGTGATCCTGGACAAGGAATCGCCGACCAAGCCGGTCATCAAGGAGATGAAGGAGCAGGAAGTCTACATGGGCGAACTGCCCCTGATGACTGTCAACGGCTCGTTCGTGATCAACGGCACCGAGCGCGTCATCGTGTCGCAGCTGCACCGTTCGCCGGGCGTGTTCTTCGAGCATGACCGCGGCAAGACCCATTCGTCGGGCAAGCTGCTGTTCTCGGCACGCATCATTCCTTACCGCGGCTCGTGGCTGGACTTCGAATTCGATCCGAAGGACATCCTGTACTTCCGCGTCGACCGTCGCCGCAAGATGCCGGTCACGATCCTGCTCAAGGCCATCGGCATGACGTCCGAGCAGATCCTGGCCAATTTCTTTGTGTTCGACAATTTCGCACTGCGGTCGGAAGGTGCAGAGATGGAATTCGTCGCCGAGCGCCTGCGTGGCGAAGTGGCGCGTTTCGACATCACCGACAAGTCGGGCAAGGTGCTGGTCGCGAAAGACAAGCGCATCAACGCCAAGCACGTGCGCGACATCGAAGGCGCAGGCATCAAGCACATCTCGGTGCCGGAAGAATACCTGCTGGGCCGCGTGCTGGCGACCAATGTGGTCGACCCGGACACCGGTGAAGTCATCGCCAGCGCGAACGACGAACTGACCGACGAACTGCTGGGGCGCCTGCGTGACGCCGGCATCGTCGACATCCAGACCCTGTACACCAACGACCTCGACCAGGGCGCGTATATTTCGCAGACCTTGCGTACCGACGACACCGCCGACCAGATGGCCGCGCGCGTGGCGATCTATCGGATGATGCGCCCGGGCGAACCGCCGACCGAAGAATCGGTGGAGGCGCTGTTCAACGGCCTGTTCTACAGCGAAGACCGCTACGACCTGTCGGCGGTGGGCCGCATGAAGTTCAACCGTCGCGTGGGTCGCGACGAGCTGACCGGCACCATGACGCTGTCGAACGACGACATCCTGGCCGTCATCAAGATCCTGGTCGAGCTGCGCAATGGCCGCGGCGAAGTCGATGACATCGACCACCTCGGTAACCGTCGCGTGCGTTGCGTCGGCGAACTGGCAGAGAACCAGTTCCGTGCCGGCCTGGTGCGCGTCGAGCGCGCCGTCAAGGAACGCCTCGGCCAGGCCGAAGCGGACAACCTGATGCCGCACGACCTGATCAACTCCAAGCCGATCTCGGCTGCCATCCGCGAATTCTTCGGTTCGTCGCAGCTGTCGCAGTTCATGGACCAGACCAACCCGCTGTCGGAGATCACGCACAAGCGTCGTGTTTCCGCACTGGGCCCGGGCGGCCTGACCCGCGAACGTGCCGGATTCGAGGTGCGCGACGTGCACCCGACCCACTACGGCCGCGTGTGCCCGATCGAAACGCCGGAAGGTCCGAACATTGGCCTGATCAACTCGCTAGCGCTGTATGCACGCCTGAACGAGTACGGCTTCCTCGAAACGCCGTACCGCAAGGTCCACGGCGGCAAGGTCACCGACCAGATCGATTACCTGTCGGCGATCGAAGAAGGCCGCTACATCATCGCCCAGGCGAACGCGACCATCGACGCCACCGGCAGCCTGTCCGATGAGTTGGTGTCGGCACGTGAAGCCGGCGAAACCATCCTGGTGTCGCCGGAGCGCGTGCAGTACATGGACGTGGCCCCGGGCCAGATCGTGTCGGTGGCAGCGTCGCTGATCCCGTTCCTCGAGCACGATGATGCGAACCGCGCGCTGATGGGCGCCAACATGCAACGTCAGGCCGTGCCTTGCCTGCGCCCGGAAAAAGCCTTCGTCGGTACCGGCGTCGAGCGTACCGTGGCGGTTGACTCGGGCACCACCGTGCAGGCGCTGCGTGGCGGTGTGGTCGACTACGTCGATGCCGGCCGTATCGTGATTCGTGTCAACGACGATGAAGCCCAGGCGGGTGAAGTCGGCGTCGACATCTACAACCTGATCAAGTACACCCGTTCGAACCAGAACACCAACATCAACCAGCGTCCGATCGTCAAAGTGGGCGATCGTGTCGCCCGTCGCGACGTGATCGCTGACGGCGCATCGACCGACCTCGGCGAACTGGCACTGGGCCAGAACATGCTGGTGGCGTTCATGCCGTGGAACGGCTACAACTTCGAAGACTCGATCCTGATCTCGGAAAAGGTCGTCGCTGACGACCGCTACACCTCGATCCACATCGAAGAACTGTCGGTCGTCGCGCGCGACACCAAGCTCGGACCGGAAGAAATCACGCGTGACATTTCGAACCTCGCTGAAAACCAGCTGGCGCGTCTGGATGAATCGGGCATCGTCTACATCGGCGCGGAAGTCGAAGCCGGCGACGTGCTGGTCGGTAAGGTCACCCCGAAGGGCGAGACCCAGCTGACCCCGGAAGAGAAGCTGCTGCGCGCGATCTTCGGTGAAAAAGCATCGGACGTGAAAGACACCTCGCTGCGCGTGCCGTCCGGCATGATCGGCACCGTGATCGACGTCCAGGTCTTCACCCGCGAAGGCATCCAGCGTGACAAGCGCGCACAACAGATCATCGACGATGAACTGAAGCGCTATCGCCTGGACCTGAACGACCAGCTGCGCATCGTCGAAGGTGACGCCTTCCAGCGTCTGGAGCGCATGCTGATCGGCAAGGTCGCCAACGGCGGCCCGAAGAAGCTGGCCAAGGGCACCCAGATCGACAAGGCTTACCTCGACGATCTGGACAAGTACCACTGGTTCGACATCCGTCCGGCCGATGAAGATGCGGCAGCAGCCCTCGAAGCCATCAAGGAATCGATCGCCGAGAAGCGCCACCAGTTCGACCTCGCCTTCGAAGAGAAGCGCAAGAAGCTCACCCAGGGCGACGAACTGCCGCCGGGCGTGCAGAAGATGGTCAAGGTCTACCTTGCCGTGAAGCGTCGCCTGCAGCCTGGCGACAAGATGGCGGGTCGTCACGGTAACAAGGGCGTGGTCTCGCGCATCGTGCCGGTGGAAGACATGCCATACATGGCGGACGGTACCCCGGCCGACATCGTGCTGAACCCGCTGGGCGTGCCGTCGCGTATGAACGTCGGCCAGGTGCTCGAGGTTCACCTCGGCTGGGCCGCGAAGGGCCTGGGCCTGCGCATCGGCGAAATGCTGAAGGCGCAAGCGAAAGCCAACGAAGTGCGCGGCTTCCTGAAGAAGATCTACAACGAGTCCGGCCGTTCCGAAGACCTCGACAACTTCTCCGATGCCGAAGTGCTGGCGCTGGCCGACAACCTGAAACACGGCGTGCCGTTCGCGACGCCGGTGTTCGACGGCGCGCATGAGAGCGAAATCCATCGCATGCTCGACCTGGCGTACCCGGATGAGATCGCCAAGAACCTTGGCATGACCCCGTCGAAGAACCAGGTCACGATGTATGACGGCCGCACCGGCGAGGCGTTCGAGCGCACCGTCACCGTCGGTTACATGCACGTGCTGAAGCTGCACCACCTGGTCGACGACAAGATGCACGCACGTTCCACCGGCCCGTACTCGCTCGTTACCCAGCAGCCGCTGGGCGGCAAGGCGCAGTTCGGTGGCCAGCGCTTCGGCGAGATGGAAGTGTGGGCACTGGAAGCCTATGGCGCGTCTTACGTGCTGCAGGAGATGCTGACCGTGAAGTCCGACGACGTGAATGGCCGTACCAAGGTGTACGAGAACCTCGTCAAGGGCGATCATGTGATCGACGCCGGCATGCCGGAATCCTTCAACGTTCTGGTGAAGGAAATCCGCTCGCTGGGTATCGACATCGACCTGGAACGCGACTGAGCCTGACGCAAGCCGGAGGCCTTGTGCCTCCCGGCCGTTGCGCGGAGGGTGTCTGCGCAGCGGCCGAACAAGGATTAATTTTTCACGCCACCTTGGAGTGATACATGAAAGCACTGCTCGATCTATTCAAGCAAGTTCAGCAAAACGAACAATTCGACGCGATCAAGATCGGCCTCGCGTCGCCGGACAAGATCCGCTCGTGGTCGTATGGCGAAGTCAAGAAGCCCGAGACCATCAACTACCGTACCTTCAAGCCGGAACGTGACGGCCTGTTCTGCGCCAAGATCTTTGGCCCGATCAAGGACTACGAGTGCCTGTGCGGCAAGTACAAGCGCCTGAAGCACCGCGGCGTCATCTGCGAGAAGTGCGGCGTCGAAGTCACGCTGGCCAAAGTGCGCCGGGAGCGCATGGGACACATCGAGCTGGCCTCGCCGGTCGCGCACATCTGGTTCCTGAAGTCGCTGCCGTCCCGTCTGGGCATGGTGCTCGACATGACCCTGCGCGACATCGAACGCGTGCTGTACTTCGAAGCCTACGTCGTGACCGATCCGGGCATGACCCCGCTGAAGAAGTGCCAGATCATGTCGGAAGATGACTACGCGGCCAAGTACGAAGAGTACGGTGACGACTTCATCGCCCACATGGGCGCCGAAGGCGTGCGCGAACTGCTGCGCACCATCGACATCGATCGTGAAGCCGAACAGCTGCGCACCGACCTGCGCGAGTCGAAGTCGGAAGCCAAGATCAAGAAATACGCGAAGCGCCTGAAAGTCCTCGAGGCCTTCCAGCGCTCGGGCATCAAGCCTGAGTGGATGATCATGGAAGTGCTGCCGGTGCTGCCGCCGGAATTGCGCCCGCTGGTGCCGCTGGACGGCGGTCGTTTCGCGACGTCGGACCTGAACGACCTGTATCGCCGCGTCATCAACCGTAATAATCGCCTCAAGCGATTGATGGAGTTGCGCGCGCCGGAAATCATCACGCGCAACGAAAAGCGCATGCTGCAGGAAGCCGTCGATTCGCTGCTCGACAACGGCCGCCGTGGCAAGGCCATGACCGGCGCCAACAAGCGTCCGCTGAAGTCGCTGGCTGAAATGATCAAGGGTAAGGGCGGTCGTTTCCGTCAGAACCTGCTGGGCAAGCGCGTCGACTACTCGGGCCGCTCGGTCATCGTGGTGGGTCCGCAGCTGAAGCTGCACCAGTGCGGCCTGCCGAAACTGATGGCGCTCGAACTGTTCAAGCCCTTCATCTTCAACAAGCTCGAGCTGATGGGCCTGGCGACGACGATCAAGGCCGCGAAGAAGCTGGTCGAGATGCAAGAGCCGGTGGTCTGGGACATCCTCGAAGAAGTCATTCGCGAGCACCCGGTGATGCTGAACCGCGCACCGACCCTGCACCGCCTCGGCATCCAGGCATTCGAGCCGGTCCTGATCGAAGGCAAGGCAATCCAGCTGCACCCGCTGGTGTGCGCAGCGTTCAACGCTGACTTCGATGGCGACCAGATGGCTGTCCACGTGCCGCTGTCGATCGAAGCGCAGATGGAAGCGCGCACGCTGATGCTGGCGTCGAACAACATCCTGTTCCCGTCCAACGGCGAGCCGTCGATCGTGCCGTCGCAGGATATCGTGCTGGGTCTGTACTATGCGACCCGCGAAAAAATCAACGGCAAGAACGAAGGCCTGATGTTGCGTGACGTGTCGGAAGTCATCCGCGCATACGACAACAAGGAAGTCGAGCTGACGACCCGCATCACGGTCCGCATCAAGGAATTCCTGCGCGGCGAGCGCGATGGCGAATTCGTCGAGGCGACCAACCGCTACGAGACCACCGTTGGCCGTGCGATTCTGTCCGAGATCCTGCCGAAAGGCCTCCCGTTCTCGGTGCTGAACCGCGCGCTGAAGAAGAAGGAAATCTCGAAGCTGATCAATACCTCGTTCCGCAAGTGCGGCCTGCGCGCAACCGCGGTCTTCGCTGACCAGCTGATGCAATCGGGCTTCCGCCTCGCGACCCGCGCCGGCATCTCGATCTGCGTCGACGACATGCTGGTGCCGCCGCAAAAGTCGGTCATCATCGGTCAGGCCGAGCACGAAGTGAAACAGATCGAACAGCAATACGCGTCGGGTCTGGTCACCGCGGGCGAGCGCTACAACAAGGTGGTCGACATCTGGGGCAAGGCGGGTGATGAAGTCGGCAAGGCCATGATGGAACAGCTGAAGGTGGAAGACGTCGTCAAGCGCGATGGCACCAAGGGCACTCAGGAATCGTTCAACGCGATTTACATGATGGCCGACTCCGGTGCGCGTGGCTCGGCAGCACAGATTCGCCAGCTGGCCGGCATGCGCGGCCTGATGGCCAAGCCGGACGGCTCGATCATCGAGACCCCGATTACCGCGAACTTCCGTGAAGGCCTGAACGTTCTGCAGTACTTCATCTCGACGCACGGCGCCCGTAAGGGTCTGGCCGATACCGCGCTGAAGACCGCGAACTCCGGTTACCTGACCCGTCGTCTGGTGGACGTGACCCAGGATCTGGTCGTGATCGAAGACGATTGCGGCACCTCCAACGGCGCAGCGATGAAGGCGCTGGTCGAAGGTGGTGAAGTCATAGAAGCGCTGCGCGACCGTATCCTCGGCCGCGTCGCCGCCGCCGATATCGTCAATCCGGAAACCCAGGAAACCGTGTACGAAGCCGGCACCCTGCTGGATGAAGATGCGGTCGAAGAGATCGAACGCGTCGGCATCGACGAGGTGAAAGTCCGCACGCCGCTGACTTGCGACACCCGCTACGGCCTGTGCGCCAAGTGCTATGGCCGCGACCTCGGCCGCGGCAGCATGGTCAACGCCGGTGAAGCGGTCGGCGTGATCGCTGCGCAGTCGATCGGCGAACCGGGCACCCAGCTGACCATGCGTACCTTCCACATCGGTGGCGCGGCATCGCGTGCAGCAGTCGCTTCGTCGGTGGAAGCGAAGTCGAACGGTACCGTTCGCTTCACCGCCACCATGCGTTACGTCACCAACGGCAAGGGCGACCAGATCGTCATTTCCCGTTCGGGCGAAGTGCTGATCACCGACGACCACGGCCGTGAGCGTGAGCGTCACAAGGTGCCGTACGGCGCGACCCTGATCGTCAAGGATGGCCAGGTCATCAAGGCCGGCACCGCACTGGCAAACTGGGACCCGATGACGCGTCCGATCATCACCGAGTACGCAGGTACCGTGAAGTTCGAGAACGTGGAAGAGGGCTCGACCGTCGCCAAGCAGGTGGACGAAGTCACCGGCCTGTCGACCTTGGTCGTCATCGACGCCAAGCGTCGCAGCAGCGCCGGTCGCACCGTGCGTCCGCAGGTCAAGCTGCTGAATGAGCAAGGCGAAGAGGTGAAGATCGCCGGCACCGATCACCCGGTGACCATCGGCTTCCAGGTCGGCGCGCTGATCACCGTGAAGGATGGCCAGCTGGTCTCCGTCGGTGAAGTGCTGGCACGTATCCCGACCGAATCGCAGAAGACCCGTGACATTACCGGTGGTCTGCCGCGCGTGGCTGAGCTGTTCGAAGCGCGTTCGCCAAAGGACGCCGGCATGCTGGCCGAAGTCACCGGTACCGTGGCATTCGGCAAGGAGACCAAGGGCAAGCAGCGCCTCGAAATCACCGACATGGACGGCAACAAGCACGAGTTCCTGATCACCAAGGACAAGCAAGTGCTGGTGCACGATGGCCAGGTGGTGAACAAGGGCGAAATGATCGTCGATGGCCCGGCCGATCCACAGGACATCCTGCGCCTGCTGGGTGCCGAGGCGCTGTCGCGTTACATCGTCGACGAAGTGCAGGACGTCTACCGTCTGCAGGGCGTGAAAATCAACGACAAGCACATCGAAGTCATCGTGCGCCAGATGTTGCGTCGCGTGCAGGTGGTCGACGCCGGCGATACCGGCTACATCCCGGGCGAGCAGGTCGAGCGTTCGGAACTGCTGGACGAGAACGATCGCGTGATCGCCGCGAACAAGCGTCCGGCGACCTTCGAGAACGTGCTGCTCGGTATTACCAAGGCATCGCTGTCGACCGACTCGTTCATCTCGGCGGCATCGTTCCAGGAAACCACGCGTGTCCTGACCGAAGCCGCGATCATGGGCAAGAAGGACGGCCTGCGCGGCCTGAAGGAAAACGTGATCGTCGGCCGCCTGATCCCGGCCGGTACCGGTCTCGCCTTCCACCGTGCCCGCAAGGAGAAGGAAAGCTGGGAAGCCGAAGAGCGTGCAGCAATGCTGCAGGCCGAAGCTGCCCGCGCGTTGCAGGAAGCCGAAGAAGCAGCCACTGGCGCTGCACCGGAAGGCGAAGCCTGATCGCAATTGCCGTAACGGCAAGGCCGGGATTGAAACCGCCCCTTGCCGAAATGGCAAACCAGCAGTAAAAAAGACGGCTCCGGGTGACCGGAGCCGTTTTTTCACGCTGTCACCGCTCGGATGTCGGTCGGTTGACGGTCAGAACCGTGCCATATATACTCGCGAGTTCTCGAATTTAAGCTCGCCCGGGCTTAAGCGCTCTTTGGTCTGTGTTTTCCAGTCCCCGACGCTTTTCTTCCGTGCCGGCTGTCAGCGGCAGCAAGCAGCATTTTCCGTTTGCTCCGATGAAATACGCCCCCGGTTTTGCCGGGATTTTGCAAGACCCTAACTTTGTTGGATATAGACCGATGCCAACCATCAGCCAACTGATTCGCAAACCGCGTACCTCGCTGCGCGTGAAGAGCAAATCGCCCGCGCTGCAGAACAGCCCGCAAAAGCGCGGCGTCTGCACCCGTGTTTACACCACGACCCCGAAGAAGCCGAACTCGGCGCTGCGTAAGGTCGCCAAAGTCCGCCTGACCAACGGTTTCGAAGTCATTTCGTACATCGGCGGTGAAGGCCACAACCTGCAAGAACACAGCGTCGTGCTGATCCGCGGCGGCCGTGTGAAGGATTTGCCGGGTGTGCGTTATCACATGGTTCGCGGCTCTCTGGATACCCAGGGCGTCAAGGATCGTAAGCAGGCGCGTTCGAAGTACGGCGCCAAGCGTGCGAAAGCCGCTGCGAAATAATTTTCGCTGCTGAAGTTGAGTTTCTGCGGTCCGCCGCAGTTGGAGTCGGCCGGAAGGCCGAGTAAGTGGTCGATCTGATGATCGTCCGCGGCGCAGCGGAGCAATCCGGCGCCAACTGAAGATTGAAAGGAATAGCCATGCCACGTCGTCGTGAAGTCCCCAAACGCGAAATCCTGCCGGATCCGAAATTCGGTAGCGTTGATGTCGCCAAGTTCGTGAACGTTCTGATGCTGTCCGGTAAGAAATCGGTCGCCGAGAACATCATCTACGGTGCGTTCGAACACATCCAGACCAAGAGCGGCAAAGATCCGCTCGAAGTCTTCAACGCAGCAATCGGCAACTGCAAGCCGATGGTTGAAGTCAAATCCCGTCGTGTCGGTGGCGCGAACTATCAGGTGCCGGTTGAAGTGCGCCCGGTCCGTCGCATGGCGTTGTCGATGCGCTGGCTCCGCGAAGCTGCCAACAAGCGCAGCGAAAAGTCGATGCCGCAACGCCTCGCCGGCGAGCTGCTCGAAGCAGCGGAAGGCCGCGGCGGCGCGATGAAGAAGCGTGACGAAGTGCACCGCATGGCAGAAGCGAACAAGGCGTTCTCGCACTTCCGCTTCTGATAGTCGGGGCGGTGCGCAAGCGCCTTGCCCCACCCCCAAAGCAACGCCGGGTTGGCCATTTCATGGCGCCCGGTTTCGTACATTGAGAAAGCTTAGGATTTATCATGGCTCGCAAGACTCCCATTGAGCGTTACCGCAACATCGGTATTTCCGCTCACATCGACGCCGGCAAGACCACCACGACCGAGCGCATCCTGTACTACACCGGTGTGAACCACAAGATCGGTGAAGTGCACGACGGTGCTGCGACCATGGACTGGATGGAGCAGGAACAAGAGCGCGGCATCACCATTACGTCTGCTGCGACGACCTGCTTCTGGAAGGGCATGGCCAACAACTTCCCCGAGCACCGCATCAACATCATCGACACCCCGGGTCACGTGGACTTCACCATCGAAGTCGAGCGCTCGATGCGCGTCCTGGATGGCGCTTGCATGGTGTACTGCGCCGTGGGCGGCGTGCAGCCGCAGTCGGAAACCGTCTGGCGTCAGGCCAACAAGTACGGCGTGCCGCGTCTGGCCTTCGTGAACAAGATGGACCGTACCGGTGCCAACTTCTTCAAGGTCTACGAACAGATGCGCGCTCGCCTGAAGGCGAACCCGATCCCGATCCAGGTGCCGATCGGTGCCGAAGACAACTTCCAGGGCGTGATCGACCTGGTCAAGATGAAGGCGGTCATCTGGGACGAGGCGTCGCAGGGCATGAAGTTCGACTACGTCGACATCCCGGCTAACCTGGCTGACACCGCGCAAGAGTGGCGCGAGAAGATGGTCGAGGCTGCTGCCGAAGCGACCGAAGAGCTGATGAACAAATACCTCGAAGAGGGCGACCTCTCCGAAGAAGACATCAAGCTCGCGCTGCGTACCCGTACGATCGCCGGCGAAATCGTTCCGATGATGTGCGGCACCGCGTTCAAGAACAAGGGCGTGCAGGCGATGCTGGATGCCGTCATCGAATACCTGCCGGCACCGACCGACATTCCGCCGGTCGAAGGCACCGACGAGAATGAGCAGCCGGCAAGCCGCAAGGCCGACGACAGCGAGAAGTTCTCGGCGCTGGCATTCAAGATCATGACCGACCCGTTCGTCGGCCAGCTGATCTTCTTCCGCGTCTATTCGGGCGTGGTGAATTCGGGCGATACGATCTTCAACCCGGTCAAGGGCAAAAAAGAGCGCCTCGGTCGTATTCTGCAGATGCACGCCAACCAGCGTGAAGAGATCAAGGAAGTCCGCGCCGGTGACATCGCCGCTGCAGTCGGCCTGAAAGAAGCGACGACCGGTGACACCCTGTGCGATCCCGCATCGGTCATCACCCTCGAGCGCATGGTGTTCCCGGAGCCGGTGATCTCGCAGGCTGTCGAGCCGAAGACCAAGGCTGACCAGGAAAAGATGGGCATCGCGCTCAACCGTCTGGCTCAGGAAGATCCGTCGTTCCGCGTGAAGACCGACGAAGAATCGGGTCAGACCATCATCTCGGGCATGGGCGAACTGCACCTCGAGATTCTGGTTGATCGCATGAAGCGCGAATTCAACGTCGAAGCGACCGTCGGCAAGCCGCAAGTGGCTTACCGCGAAACTATTCGCAAGGTTTGCGAAGAGTCCGAAGGCAAGTTCGTCAAGCAGTCGGGCGGCCGCGGCCAGTACGGCCACGTGGTTCTGAAGATCGAGCCGCAAGAGCCGGGCAAGGGCTTCGAGTTCGTCGACGCGATCAAGGGTGGTGTGGTTCCGCGTGAATACATCCCGGCCGTCGGCAAGGGCGTCGAAGAAACCCTGACCGCGGGTGTCCTCGCCGGTTACCCGGTGGTTGACGTCAAGGTCACGCTGACCTTTGGTTCGTACCACGACGTTGACTCGAACGAAAACGCGTTCCGTATGGCCGCTTCGATGGCATTCAAGGATGGCTGCCGTAAAGCCAGCCCGGTGCTGCTCGAGCCGATGATGGCCGTGGAAGTCGAGACTCCGGAAGACTACGCCGGTACCGTGATGGGCGACCTGTCGTCCCGCCGCGGCATGGTGCAGGGCATGGATGAAATCGCTGGTGGCGGTGGCAAGATCATCAAGGCAGAAGTGCCTCTGTCGGAGATGTTCGGCTACTCGACCTCGCTGCGTTCGGCGACCCAGGGTCGCGCGACCTACAGCATGGAATTCAAGCACTACGCTGAAGCGCCGAAGAACGTGACCGACGCGATCATCAGCGCGAAGGCCAAGTAATTCAGCAGTAACGTGCACGGCATCCTGATCGGGTGCCGCGCCGACCCCTACAGACAATCGCTCTTTTTGAAGGAAGAAGAATCATGGCAAAAGGCAAGTTTGAGCGGACCAAACCGCACGTGAACGTGGGCACGATTGGCCACGTCGACCATGGCAAGACCACGCTGACCGCGGCGATCGCGACCGTGCTGTCGGCCAAGTTCG
>JBDKLN010000066.1:0-26170 GCA_039806045.1 Pseudomonadota bacterium
CGCCGCGGTTTTCCATCATCACCTGCACGCTCAACAGCCTGCCCTGGCTGGATGCGTGCATCGCCTCAGTGCTGAAGCAGCGTGACGTCTCGTATGAACTGGTATTCGTGGACGGCGGCTCGACCGACGGCAGCCTCAAGCGCATCAGTGCGCTGGGCGACGGCAGTCACCGGCTGACCGTGTTGCGCGACGTGCGCGGCGGTATCGCGCCGGCCATGAATGCGGGCCTGGCGGCAGCCCGCGGGCAGATCGTCGCCCACCTGCACTCGGATGATTTCTACCTGCATGACGATGTGCTGGCGACCGTGGCCCGCGCCTTCGATGCCAGCGGCTGCCGCTGGCTGTTCGGACGCACCCTGCGCGCCATCGGCGAGCGACTGGAACCCGAAGGCTGGCGTGCGCCACCCTACAGCCGCGCCCGGCTGTTGCACGGGAATTTCATCCCGCACCCGGCGACCTTCGTCGACAGGCAGCTGATGCTGGACGCCGGCGGCTTCGATCAGCGATGGCGCTATGCGATGGATTACGACTTGTGGCTGCGCCTGTCGCGCATGGCCGAGCCGCTGCAACTGGCGCTGCCGCTGGCGGCGTTCCGCGAGCATGGTGGCAGCCTGTCGACACGCGAACGCCGCCGCGCAATGCGCGAAGACCTGAGCGTGCGGCTGGCGCATGCCGGGCCGAATCCAGTCGCACGTCTTGCCCATGTCGCACGCCACATTGCGCGTCACGTCGTGCGCGACGCGCTGCGACGCGGGCGCGACCCTTTGACCCCGGAAGGAGGCTTGCATGCGTGACTTTTCCCTGGTGCTGGCGACGGTCGGCCGCACGATCGAACTGAACCGGTTGTTCGATTCGCTGCTGGCGCAGACCTTCCATGATTTCGAAGTCATCGTCGTCGACCAGAACCGGGATGACCGGCTGCAGCCGATACTGCACCGCGCACGCTGCCTGGGACTGGCGCTGCGCCACCTGCGTCATCACCCGCCCAACCTCGCGCTGGCGCGCAATACCGGCATTGCCGCGGCCAGCGGCAGGTGGCTGGGCTTCCCGGACGATGACTGCTGGTACGAGCCGCCCACGCTGGAACGCGTGATCCTGCGCAGCCGGCGGCGTGACCGGCCGCAAGGGGTGGTGGTGCGCTGGGTCGAACAGCAAGACCCGTCGCCGCCGGGCTTGCTGAGCTGGCCGCGGTCGGCGCGCTTTCGTGATTTTCCGGTGTCGTCGATCACCTTGTTCCTGCAACGCGAGCTGGCAGCACGGATCGGCGGATTTGACGGACGGCTCGGGGTCGGCCAGTGGTTCGGCGCGGGTGAAGAGACCGACCTGGTGCTGCGCGCGCTGCGCGACGGCGCCGTGATCGCGCATGAGCCGACGGCCACCGTCCACCACCGCGTCGATGCGCCGCAACGCATAGCCAGCAAGGTCGCGCGGCTGTCGGCACGGCAGCGCGCGCGCGGCACCGGCGCGATGTACGCCAAGCACAAGCTGCCCGCGTGGGTGATCATGCGCGGCCTGCTGTCGCCGCTGGCGAAGCCGCTGGCGCGCGGCGCGCTGCATGAATTTCCCCACGGGCTGGCCATCACGCGCGGCCGCCTCGATGGCTGGCTGCGTTGGCGCCTGCTGCACGCGCGCAGCGACCTGCAGGCATCGCTGCTGCCCGCCGGCGACAGCGCCCGGCAAGCCATGAATGCCGAGGCACGCTGATGCGCGCCGTACTGGTCACGAACCTGCCACCGCCGTATCGGGTGCCGATCTTCAACCGGCTGGCCAGCCAGCCCGGGCTGGACTTCCAGGCCGTGTTCTGCGCGACACGCGAACCGAACCGCGCATGGGACTTGCCGCCGATGGCATTCATCCACCATACGCTGCGCGAGCGTTACCTGACTTTCCATGGCCGCTACATCCACCACAATCCGGACATCCTGCCGCTGTTGCAGCGCCTGCAGCCGGACGTGGTCATCACCGACGGCTTCAACCCGACCCACTTGTATGCATTCCTCTGGGCCCGCTGGCGCCAACGCGCGCATGTGGCCATGACTGATGGCACGGACCGGTCCGAGCGCAGCCTGACCTTGCTGCACCAGCTCGCGCGTCGATGGGTGTTCCGGCGTTCACAGGCCTTCATCGCCGCCAGCGACGGCGGCCAGCGCCTGTTCCGCGCGTACGGCGTCGACCGGGCACGCTGCACGTATTCATGGCTGTGCGTCGACAACGCCGCCTTTGCACCGCCCCCGGGCGCAGCCCGCCCTTACGACCTGATGTTCTGCGGCCGTCTCGAAGCGGCCAAGGATCCGCTGTTTGCGCTGGCCGTCGCGCACGAGACGGCACGCCGGCTGCAGCGGCGTGTGCGCCTGCTGGTGGTGGGCGCCGGCAGCCTCGAGGGCAAGTTGCGGGAGGCGGCGCGCGACACCGTCGCAACGGTCGACCTGCATTGCCACGGCTTCGCATCGCAAGCGGAACTGCCGGCGCTGTACCAGTCAGCCCGCGTGTTTCTGTTTCCCACGCATGGCGATGTGTGGGGCATCGTCGCCAATGAAGCCTGTGCCGCCGGACTGCCGGTACTGGTGACGCCGCAGGCCGGCGTGGCCGGCGAGCTGGTGATCGAGGGACGCAACGGCCACGTGCGCGAACCGGTCGTGGAGGACTGGGCGACCTGTGCGGTGCGGCTGCTGACGGATGAAGGACTATGGCGCGCGTGCAGCCGCCACGGATTGCAGCGCGTGCAGCGCTATGCGTTCGACAGTGCCGCGCAAGGCATCGTCGACGCCTGCCACATTGCCACCGGCGCGCAAGGCATTGCGGCCGACGATGTCCAGCCATGGCAGCTGCCGCCGGATGCACCGCCGAAAGCGCGCGGGAACCTGCCGCGCGACAAGCCGGCCGCGCCGACATCGCGGACTGCGCGGCCGCCGCCGCAAATCCGGGCGACCCATCCTTCGCCGCAGCCGATGCGACGCCGACAGCACAGCGACGAAGGCAGCCTGTCGTGAACGCGCTGCGCTTCACGCTGTCGGTCGATGACGGCCATCCGCTCGACCTGAAGCTGGCCGACTTGCTGGACCGCCATGACTTGCCCGCCACTTTTTACGTGCCGATGGAAAATTGCGAGGGATCGCCGGTGATGTCAGCACCACAGCTGCGGACGCTGGCCTCGCGCTTTGAAATCGGCTCGCACACTGCCTCGCACCGCTTCCTCGCGCAGCTGAGCCGGGCGGCAGCATGGCGACAGGTGCGCGATGGCAAGGCAGCGCTGGAAGATGTGCTGGGCCAGCCCGTGCGAGGCTTCTGCTATCCCGGAGGACGCTACCGGCGCGAACATGTGGCGCTGGTGCGCGCCGCTGGCTTCACGCATGCGCGCACCACACAGAACCTGCGCACCGACTGCGGCCAGGCCTATGAAATGCCAACCACTTTGCAGTTCTATCCGCACCCGCGCAGCGTCTTGTTCAGGAACTTCCTGTCGCAGCGTCATTGGCAGCTGAGGCGGCCTGCGCTGGCGACGGCCATGGCCGAGCATGACTGGCTGGGCCGGCTGTATGCGCTGCTGTCGCATGCGGGCCGACAGGGTTCGCTATTCCACCTGTGGCTGCACACGGCCGACATCGACAGGTTACGACTGTGGCAGGTGCTGGACGACTTCCTGGCTTGTGTCGCGCGCCGCGTGCCACGTGTACGACGCGTCACCAACGGCCAGCTGCACGGGGAAACGTGACACGATACGGTCCCCTGCAGGGCTCCCGTGCCTCACGCTTGGCCCGCCGTGCCGCTCCGCTTGCGGCGCCGTGGGTGACTACGCCGTTCGATGCTGACCTCGTCGCCCCTTTCAATGGCCCCTGCGACGAAGCTTGCTGGTCGCCGGACTGACCCGCATCGCGTAGCCCCGAAGGCTGCCGTTCGCCCTTCCACACCATCAGGAAATAGTGCGACTTGAAACCGGCCAGACGCACATGGCCAAGCTTCCACAGCGGTCGCCCGGGCAGCACGTCCACCATGGTCTTGATGGCCAGTGCATCCAGCAATTCGACATCCCGCTCCGGACGCAGCCAGCGTGCCAGCGGATGCCAGCGGTTCGCGGTGGACACGAAGATGCCGCGCCGCGCCACCCGCAGCAATTCACGCAGCAGCCGCACTTGCCGTTCATGGCTGCCGCAGGTTTCGATCAGCTCGTGGCAGGCGACCCAGTCGAAGGCATGGTCGTCATACGGCAGCCGCGCGTGCGCGCGCAGCGGCAGCTCGTCGAGGCTTTCGAGTTCCATCCGGGTCTGCGCGGGATCGTCGCCGGCAAATTCATTGAAGGCCTCCTCGAGGCGTTGCCTGCATTGCTGCAGCGCGCGCGTGATCAGGTCCATCGCCCTCCTGGGTTCCACGACATCGGTAGGCATTGATCTTGCCGCGCCCGCGCAGGCCGCGCCTTGCGGGCGCTCAGCATGAATCCTGACGCATTGCGTTCCAATCAAGGGATGAATGACGCACCCAACGCCGACTCCCGGGCCGATGTTGCGAGCCTGTTCGGCACGCGCATCGACGCGCTTTCCTGGGAGCTGGCGCTCGTCCGCATCCTGCGCTGGGCCGATGCGCGCGAGTCGCGCATGGTATGCCTTTGCAATGTCCATTCGCTGGTGTCGGCCGGCGCGGATGCGGGCCTGCGCAGCGCGCTGCAAGCATCGGACATGAATGCGCCCGACGGTGCGCCCGTCGCATGGATGATGCGACGACTGGGCTGGCCCGAACAGCAACGCCTGCCGGGCCCCGACCTGATGGCAAAGCTGCTGCTCGAGGCCGCGCGGCTGCGGTTGCCGGTCTTCCTGCTGGGTGCCACCGCACCGACACTGGCACTGCTGGCGGAACGGCTGCGGACAACCCTGCCAGGCCTGCCGCTGGCGGGCACGCTGTCGCCACCCTTCAGGCCGCTGGATGACGACGACAATGCGCTGATCGCGGCCAGCATCGCCGGCTCCGGCGCAAGGCTGGTGCTGGTCGGGCTGGGTTGCCCGAAACAGGAAAAATGGATGGCGGCGCAACGCGGCCGAATCCCCGCCGTGATGGTGGGTGTGGGCGCGGCCTTCGATTATCACGCCGGCACGCTGAGCCGCGCCCCCGCCAGCTGGCAGCGCAACGGTTTCGAATGGCTGTACCGTCTGCTGCACGAGCCGGCGCGGCTGGCGGGTCGCTACATGCTGACCAATACCCTATTCCTGCTCGCGCTGCCGTTTGAATGGTGGCGCCGGCCGCGTGCCTGAGGCCCGCAAGGTGCGCGCATCGCCGTCACCGAACCACTGCCGCCACTGGCCGGGACTGACCACGCCGCGCCCTTCGACCTCGGCCATCGCCGTCGGCAGCGGTTGGTAGACATTGCGTTCGAAGTCTGCGAAGCGTGCCACGTGCGCACTGCCATGCCGGCTCCACAGGCGAAACACCGGCACTGAGGCGGCACCACTGAAACGATTGCCTGTCACCCGATTGGCCTCGATGGCCGCGAAGGCGGCGGTCTCGTTGAACAGGATGTGTTCGCGCCGGCTGTCGTCGAAGCGGTTGCCTTCGATGCGGTTGTCAAAGCCATTGTGGAGCTGCATGCCGGACGGGTTGCCCGACAGCTCATTGTCCTGCACCAGCACGTCGTTGGCAAAGTCGTCGAGGTAAATGCCGTAGGCCGGATGGCCGCCAAGCGCGCGGACCTGGTTGTGGGCGATGACTACATCCAGCGGCGCGCGGTCGCGCGCGAAGGTATAGATGCCACCGCAATCGGACAGGCGCAGACAGGCACGCTCAATCACGTTGCCGGTCACGCGCGCATGGCGGAACACGCGGATGCCGATGTAGCCCGCATCGCTGATGCGGTTGTTGCTGATGGTTTGCCCGCTGGCCAGCTCGAACACGATGGCGCCGCGCGAGCGCCTGGGCATGCCCAGCATGCCGGCATGGTCGATGCGGGAGTCGGCAATGCGCACGTCGCGCGCGTCGTCGTTGGCGCGAATGCCGTGCCGCACGGTGCCGTCGACCTGCACGCGCACGATGTCGGTTCCGGACCCGGCGACGATGGCGGCTTCGATGCAGTTGACAATGCGGGTATCGCTGACTTGCATGCGCTGGCTGCCGGCGCCGTTGATGCCGATGCCGGCCGCGCGCACCACGATGCCGGCGATGCGAATGTCTTGCGCGTCATTGACGGCGACCGCCGGTGCCGCCGTCGACGCGCGAATGCGCGCGCCCGGCGCGTCGCCTTGCGCCATCTTCAGGAACAGCATGCCGTCCTGCCATGCCCATTCGCCGGGGGTATCCATCATCCAGCGTTTTCCCTCGACATAGAAATCGGTCTCCGGCAACAGGCCGAAGCCTTCGTCATCCCCCGCTGCCAGCACCATGGTGTCATCCGCGATGGCTGCGATCCGCCTTTCCTGTATCAGCCAGTCGGCCGCGCGCCAGACCACGGTTGCACCCGCGAGATCCGTCGATGGCAGCGACGCGCGCAGCCGCCCGTGACCGACCCGTGAACCCTTGAGCCAGACGGTGGATGAATTCGGATGATGGGCCAGCGGCAGGTAGCGACCGTCGAGTTCCAGCAGGGCCGGCGCAAAGGGCATGTCGGTGATCCAGCTGCCCGGCGCCTTCGGATCGCGTCGCCAGCCTTCAACGGGACGGGCCGGCGTGACCACGGCCGGACCGCAGTCGCCGACGGTCTTGACGGTAACGTTGCGGCGCTGCTCGAGGTGCAGCGTTCCCGCGTAGGTTCGACCGCAGTCGAGTGCGATCGTGTCGCCGTCATGCACGCCGGCAGGCATGGGCAGGTCGGGAAGACCTGCGTCCGGTACGAGCTGCGATGGCTGGGACGAGCCCGTACGCACATCGCTGCGGGATCGCGCAGGCGCTTCGCCGGTGAATACCATGGCAAGCAATGATGCACATAGCATCCACCACCCCAATGAACCGGTGATGCTCACCGCTATCTGCGCCGCCCGCCCTGCACGATCCGCTGCCATCGCCGGCCTCCCTCATCGTGCAACGATGATGCGCGCCTGCTGCCGTGATGCCTTGGTGATCCGCAAAAAAAAGCCAGCATGAAGCTGGCTTGAAAAACCGCCCGCGCGGGCAGGCGGTTCGTGCTGATGGTTGACGGCGTAAAGGAAGCCGGCCCGATCAGCGCTGTTTCCAGGCGCGCACGTAATTGATCTCGTAAGAATTCGTGCTGCCGGTCGGGGTGGTGCTGTCCGGCTGGCCGCTTGCGCTGCCGTACCAGAGGTCGAGCATGATGTACATCGGATCGGCCATGGTAACGTTCAGCGTGTAGACCTCGCGACCATCGAAGTAGAAGGTCTGGCGGGTCGGTTCCCACTTGATCGCATACTTGTGGAAGCCGGCCGACAGGTCAGCAGTGGCCATGGTCTTGGTGCCGGCAAGGCGACCAGCATCCAGCCAGATGGTCGATGCATACGCGGTCGGGTGCAGGTTTGCATCAGACCAGCCGGTAGCGGGACCGCCACCGGCATAGGCTTCCATGATGTCGATCTCGGGGCGGCGGCTGCCGATATGGTTGAACAACCAGAAGGCCGGCCAGGTGCCTTTGCCGATCGGCAGCTTCGCTTCGATTTCGAAGAAGCCATAAGTCTGGTAGTACTTGCCGTCGGTGTCGATGGTACGGTTGAAGAACTTGCCGGTCGCATCGCGCGCAGGCCAGATCTTCAGGCTGCCATTGGACACCGCATAGTTCTTGGTTGCGCTGCCTGCCTCATACCAGATCGCGTCGTTCCACTTCGCAGTATTCCACGCGTTGAACTCTTCCTGGAAAGTCATCGCCCAGCTGGTGCCGGTCTGACCATACGGCGTCGGTGCGGTCGTGGTGGTGCCGGTGGTGGTGCCGGTGGTGGTGCCGGTGGTGGTGCCGGTGGTGGTGCCGGTGGTGGTGCCGGTGGTGGTGCCCGTGGTGGTGCCCGTGGTGGTGCCCGTGGTGGTGCCCGTGGTGGTGCCCGTGGTGGTGCCGGTGGTGGTGCCGGTGGTGGTGCCGGTGGTGGTGCCGGTGGTGGTGCCCGTGGTGGTGCCGGTGGTGGTGCCCGTGGTGGTGCCCGTGGTGGTGCCCGTGGTGGTGCCGGTGGTGGTGCCCGTCGCGGGACCCGTCGTCGTAGTCGTACCGGTCGTGGTGGTCGTGGTCGTTGAACCAGTCGTCGTCGATGGCGACGTGCTGACGGTCGTGGTCTGGGTCGAGCCGTCGGCGAGCTTGGTGGTCGCTGTCGCCGACGTCAGGTTGCCGCTGGAATCGATCGCGTACTGAGCAGAGCCAGTGCCACCACCGCAGGCCGCGAGAAGCACTGACACACTGGTCGCTGCCGACAGCGACAGTGCGCGGATTGCTTTGTTGTTGAATGACACGTTGATCATCAAGAATTTCTCCCTCTGGTTGTGTTGATCTCAAGCGAGATCGCTTGCAAATGCTTGTGTCAGAGCATTGCTTTGAGAGAAGAGTTCCAGCTGGAAAGCAAAAATATTTTCGTGTGGAAAAATTATTGACGAAGCCTTATCGCCAACCATGGTTTGCCATCGGGGCATTCCAATGAATGTCAGTCATCGCGATGCAAGACCGCCGCTGCGGTCGAACGCAGCGATCAGCAAGGCATCGACAGCATAGGGACGCGCAGGGACGGAAAGGAACGCGTGCAGCTGGCCGACGGGAATGGTCAGCCGATGCCGAGGACGATAGTGCGTGTATTGAAGGAAGTCAGGCGGCCGCCCGGGTGAATGCAGCGAGGTCTGCCAGCGGTAGTGTCGCGTCACATCGAAGCTGGTCACGCAGATGATCGGCCAGCCGCAAGGCCAGTGCCGTGATCGTAATGGTCGGGAAGTTCGCGCCTGCCGTCGGGAAGACTGAGCTGCCGGCGATATAGAAGTTGCTCATGCCGTGCACGCGGCAATCGGCATTCACGACACCCCTGCGTTCATCCGCATGCATGCGTGTGGTGCCCATATGGTGCCAGGTCCCTTCGCGCTCCCAGGTTTCGGGCCAGCCTTCGGCAAACATCGAGGGTCCGGTATCGACTTCCGCCACGCCGGCCATTTGCAATTCTTGCGCGACCAGCGCCAGCGTGCGGTCAGCCGTGTGGCGCGACAGGGGATCGATGCGCCAGTCGACCTCGACACGCGGCAGGCCCAGCGCATCGCGCTTCGTTGCCGACAGGGTGACGCGGCTATCGGGATTGGGCGCCGGCTCGACAATCACTTGGAAGCTGACGCCGCGGATCAGGAAGCGCGGATGGCAAAGCCGCGTAAAACCATACAGGAAGGTATTGACCGGGTCACCCAGCATCGTGCGCACTTCATCGCGCCAATACCAGCCGGGCTGCTCCTTGTGCAGCAGCGCCTGCTTGCAGCGGAACAGGGACTTCGCCGCTGCGCTGCCCTCGCCCGGGAATTCGGAGCTGAAGCACAGGCGCGCATTGAGCACGCGCTCGCTGGCCATGGCCTCGGGCGTCAGCGCGAGCTGCGCGGCGATGTGCTGCCCATGCGCCTTCACTGCGTGGCTCAGGTAGTTGTACTTGATGTCGTACAGCTTGTTGCGTGACCATCCGGCTGAAAAGCGAACGCTCCCCGCCTGCATACGCGGATGGTCCATGAAATAGCGCCCGACCAGATCGTGCCAATTGCCGATGCCGCAGCCCGCCTGCTGGTTCGAGGCCAGCAGCAGCCGCGCATTCTCGATGCCGCCGGTGGCCAGCACGAACAGGCGCGCCGCCACCGTCATCGACTTGCCATCCAGGGTTTGCACGCGGACCTGGCTGATGCGCGTGCAGCTGCGGTCGGGCAGCAGCGCCGTCACATTGGCATGCAGGAAGATGCGCACGTGCGATGCACGCTGCAGCGCCTTGCGGTAATGACGTCCGAAGCGTACCGGCGGACTGAATTGCGACACGGTATCGCGCACGCGTCCACTGGCCAGCGGTATGCGCCGCACGTCATCGCGCGCGATGGCCTGCTCCCAGAATGCCGGGTCGAAGTTCGACGGCCCCAGTTGCAGGACCGCGTGCGCGCGTTCGTAATACGGCAGCAAATGCTCGAGCCCGAACGGCCATCCGCTGTGCGGCACCCAGTCCCGGCACTCGAAGTCCCAAGGATCGAGCGGACGGCTCCAGCCGCCCCAGCAATTGCTGCTGCCGCCGAGGAAGCGCGCGCGGCAGCCGTCGGAAAATTCATACGGCATCCCTGTCGCTTCACCACGGCACAGGTCGCGCGTCGCATCGTCGGGCTCGAAACCGCCGCTCTCCAGTACGCAGGTGTCGATGCCGTGGCCTTCGAATTCGCGCGCAATCGTCAGGCCGGCAACGCCCCCGCCGATGATGCAGGCCGTGACGACCAACGCGCGTCCGTCGTTGACCTGGCGTGTGTCAATGAACACGGGAGGGATCCCCGGCCTGACGCGCGGTGCGAATCTGCCGCGCCTGACGCTGCTCCCTCAGCAACGCCCTCAGTCCCAGCCACTGCTGGCGCAGGAACAGGATCGGATGCCTGCATGCGGCCACCCGGCTGCGCCACAGCAGCGCATGTTCCAGTACCCGGCGCTGCCCGCCCAGCCTCACCTTGTAGTCATACCAGCCCCACAGGAAATGAAAGCGATGCCTGCGCTGAGCGATCGCCGCCTCGATGCACAGCACGCAGCACAGGTAGCCCAGCCGCAATTCGTCGAATGCGGGGTCGTGCGCAATCACGTGCATGTACACATCGTTGCCGGCCAGCGTGCACAGCAGGCCTGCCCGCATCCGCCCGTCGACTTCAATCGTGGCCAGTAGCCCGCGCTCGCGCATCAGCGTCCACAGCCTGCGCTCCTCGCGCGCATCCATGCCGTAAGAACGGCCCTTGGCGCGCATGCGGGCGCGGCTCATTTGCAGCACCGCGCGCACCTGCCGCTCGCTGATGTCGGCATCATGAAACAGGCGAAAGCGCAACGACGGCTCGCTGCGCTGGGCGCGACGCAGGCACTGGCGCAGCTTTTCGCGCGTACGCGAGGACAGGCTCGCATGCCAGTCATCGATGGTGGACGGAAGCTCGAGCACGAAATCTTCCGAGACGGCAGCGCGCTGCCACGGATGACGCGCAGGCTTGCGGGAATCCGCGCCCTCGCCCTCGGTATCGCCCGCTGCGCCCCCCCGGTCCTGCTCGCAGGGCTCACCATCGCATGGGGGCGAGGTGGCCTGGTGGTCCGCAGCCGTGTCGTTCCAACCGCGCTTCGACGATGGCGGCGGCGATGCCGCAAGCAGGTGCAGTGCATGCAGCTCGATCACGTCCAGCTCCCGGTAGCGTGCAAACAAGGCGTCGGCAAACTGCATGACGGCGCTGACGGTTTCTGACGCCACTTCATTGAGTACGCGTGCCGTGCGACCCTGCCTCCTGAACAGCCACAGCCCTGCAATGCAGCCATGGTGACGCCATACCCAGGCCTCGATATCGCTGGTCAGCGTGCCGTGGATGCGCAGGTGCGGCTCGGTGCAAAAAATGCTCTGGCTGTGCTTCTCGAGCGCCGGCCACAGGTAGCCGGGCAAGGGCCAGCGATGGAATTCCGATGACAGGCCGGGGTCAACGGGCTGGCGCACGGGCAAGGCATCGCTCTGCATGCCGGGCTGCCGCTCAAGTCGCTGTAGGTACGGTGCGCTGCGCATCGGTCGTATACCCCAATTGACGTAACTTGCCATAGCCATAGCGGCCGCCATACGCATAACGGCCGGGGCGCGGGATGATGTCGTTGAACAGCACGCCACGTGCCGACAAGCCGGCGCGCGCCAGCCGCTTCATGGATTCGGCAATCTCGCCGGGCCGGGTGACGCCCGAACGCGTCGCCAGGAAGATGGTGCCGGCGTGCGCACCGATCACCAGGCTGTCGGCCACGGCCAGCAGCGGTGCGGCATCGATCAGCACCACGTCGTAGTGCGGCTCGAGCTCGGCCAGCAGCGCAGCCAGCGACGGCCTCAGCAACAACTCGGACGGGTTCGGCGGCAGCGTGCCGGTCGCGATGAAATCAAGGTGCTCGAGCACGCTGTGCCGCACCAGCCCGGCCGGTGGCGCGCCGGCCAGGATGTCAGACAGTCCACCGCCACGCGCTGCATGGAAGTAGCGGTGCAGCTGGCCGTCGCGCAAGTCGCCGTCGATCAGCAGGACGCGCCGTCCACTGGCGGCGATGATCGATGCCAGGTTGACCGATACGAAGGACTTGCCCATCCCCTCGGTTGGCCCCGTGATCAGCACCACGCGGTTGCTCGCATGCGTGAGGCAGACTTGCAGCGCGGTGCGGAAGTTGCGCAAGCCTTCGACGGCAATATCCATGCTCGATACGCGCGCCAGCAGCGGCAAGCGCGTCGGGTCGCGCGTGCTCGCGGCCAGCGTCTGCTGCATCGTGCTGTGCGGGATGCTGGCATACACCGGCAGGCCGAAGCCACGCTCGATGTCTTCCGGGTCATCGATGGCCGTCTGCAGCGAGCGGCGCAGGAAGGCGGCGAGCACGCCGATGAACAGGCCTGCGAATGCCGAGGCGGCGATGATGCGCGGCCGGTTCGGCGTGACCGGCGCGTCCGGCTTTTCCGGAGCATCGACCAGCCGCACATTGCTGGTCTTGCCGACCGTGATCAGTTGCAGTTGCTGCGCCGACGACAGCAAGGCACCATACAGTTCGTTGTTGACCTTCACGTCGCGCGCAAGCTTGACCATCTCCTGCTCGAGTACCGGAAGTTCGCGCAGCTGCCCTGCCGCTTCGCGCAGCTCGCGGTTCACGTCGCGCAGCTGGTCATCGACCGCAATCACGGCGGGATGGTTGCTGGTGTAGCGCGACAGCAGCTCCAGCCGCTTTTGCTCGAGCTCGACTTTGCGCGTACGCACCGCCGCCGATCGCTGCAAATTGATCTTGCCCTCTTCGCCGATATCGACGGTGCCATGCAAATTGCGGAACTGGTTGTAGCGCGCCTCGGCCTGCTCGAGCTGTTGCTTCAGTTCCGGCAGGCGCTGGTTCAGCCAGGCCAGCGACTTGTCGGCCTCCTCGGTGCGGCGCGCGCTGTTCTGCGCCATGTACTCCTGCCCTATGCCGGACAGCAGCTGGTAGACGCCGTCGGCGCTTGCGCCTTTCATCGTGGCCAGGACCACGCCGGATTGCTTGCCGACCTCGGCCACATCGAGCGACTTCTGCACCGCTTCAATCGCCGACAAGCGGGAGCTGCGCACCAGCGTGAAGCGCGTACCCGCCACCGCGCGCAAGGTGTCGACCTTCAGCAGCACCGGACCGAAGCGGGTCGGCTCGTGGCGCTGCGCGCCGACGCTACCCTCGAACCACAGGCCGGACTCGGGCTCGGCCACCATGTAACGACCGTCGCGCATCGCCGTCAGCGTGAACTCGCGGTTTTCCAGCATCTCGGGCACGCTGAATTCGTCGACGACGATGCGCTCGTCGCCCCAGGCATAGCCACCCAGCCCCTGCAGCGCCGGCCACCACGCGACCAGGCCACCGGAGGCGACCCAGCCGCCCAGCAAAGGCAAGCGCTGTGGCCGCGCGTCGATGTACAGCTTCAGCCGGTCGATCGCCCGCGCCACGACCAATCGTGAACGCAGCAGCTCGACCTCGGCGGTAGCCGGGGTCTTGTAGTCGAACATGGATCCTGCTTCGCCGAGGATGTTCTTGGGCTCGCGTTGCCCCTTCTCTTCCACGTGCACCATCAGGCTCGCTTCGTACACGGGCTTGGCAAAGCCTGCATACAGGATGCCGGCAACCAGCACCGCCAGCGCGACCCAGACCACCAGCCAGCGATGCTCGGACAGCGTCTGTACGTAATCGCGCAAGTCGGATTCGCCCCCCTCCGACAGGAAGACGGGCGGATCCGTCTGGTAGGCGAGCTGCGGTGGCGAGTTGGAATTCAAAGCCGGGGATCCTCGTCAGGAGGTCAGGACAAGGCAGGCGACGACAGCACCGATCGCCTGTCCGGTTGGGAAAGCCATGCCGGCAGCCTTGCCTGCACCGCACGACAGATGGCCGCATAGCTCCGCTCGAAGGCGACCCGCTGCTGGCCGTGCGGGTCGGGGATGTCGGTGCCACAGGGTTCGCCCAGGCGGGCAATTTTTTTCGCATAGCCCGGATACCGCTGCTTCAGCCAGGCAGCCTGCCCGGCTTCCATCGTGTACACATGCGCGGCCTCGGCCAGCATCCAACTCGCCAGCCGGCGCGAGCGATGTGCGCCGATGTCGATGCCAGCCTCGCGCATCAGCGCAACGGCCAGCGGATCGGCCGGCGCGCCATCCGTTGCGCACAGCCCGGAAGAAAAAAGCCCTTGCGACGGCAGCAATGTCCTCATCAATCCTTCAGCCATCGGGCTGCGACAGAGGTTGCCGGCGCAGAGCAAGAGGATGGGGTTGTGCACGCGGGTCGCGGGGTCAGTGATTGGGCGTCGTCGCAATGACGGCCGTGGGCAGCGCGCCCGGGATCATCGCGCTGATCGTGCGGTTCCAGTTGGTCAGCGGCGTGGCCGCGACATAGACCACATCCTTGGGATTGAGCTCGAAACCTTCGGCCATCGCCAGCGCCCCCGGCGCATTCGCATCGAGCTGATAGACGAAAGACTGGTCCTGCGTGCGGCGCACGACATAGACCTGGCGCGCATCGCCGGTGACGGGGTTGATGCCGCCGGCCTCGCCCAGGGCTTCGTTCAGTGTCAGTCGGCCGTTGCGCATGGCCAGCGCGCGCGGCGCGGTGACCTCGCCCGAGATGAAGATCTTGCTTTCCTCGCGCGATGGCACCCGCACCACATCGCCGTGCGCGAGGATGACGGACGAAGGATTGACGCCGCGTTGCACCAGCTGCGGCAAATTGACCTGGTAGGTGCGTCCGTCGCGGCTGACCATGATGCGGCTCTGGTCGGCCGCCGGGTTCATGCCGCCGGCGCGGTTGATCGCTTCGGTCAGCGTCATCGCAATGTCATTGATGGGCTGCACACCCGGCGCCTTCACTTCGCCGTCCACATACACGCGTTTGCTGCGGTAGTTGAGCACGCGCAGCGTGAGCCTCGGCTGCTTCAGGTAACGCGCGAGGCGCTGCGTGAGCAAGGCGTGTACTTCGCCACTGGTCATGCCGGCCACCTTCAGTTTGCCCGCATACGGAAAGTCGAGCATGCCGTCCTGGTCGACTTCGAAGCCCGAGCTGGGCTGCATGGGACTGCCGGCAATGCCGGCGCCTGCGCCGCCGGCCACCGGTACGGCCGGCAGCATCGATGCGGACAATTCGGGATGATCCCAGACGACGACCTGCAGCACGTCGCCAGCCTCGACGCGATACGGCTGCGCGGGCAACATCAGTGCACTGATGTCTTCGGACACGCGGCGCTGGCGGGCATCGCGTTCCTGCTGCACCAGTCGGGTCGTGATCAGCTGTATCTCAGGCGGCTTCGCATCGCTGCCATTGGCAAGCACTGCATCATCGACCGGCTTCGCGCGGCCGAATTGCATGCCCGGCGCCATGCTGGTGCAGGCCGCCAGTGAAGCCATCAGCACCACCGCGGCGATGCTGCCCACACGGGTCGTCCCGGCGATCCTCTCACGCCTGCCGCGCATCACCCCACCTCCACCTGCACGCATCCATCGAGTGGAGGAATGTACGTGGGCGGCCGCGCGCCGCCGTTGATGCGGGTCAGCCTTCCCGCAGGGTCAGCATGGGCGGCCTCGACAAAATATTGCGTAAGCCTGCCCAGCCGCCGGCCAACGCACAGCTGATGCCAACCAGCATGCCGACCAGCCACAGCGATGGCGAAAACGTCCAATCGAATTCAAAAATGTGCCGGGCCAGGCCCCAGCCGACCAGCGATGCGCCGGTGGCGGCAAGCAAGCCGGAACAAGCGCCGACCAGCACGCACTCCAGCCACTGCGCATGCGACAGTTGCATGCGCGTCGCGCCAAGCGCGCGCAACAGGCCGGCTTCATGCATGCGTTCCTGTTGCGACACCAGCATGGCCGCCGCCAGCACCATCACACCAGCCGCGAGTGTGAAGAGGAACAGGAACTCGACCGCGCCCACCACTTGCGCAATCACTTGTTGTACCTGAGCGAGCATGCTGCCGACATCGACGATGGTCAGGTTCGGGTAGTCGCGCATCAGCTGGCTCACCAGTTGCCGGTCCGACGGTGGCAAATGGAAGGCCGTGATCCAGGTGCCAGGCAAGGATTGCGCGGCGGCCGGGTCCAGGATCACGAAGAAATTGACGCGCATCGAGCTCCAGTCGAGCTTGCGCAGGCTGGTGATGGTCGCGTCCACCGGCACGCCGGCGACGTCGAAGCGCAGACGATCGCCGAGCTTCAGTCCCAGCGTCTTGGCGAGCCCCTGCTCGACCGACGCCTCTGCCTGTGCGCCACCACGGAACCACCGTCCTTCGACGATCGAGTTTTGCGGCGGCAGCGCCGCCATCGTCGACAGATTGAATTCGCGCTCGACCAGTCGCTGCGCGCGGTCTTCCGCATACGTCTCGGGGCCGACCGTGCGTCCGTCCACCTGCACCAGCCGGCCACGGATCATCGGGTACAGCGTCGCATCGCGGATGCCGGTCTGCTGCAGCCTTGCCGCGATCGGCTCGCGCTGATCCGGCTGGATGTTGATCATGAAATGATTGGGTGCGTCGGGCGGCGTGGCCTTGTGCCAGGCGGACAGCAAGTCTTCGCGCACCAGCGTCAGCAGCAGCAAGGCCATCAGGCCCAGCGACAGCGCGACGATCTGCAAGGTGCTGGCAGCAGGTCGGCGCCGCAAGGAAGCTTGCGCAAAACGCCATGCAGCGATGCCCGTGCTACCCACGATGGCCTGCAGCGCCGGATTCGGCTTCAGCCATTGCAGCGCGCGCAGCACCAGCCACGCCACCAGCGCGAAACCGCCGAGCGCCAGCAGGAAGCCGCCTGCCGTCAGCAGGCCGAGCTTCATGTCGCGCGCCTGCCAGACCAGCAACAGGATGAAACACGCGAGCGCCAGCAGGTAGCCGCCCAGCGTGAAGGCCCTGGGCGGCAGCTGCTCGCGCCGGATCACGCGATTGTGGGGCACATTGCGCAATTGCAGGATGGGCGGCATCGCAAACCCCAGCAGCAGCAACATTCCGGTCAGCACGCCCTGCAGCGCCGGCAGCGCACCGGGCGGCGGCAGTTCGGTCGTCAGCAAGGATCCCAGCCATTGCAGCAACAGGTAATGCGCACCGAAGCCCAGTGCGGCGCCGATCAAGCCGCCGGCAACGCCGACCAGCACGAACTCGATCACATACAGGCACGTCACTTCGGCTTGCGTCAGTCCGAGGCAGCGCAACATCGCGCAGGCATCGACATGGCGCTGCATGAAACGGCGTGCGGCCATCGCGATCGCCAGCGCCGCCAGCATGGCGGTCAGCAAGCCGACCAGCGACAGGAACTGGCGAGCACGATCGAGCGTCGTGCGCATTTCGGGCCGGCCCGATTCGAGCGACTCGACTTGCACGCCACGCACACCGTGACGCTTGAGCTCGTCATCCAGCCAGCGCTGGTAAGCAGCCATGGCGGCGGCATCGCCGGCCAATTGCGTGCGGTAGGTGACGCGCGCGCCCTTCCCCACGAGTCCGGTGGCGGCGAGTTCCGGCAAGGCGATCATCACGCGCGGCGCGAAATTCATGAAGCCTGCACCACGGTCTTTTTCATTGGCGATGGTGGCCGCGATACGGAAGCTGCGTGCGCCCAGCTGCAGCCGCGCGCCTTCCTGCACGCCGCGCGTCGCGATGAATGCCGGGTCAACCCAGGCGGTACCGATCGCTGGCGCGCCTCGCACCTCACGGCGCCGGCCTGCTTCACTGAGCGCCAACGCACCGCGTAACGGATAGTCGGAAGACACGGCCTTGACCGCCACCAGCCGCGAATCGGCAGCATCGCCGTTGCCGGTCGTGGCCATACTCGGAAAGACCACGGTGTCGGCGATGCGCAGCTGTCGACGTGCGGCCTCGCTACGCCAGGCATCCGGCAAGGGATAGTCGCTGCGCACAATCAGGTCGCCACCAAGCAGTTGCGCGGCATCGCGCTGCAGCGCTGCATCCATGCGATCTACAAAAAAACCGACAGCCGACAGCGCGGCCACGGCGATCGCCAGTGCAAGCACCAGCAGCCTGAGCTCGCCGGCACGCCAGTCACGCTGCGCCATCCGCCACGCATGCAGGATGAGCGCGATGAAGCCCGCCCCGACCCTGTACTCCGCGTTGTCCATGCCATCTCCCGATTCGAGCGACCCGCGCCGCAAGCCGTGCCGGCGGGTACAGCGGGAGATTGTAGGTGAGACGCCGGATTTTCACCGGCGGCGACATCGGTGCGAGTTCAGGCCATCAGGTATCGCACGCGAGTCTCACATCGATGTGCCACGCAAGCCGTCCTGGTGCGTATGTTCGAAATTTTCCTGGCACGGCGCGCAGCGCTCGGCCGAGGGCATCGCTTGCAAACGTTCGAAAGGAATCGGGTAGCCGCAGGAGATGCATTCCCCATAGGTGCCGCTGTCCATCTTCTTGCGCGCAAGCTCAATCGCACGCAATTCGTGCATGTCACGCAAGACCGCCGCATTGCCAAGGTCAATGGAAAGGTTGGCGAATGACTGATCGCCCGGGTCCGGCACTTCGCTGGCCAATTGGATGTAGTCATCCTGCAGCGTGACTTCGCGCTTGATGTCATCGCGCAATGCGCGCTCCCGGTCCGCGAGCGCGGCATATAAACGAGTCTTCTGCTGCAAGTTCAGGCTGTCCATGGGGTCCTCTTCCGTTGTCGTGCAATGCGCGCTGGTGCAGATTAATTGTGCGGCCGGGGCCGGTACTGCATTTGAGCTAAGACAAGCGCAACCGTTCGCCGCCCGACCCGCCATTGAATGCTTGATAGATAACATTCCGTTCGAATGGCGTTACAAATTTTTAAACAATGTTTAGCGAATACGCAGAGACTGGCGGCCGGTTGATTTGTCTCAAGCAAGGCACTCTGGACTTCAAGAAGATTCCCGCTAGACTCCCGTTTCTGAAGAATAAGTAAATGCCGACAGCCACCTTCCAGAGCCCCGCAATGAATTCAGACGAGCTTGAACTGTTTGCTGGCGAACCCACCCCGGGCGCGGATGAATTGATGGAAGATTTCGTCCAGGCCTCCGCCCGTAGCGGCAGCAGTCCGCGCGAGCTGTACCTGATGCGCGAGACCATGCACAGCCTGTTGCGCCTCGCACAGTCCGAGCAGATGCTCGAAATCCGCCGCAGTGTCGACAAGCTGTTACCGGCTTCCCTGCGTCCTGCGTGCAAGCGACGCCGCATGCCCCGCGATCCGTCACCGGGCCAGACACAATTCGTGTTCGGCCGGGATGCCTGAAGCCCTTGCCCTCAAGGGCAGCGTGGTTGGTCATTCCTGAATTTATAATTGACGGATGGCAAGGCCACCAAAACGACGAGTTATCACCATTCACGACGAACGCGAGTCCGTGCGCCATGCACGCGGACTGGTCAGCGTCATCGATGACGACCAGGCGATCCGCGAAGCGGTGAGCTCCCTGCTCGGGCTCGAAGGGTATGCGACCGAGACCTTCGAGTCCGCCGCCCAGTTCCTCGACGTGCTGGAACGCGACGAGCCTGTTTTTCCTGGTCCGCAATGCATCCTGCTCGATGTGAAAATGCCGGGATTGACCGGACTCGAGCTGCAGCGACGGCTGATCGAGCAATCCGAAACGGTACCCATCGTCTTCATGAGCGGCGGCAGCGGCGCGCGCGAAGCGGTGCAGGCGCTGAAAAATGGCGCACTGGACTTTCTGGTCAAGCCCTTTGACGAAGAGACACTGCTGGCAGCGATCAGCGAGGCGCTCGACAGGTATCGCGTCAATGCCCGGCACGATGCACAGGATGACGATGCGGCGGCCCGCATTGCCAGCCTCACGGAACGCGAAGTACACATCGCGAAGATGGTGTCCGCCGGGATGCTGAACCGGGACATCGCCGACAAACTCGGTATTGCGGTGCGTACCGTGAAGCTGCATCGCATGCACATGATGCGCAAGCTGGATGTCGCCAACGTTATTGAACTGGCACGCATCGCGGAACGCATCGCCTGACCCCTTCGCCGCAGGCCATCCGGGCCGTCGCCCCCGAGGGAAATTCCCTACATATTTCCTACCATTGATTGCCCCCGGGGACAATTGGAATAATTTCCCGGAGGATATATTGTCGTCCCTATGAGCTTGCTCAGCGCCGGCAAAACGTCCAGCGCTGGCGACGCGCTGCAGGTCAGCAGGCGGACTTGTTCGCCACAAGAACAAAGACTGGAGACACGACGTATGGATACGCAGGTCCTTGAAGCAAAATCCCCGACCGCCATCAATGTCGGCATGGTGCGCGAAGGTTCTGGCTCGCTGGCCGAGATCTCGCGCAAATGGCTGGCAGACATCCGCCCGGAAGCTTTCGCCGAATGCCATGAATATCTGTCCGCGGTTCGCCTCGCCCGCCACATGAGCAAGATCGATGTCTGCCGCGCGAGCCAGATCAATGGTGATCCGGCCAGCGGCGTGTCGCTGCCGACGGTTTCCAAGATCGAGAGCGGTGCCTATGGCGAGCCGGGTTTCCGCACTATGGTGCGCCTGGCCCGCGGCTACGGCATTCCGCTCTCCAGTCTCGAGCGCTTTTTCATCTGACCGGGACGCCGGGACCGCCGGTCGTGCCGGCGCGATTATCCCGGTACCGAACCGCATCGCTGACTCTTCATCCGCTTCCGACTCATCGCCGGCGTCCATGAGCACAACGACCCCACCCGAAGCTGTCGTCATTGACGGCCTCCGACTGCGACAGGCGCGCGAAGCGCGCAATCTCAGCGTGGCCGAAGTCGCCGCCTTGTGCACGCTGTCGCGCGAGCAGGTGCAGCACATTGAAGACGGCGGCGAACGACCTTTCTATACGCCGGCGCACAAGCTGCTGGCGATCCGCAAATACGCTGCGGCGATGGCCATTCCGTATGACGAGATCGTTGCCGGCCCGGGTGCCGACAATACGATGCCGGTGCCTGACAATGCGCCCGCATCGCTGATGGTCCACGGTGAGCACGAAGAAGCCACCGATCTGCGACTGGCCGCCGTCGAGCGCAATGCCGAGATTCGCCGACTGATCCTGATCGGGGTGGTAGCGTCCACCATCCTGCTGGCCTTCTACGCAAAAATGCGCGGCATCCCGGACAGCCCGCCGCTGTCGGCCCCGACCCTGGAGTCGAATCCGACCGCGGATGACAGGCAGATCGGCGCATCCCATGCGGCAACGGACACAGTTTCCGCAGCTGCGCCGGCAACGCGCACTGCAGCATCCCCCGCCGACAAAGTGGCCACTGCCATCGCAGCGGACAAGGGCGCGTCGCCCGCGGCGGCCAAGGCTGTCGATGCAACGACCAAAACCGCCAGTGCAGGTGCTGCACCGGCAGCACCGATGTCAACCATGGCGCCGACGGCAGCCGGCGCAGCCAATGCAAATGCCAAGGGACCGGCCGACATGCGCGTCGCCGCCAACGGTGAATCGTGCACCGGCACCCTGGGTGCTGACGTGAAGACCTGGACCCCGACCTACCAGCGCAAGGCCGATACCCGTTTGTTCTTCATCAGCCCGAAAGAGGCCCAGGTCTGCGTACACGATGCCAGTGGCAAGGCGGCACTGCTGACGCTCAAGGCGCGCACCGGCCTGGCCTACGCCGGCAAACCGCCGTATGTGGTGCAGTCACCGCTACTGTCCGAGATCGACATCTACCTGCAAGGCATGAAGGCGCGCGTGCCGCCGCAGACACCGGCGCTGCGCTTGCAGGTGACCCCGGTCAGCGCGCCCGACGCCGGCTGAGGCGAGTACCGGCGACCGTTCGTCTTCCCTCGCCGGCTGCCGCCCCGTCCTGATTTCCCATCGCACGCTGCCTTCACCGACTATTGCGGTGCAATAGACGCCGTCCTTTTCCGTTCGCTCCGAAGCGCGCTCTGTCTATACACATGCTCAGCTACGGCATTGCAGCAACGATATTGATTGACTGAACAAGTTGACAAATCGGATCATTGCTCAACGATCAATCGTGCTTTTATAGAAAAAAACCCGCCCCAAATTTCTCGGAACACAATGCAATGCGAGATGCCGCCACAGAGCCGGAACTCGCCCATGCTTCAGTGCAATACCCAAACAGGAGGAGACCATGAAGCAATTCCCGAGGCTGCACGCAGGCCGTGCCCAGCCGACGACCGGCTGGCGCTCGCTGCTGAACCTGCAGGCAGCACTGCCCGCCCCCATCCCCGTATCCCTTGCTGCAGCCCTGCTTGCCTTCGGCCTGTCGGCGCCGGCACAGGCACAGGAGATCAAGGTGGGCATCGTCAGCTTCCTGTCCGGGCAGGCCGCCGACAGCTTTGGCGTGCCGGCCGTCAATGGCGCGAAATCGCTCATTGAAGCCTTCAACAATGGCAGCGCCCCTGCGCCGTACAACAAGAAGGGATTCGGCGGCCTGAAGATCGTGCCGGTCTATGTCGACGAAAACGGTGGAGCGACCAAACAGGTGCAGGAATTGCGCAACCTGTACGACCGCGAGAACGTCGATGTCGTGGTCGGCTATGTCAGCTCGGGCGACTGCCTCGCAGTGTCGCCGGTGGCCGAAGAAATGAAGAAGCTGCTCGTGCTGTATGACTGCGGCACCCCGCGCATCTTCGAAGAAGCGAAATACAACTACGTGTTCCGCACCGCATCGCACGGCGCGATGGACAACGTGGCTGCCGCGCGCTACCTGAAGGCGCACGGCTCCAAGGTCGAGACCATCAACCTGATCAATCAGGACTATGCATGGGGCCATGACTCGATCAAGGACTTCACGCTGTCGATGGCCAACATCTACCCGAATGCCAAAGTGCAGGCGGACCAGCGGCCGAAGTTTGGCGCGGGCCAATATGGCACCGAGATTTCGCAGCTGATGAGCAAGCCGGCCGACGTGACCCACTCCAGCATGTGGGGCGGCGATCTGCAGGCAATGATCCTGCAAGCCGCGCCGCGCGGCCTGTTCAAGAAATCGCAGGTGGTGCTGACCGCCGCCGACCATGTGCTGGTACCGCTCGGCGACAAGATGCCCGAAGGCGTGGTCCTGGGCGCGCGGGGCGCCTACGGCATGCTGGCGCCGAAGTCGGCCCTGAATGACTGGTGGTGGAACCTGTACCAGCAACAATGGGGCGTCTATCCGGTGCAGGCGCCGTACCGGATGGCGCAATCACTGATGGCCCTGAAGCTCGCGGTTGAAAAGGCGATGGCGGCCAATGGCGGCAAGAAGCCGACCACCGAGCAGATCGCCGCCGCCCTCACCGGCCTCGAATGGGACTCGCCCGGCGGCCGCGTGAAGATGGCGCTCGGCGACGGCCATCAGGCGATACAGCCGACCGCAATCGGCCGTACCAAATGGGATGCCGGCAAGAAGCTGGTGGTGATGGAAGACATCCAGCGCTTCGCCGCAGAATGCGTGAACCCGCCGCCGACCATGAAAGCAGAAGACTGGATGAAAGCCGGCTTCCCGGGAGCGAAATGCAACTGAGTACCATCCTGATCGACGGCCTGACCTATGCGTCATGGCTGTTCATCGTGGCCCTCGGGCTGACGCTGGTGTTCGGCGTGCTGAAGATCCTCAATGTCGCGCATGGCAGTTTTTATGCGCTCGGCGCGTATGCGGCGGCCAGCCTCGTGGGCTGGTTCGCCAGCATGAAGTTCGCGCCGGAGTTGTCGATCGTCGCAATGTTGCTGGCAGCGGCGGCGGTGGCCGCGCTGGTCGCGCCACTGTGCGAGCGCGGCTTGCTGCGCGCGTTCTACGGGCGCGATGAAGTACTGCTGGTGCTGGTGACCTTCGCGCTGTTCCTGATCCTTGAAGATGCGACCAAGCTGATCTGGGGCGTCAATCCGCTGTACGTGTCCGAGCCCTACATGCTGTTCGGGAATGTGGATATCGGCGAATTGTCCTATGTCGGCTATGACTTCGTGCTGGTAGGCGTCGCCGCCGTGGTGGGCCTGCTGACCTGGTGGTGCCTGAACCGCACGCGCACCGGCAAGATCGTGCTGGCCGTGATCCACAGCGAAGAAGTCGCCGCCAGCATGGGCGTGAACGTGTCACGCGTGTATTCGATGGCCTTCGGCGCCGGCATCTTCCTCGCCGCGCTCGGCGGCGCGCTGACGGCGCCGATGATTTCGGTGCAGCCCGGCGTCTCGGTCGGCGTGATCATCATCTCGTTTGCCGTCGTCATCATCGGCGGCCTCGGCAGCATTCCGGGCGCGGCGATCGGCGCCCTGATCGTCGGCGTCACCCGCTCCGCTGCGGTACACCTGATGCCGTCCGCCGAATTGTTTTCCGTGTACCTGGTCATGGCCGTGGTGCTGATGTTCCGGCCCGAAGGCCTGTTCCAGCGCGCACAGGCAAGGAAAATCTGACATGCGCCACCTGTCCTCCCCACCGCGCATTTTGCTGGCCGGCTTGCTCTCGCTGGCCGTGCTGTTGCTCGCCGGGGCCGCAATGCCGAAATGGCTGCTGTTCCTCGCGACGATGGCCGCGGCCAATGGCCTGGTATCGCTGGGCATCGTGCTGCTGATGCGCAGCGGCGTCGTCTCCTTTGGCCAGGGCCTGGTGTTTGCCATCGGCGGTTATACCGCGGCGCTGGCCTTCGGCAAGCTGGGCATCACCGACGCGCTGCTGCTGGCACTGGCCGGCGGCGCATTGTCAGCCCTGGTGGCCGCACCTTTCGCGTGGCCAATCGCGCGTTACCGCGGCATTTTCTTTGCGATGCTGTCACTGGCGCTGTCGATGGTGCTGTATGGCCTGCTGGTGAAATCCGAAGCGATGGGCGGTTCCGATGGCTTCAATATGGGCCGCCCCACCCTGCTCGGCAGGCAGGCGACGGGTGAACTGTCGGGCCAGCTGATTTATGCGGTCACGGTCGTGCTGGCCACGGTGGCGGCGACGCTGGCGCGCATCTACTGCGCTTCCACCCGCGGCCTGGTTGCGCTGGCTGCGCGTGACAATGAAATCCGCGTTGAATACCTCGGCTCCTCGGTGCAAGACCTGATCGCGGGCAATTTCGTGATCGCCGCCTTCCTCGGCGGCATGGGCGGCGCGCTGTCGGTGATGGCGCTCGGCCATGTCGAACCTGAATTCGCCTACTGGACCCGTTCGGGCGACTTCGTGTTCGTCGCCATTCTGTCCGGCCACCACAGCATGCTGGCCGTGTTCGTCGCCTCCACGCTGCTCGAAATCGTGCGCTCGTTCTCGAGCGCCTACTTCCCGAATACCTGGCAACTGGCGCTGGGCATCTTCCTGCTGGCGGTGATCCGCTTCCTGCCGAACGGCATCGGCTCGCTGTGGCTGCGCGCGCGACGCGCCGATCACAGTGATGCGCAAGCTGGCGGTGCACGAACATCCTCAGCCGCAGCTGAAAAAGGAGCCGGCGCATGACGCATTTCGAACTCGCGATCTCCGCGCAAGGCATCAACAAGCGCTTCGGCGCCGTGGTGGCTGCAGCCGACATCTCGCTCGATGTGCCGGTCGGCCAAAAGCTGTCGCTGATTGGCAGTAACGGCGCCGGCAAGACCACCTTCGTGAACATGATCACCGGCTACATCCGACCCGACGAAGGGCAGATACTGCTGCATGGCGAGAACATCGCCGGCCTGCCGCCGCGCGAAATCGCGCAGCGCGGCATCGCGCGCTCGTTCCAGATACCGCAGCTGTACAAGGAACTGACCGTGACCGACAACCTGCTGGTCGCGATCGCATCGCAGGCCGGCAAACTGTCATTCTGGAAGCCGGCCCGCAATGCAGACGCACTGACCCGTGCCGACGAACTGCTGCAACGCTTCGAACTGGCCGCGCATGCGCAGCGCAAGGTGGCCGAACTGCCGGGTGGCGTGCGCAAGCTGCTCGACATCGCGATGGCGCTGACCCGCCAGCCGCGCGTGTTGCTGCTTGATGAACCGACGTCCGGTGTGTCGGCCGATGAAAAATTTCCGATGATGGAAACCGTGATGCGCGCGCTGTCGCATGAAGCGATGACCGTGTTGTTCGTCGAGCATGACATGGACATCGTCGAACGTTTTTCCGATCGCGTGGCGGCCTTCTACAGCGGCCGCATCATCGCCGACGGCCATCCGGACGAGGTGCTGGCGCACCCGGACGTGCAGCGCCATGTGAC
>JBDKLN010000067.1:0-5626 GCA_039806045.1 Pseudomonadota bacterium
GGCGGCGCGGTCGGCAGCAAGCTGTGCTGGGCGGCGATCGTGCTCGGTTTCACCGGCATGATGGTTCGCTGGTATGAGTCCTATTTGCTGGGCGCCGACATCGGCCACATCCCGGTGTCGAATCTGTACGAAGTCTTCGTGCTGTTCTGTCTGATTACTGCGCTGTTCCTGATGTTCTACGAGGACACGTACGAAACGCGCGCGGTCAGCCCCTTCATCCTGCTGGTGATCTCGGCCGCCGTCGGCTTCCTGCTGTGGTACATGACCAGCCGCGAAGCGCACGAAATCCAGCCGCTGGTGCCGGCGCTGCAGAGCTGGTGGATGAAGATCCACGTGCCCGCCAATTTCATCGGCTATGGCACGTTCTCGCTGTCGGCGATGGTCGGCGTCGCCTACCTGATGAAGGCCAAGGGCAAGCTGGCAGACCGCCTGCCACCGCTGGAGGTGCTGGACGACATCATGTACAAGGCGATCGCCGTCGGTTTTGCGTTCTTCACGATCGCGACCATCCTCGGCGCTCTGTGGGCCGCCGAAGCCTGGGGTGGCTACTGGTCATGGGACCCGAAGGAAACCTGGGCACTGATCGTCTGGCTCAATTACGCAGCCTGGCTGCACATGCGCCTGATGAAGGGCTTGCGCGGCATGGTCGCCGCATGGTGGGCGGTCGGCGGTCTGCTGGTGACGACGTTTGCCTTCCTCGGCGTCAATATGTTCCTGTCGGGGCTGCATTCGTACGGCACGCTGTGAATATGCCGCTGGCATCTGCAAAAGGCCGCACGCGTGCGGCCTTTTTTTGTCAGAATGCTTTAACACTACGTCCACAGGCAGAGTCGGCAGCACGGTTGCCGGCTTTGCCTGATACGCCACGGAGGCTGCGATGCTGATCAAATGCCCTCAACCCAGCGAACCCCTGCCGTCCGAAATCACGCCGCGCGAATTCGTCATATCGCGCCGCCTGTTCCTGCAGCAGCTGACAGCCGGTGGCCTGGTTGCCAGCGGTGCTGGTGCAAGCGGCCTGCTGATGCCTGGTCTGGCGCTGGCGGATGAAGCAGCGCGCGCGCGGCTGACTGCCAAACCGAATAACGCCTATATCGCGCCAGACAAGCCGACGGCCTACAAGGACGCGACCACCTACAACAACTACTACGAGTTCGGACTCGACAAGGCTGACCCGGCGCAGAACGCGGGGACGCTGAAGACGCGGCCGTGGACGATCCGGGTCGATGGCGAGGTCAGGAAGCCGGTCACGCTTGACATCGACAGCCTGTTGAAGCTGGCGCCGCTGGAAGAGCGGCTGTATCGCCTGCGTTGCGTCGAGGGCTGGTCGATGGCGATTCCGTGGATAGGCTATTCACTGGCCGATCTGATCCGCAAGGTCGAGCCGACTGGCAATGCGAAGTTCGTTGAATTCACCACGTTGTCCGACCGCGCGCAAATGCCCGGCGTCGGCAGCCGCGTGCTCGACTGGCCCTATGTCGAGGGCTTGCGCATTGACGAAGCCAGTCATCCGCTGACCCTGCTGTGCGTCGGCATGTATGGCGAAGTGCTGCCCAAACAGAATGGCGCACCGGTACGCATCGTCGTGCCGTGGAAATACGGCTTCAAGTCCGCGAAATCCATCGTGCGCATCCGCTTTACCGAGACGCAGCCGAAGACGGCGTGGAACAAGGCCGCTCCCGATGAATACGGTTTTTACTCCAACGTGAATCCCGAAGTCGATCATCCGCGCTGGTCGCAGGCTAGCGAGCGGCGCATTGGCGAAGATGGCTTCTTCACCAAGAAGCGCAAGACGATGATGTTCAATGGCTACCCCGAAGTGGCTTCGCTGTATGCGGGGATGGACCTGAAGAAGTTCTACTGAAGTCTGGTGCGCGACGTAACCTAACGATGCCGCCGACGATGCAGCCCAGCCTTGGCCAACAGCAGTGGATCAAGCGCAGCCTGTTCGTGCTTGCGCTGTTGCCGCTGGCGCGCGTGATCTGGTTGGGCTTCCATGACCGGCTGGGCGCTAATCCCATCGAATTCATCACGCGGGGCAGCGGCGACTGGACGTTGTACTTCCTGTGCATGACGCTGACGATCACGCCGCTGCGCCGGCTGACCGGGCAAGCCTGGCTGCTGAAGCTGCGCCGCATGCTCGGCCTGTATTGCTTCTTCTACGCTTGCCTGCACTTCACCACCTTCATCTGGTTCGATCATTTTTTCGACCTGACAGAGATGTGGAAGGACGTGAAGAAGCGGCCCTTCATCACGGTGGGCTTTACGGCATTCCTGCTGCTGTGGCCGCTGGCGCTGACCAGCACCAACGCGATGGTGCGACGGTTGGGCCGGCGCTGGCAGTCGCTGCACCGGCTGGTTTACCTGATCGCGATACTGGCGATCCTGCACTTCTGGTGGATGCGGGCCGGGAAGAACAATTTCGGCGAGCCGATTATCTTCGGCAGCATCATTGCGCTGCTGTTGGGGGCAAGGCTGGTGTTTCGCTGGCAGCAGGCGCGCGCTACGGCGCGCAACCTGGCGGTGGAAGCCTCAGTGAAAGAACTTGGCTGAAGGCCGGGCGGCAGCAACGAGGAAGAAGGCCCGGCGACAGGTACCGGGCCATCGTCGCTTACTTCGGGATCGATTCCAGTGCGAACAGCTCGGCCGGCGTCTCGCGGCGGCGGATCAGCGTGAGGCTGTCGCCATCGACCAGTACTTCGGCGGCGCGGCCGCGAGTGTTGTAATTCGATGCCATCGTCATGCCGTAGGCGCCGGCCGACATGATGGCCAGCAGGTCGCCCGCTTCCATCGCCAGCGTGCGTTCGCGCGCCAGCCAGTCGCCGGATTCACAGACCGGGCCGACCACGTCATACACCTTCGCACCCGATGCGCGCTGCTGTACCGGCTGCACGCCGTGCCAGGCTTCATACATCGCTGGACGCATCAGGTCATTCATTGCGGCATCGACGACGGCAAAATTCTTGGTCGCGCCATGCTTCAGGTATTGCACCTCGGTGATCAGCACGCCGGCGTTGCCGACGATGGAGCGGCCCGGCTCGAACATCACGCTGATCGGCTTGCCGTCGTATTTATCCTTGCGCCAGCGGTCAATGCGCGCGAACAGGCGGCCGAGGTAGTCACCCACGGCAACCGGCTTTTCGTCATCGTACGTGATGCCGATGCCGCCGCCGATGTCGAGGTGGTGCAGGGCTATCCCTGCGGCGTGTAGCTGGTCCGCCAGTTCGATCACCTTGTCGAGCGCTTCCAGCAGCGGCGCGTCATCCAGCAATTGCGAACCGATGTGACAGTCGATGCCGGTCACTTCCAGGTTCGGCAGACCGGCAGCCACGCGGTAAGTCTCGAGCGCATCTTCAAATGCGATGCCGAACTTGTTTTCTTTGAGTCCGGTCGATATGTACGGGTGGGTCTTGGGATCGACGTCCGGATTCACGCGCAGCGACACCCGCGCATGCTTGCCGATGCTGCCCGCCACCTCATCGAGGCGATGCAGCTCGGGGATGGATTCGACGTTGAAGCACAGGATGTCGTGCGTCAGCGCCAGCTTCATTTCCTCGCGCGACTTGCCGACGCCGGAGAAGATCACTTTGCGCGGGTCGCCGCCGGCGGCGATCACGCGCAGCAATTCGCCGCCTGACACGATGTCGAAACCCGAGCCGAGCTTGGCCAGGTGGTTCAGCACCGCGAGGTTGGAATTCGATTTCACCGAATAGCAGACCAGCGCGCCGCCCTTGTTGTCACCTTCGCCGCGACCGTTGACCCTGCAGGCATGCGCGTACGCGAGATAGTTGTCGGTGAGGCTGGCACGCGAGTAAACATAGGTCGGCGTGCCAAACTGGGCAGCGATGTCGGCGAGCGACACGCCTTCGGCGTGCAGAACGCCGTCACGATATTGGAAATGCGACATGGTCAGGGCTGGCGGGATTTGTCGAGCGCAGGGGGGAGCGCATTGAAGTCATCATCCTGCGACGGATCACGCGACGGCGCGGGCCGGTCGGGCAAATAGAGCGGACCGTACTGGCCGCAGCCCGCGAGGTTGGCCAGTGCAATCACGGCTACAATGAGACCGAATTTACGCAGTGAAAACATCAGTGGAGTGTAGCATGACCGAAACCGAATTCCTGGACCTGGCCGAGGCTGTGCTCGATCGCATCGAGGTCGCGATCGAGGAAGCGGGCGAGGTTGCCGATGTCGATGTCGAGTGCAGCCGCAGCGGCAATGTGCTGGAGATCGAGTTCGTTGACACGGATTCCAAGATCATCGTCAACACGCAGGCACCGATGAAAGAGATCTGGGTGGCCGCGCGCGCCGGCGGTTTCCATTACCGGCTGGTCGATGGCCAGTGGCGCGATACGCGTGATGGCAGCGAACTGTACGCGGCGCTGTCGCGGCTGGCCAGTGCCCAAGGGGGCGCCCCCCTCACGCTGCAGGCCTGAACGGCACCGTTGTTGTCCTCCAGGGCTTCTTGCCCCGGGCAGAGGCGCCGGGGCCAGGGCCAGGCCTCAATCCTGCGCAGATCGGGCGTCCGTCAGAACAACTCGCTCTTCGGTCCTTCTTCGCGTTTTTCCACCGGCTTGCCGTCACCGGCTTTGGCTTCACCCGCCTTCGCATCGGCCGGCTTCTCTTCAGCCGCGCCATTGATGGCGTTCACGCCGCCGCCTTCCGCGTATTCGGCATAGACCAGATCGCCATTGTGCGTCGCGATGCCGACCGGTATCTCGCGTTCGATCACGGGCACGCTCTGCAAGGCCTTCTGCATGTAGCCGATCCAGATTGGCAGCGCGAGGCCGCCACCGGTCTCTTTGTTGCCCAGGTTCTTGGGCTTGTCGAAGCCTATCCAGGCCACGCCGACCAGCTTCGGGTTGTAGCCGGCGAACCAGGCGTCGATCGAGTCATTGGTGGTACCGGTCTTGCCGGCGATGTCGGGCCGCTTCAGCGACAGTGCACGGGTCGCTGTGCCGTACTTGACCACGTCTTTCAGCATGCTGTCGATCACGTAAGCATTGCGCGCATCGATCGCGCGCAGGCTTTCATCGCCGGCCTTCTCCGGCGTCACCTGGAACAGGGTCTTGCCATTGTTATCGGTGATTTTCGAGATCAGGTAGGGGTTGACCTTGTAGCCGCCATTCGAGAACACCGCATACGCGCCGGCCATTTGCAGCGGCGTCACCGAGCCGGCACCCAGCGCCAGCGTCAGGTAGGGCGGGTTCTTTTCGGCATCGAAGCCAAAGCGCGTCACATACTCTTGCGCATACTGCGGGCCGATCTTGTCGAGGATGCGGATCGAGATCATGTTCTTCGACTTCGCCAGACCGCGGCGCATCGTCATCAGGCCTTCGTACTTGCCATCGTAGTTCTTCGGCTCCCAGGCTTGGCTGCCAGTCTGCGCGGCGTCGAAGGTGATCGGCGCGTCATTGACGATCGTGCCCGGGCTCAGGCCCTTTTCCAGTGATGCCGAGTAGATGAAGGGTTTGAACGACGAACCCGGCTGGCGCCAGGCTTGCGTCACATGGTTGAATTTGTTGCGGTTGAAATCGAAGCCACCGATCAGCGCGCGGATGCCGCCGTCTTCCGAATTCACCGATACGAAAGCCGATTCCACTTCGGGCAACTGGATGATGGACCAGCC
>JBDKLN010000068.1:0-3362 GCA_039806045.1 Pseudomonadota bacterium
CAGCTATTTGCAGCACCCGAGGCCCAACACGCTCACTTCAAACGCGAATCGAACCGTGGTCCGCTCCCACCACCAAACAAAATCGCCACCCCTACGGGTGGCGTTTTTGTTTGGTGCTCGCCCGTCCGGGGATTGAACCTGCGGGACGCGGGGCGAGACCGGGGGTTCGGCGAGCATGCTCGCCGCCGGCCGAGCGGCTTCGCGCGTGCAAGCGCGAAGACCGGGAAATTCCCGCAACCTAAGACAATGCCGCTTCATGGGCGGGATGGTTTTGTTGCGCATCTCGCAATCAATGCACGCCAACACTGGCCACCGATACAGGCTTGAACCCACGCAGCCGAAGCGCATTGCCCAGTACGAAGACACTCGACATCGCCATCGCTCCCGCCGCGAAAATAGGTGACAGCATCACTCCCCACAATGGGTAGAGCGCGCCGGCCGCCACTGGCACCAGCGCCGTGTTGTAGGCGAAGGCCCAGAACAGGTTCTGGTGGATGTTGCCGATCGTAGCCTTGGATAGGGCGATCGCATTCGGCACGCCTTGCAGGTTGCCGGATACCAGCACGACATCAGCGGACTCGATTGCGACATCCGTACCCGTGCCGATCGCAAGGCCGATGTCGGCTTCGGCTAATGCCGGCGCGTCATTGATGCCATCGCCAACAAATGCGACCTGACCGTATTTCGATTTCAATCTGCGCACCACGTCGACTTTGCCCTCGGGCAGGATCTCGGCGATGACTTCATCGATCTTCAAATGCTCGCCTATGGCTCGCGCTGTATGAGCGTTGTCACCCGTGACCATCACGACTGTCAGGCCCAGCTGATGCAAGGCTGCGATGGCCGCGGCCGTGCCAGCCTTGATCGGATCGGCGACAGCAATAATCGCGGCAAGCTTGCCCTGGAATGCAGCATACAGTGGCGTTTTTCCTTCGCGTCCCAAGCGTTCCGCAGTCGCGGCAAATGCACTGACATCGACGCCCAACTCACGCATGTAGCGATCAGCGCCGACGTCCACGCGCACGCCGCCGATGTCAGCACGCACTCCCATGCCCGTCGTTGAATAGAAACTGCCCGGTGCAGGTACGACCAGGCCCTCTTTCTTTGCAGCGTCGATGATGGCACGCGCAATAGGATGTTCGGAGCGGGACTCTGCCGCTGCTATCCATGCCAACACCTTTGCGCGGTCAAAACCGGAGGCCAGCTCCAGATCCGTCAGCGTGGGCTTGCCCTCGGTCAGTGTGCCGGTTTTGTCTACCGCGATCACCTGCGCTTCCTTGAGCTGCTGCAGCGCATCGCCCTTGCGAAACAGGATGCCCAATTCCGCACCACGTCCCGTACCGACCATGATGGAGGTCGGTGTGGCGAGGCCCATCGCGCACGGACATGCGATGATGAGCACAGCCACTGCATTGACCAGCGCGAAACTCAGCGCAGGCGACGGACCGAAAATCAACCAGACCACAAAGGTCACCGCCGACGCTGCCATCACTGCCGGCACGAACCATTGCGTCACTTTGTCGACTGCGGTCTGAATCGGCAATTTGGAGCCCTGCGCCTGTTCGACCAGGCGAATGATTTGCGCAAGCATGGTCTGCGCACCAACGGCAGTCGCGCGCAGCGTGAACGCACCGGTCTGGTTGACGGTGCCGCCGACGACGGTGCTCCCCGTGGCTTTTTCGACCGGGACCGGCTCGCCGGTAATCATCGATTCATCCACAAAGCTGTGGCCGTCGGTCACCTTACCATCGACCGGCACCCGTTCGCCGGGACGCACTTCAACGGGGTCACCCAACGCAACTTCATTGATCGTGATGTCCGCAAAGTGACCGTTGCGCCAGACATGCGCGATATTGGGCCGCAGCCTGACGAGGCGCTTGATGGCTTCTGATGTGCGTCCCTTGGCCCGCGCCTCGAGGAAGCGGCCGAGCAGTATCAGCGCCACGATGATGGCTGCGGCTTCATAGTAAACATTCACCGCTGCCGCCGGCAGCAGATCGGCGAAGAAGGTGGCGACGACAGAATACGTGAACGCCGCGGTGGTGCCGACGGCCACCAGCGAATTCATGTCCGGCGCCATGCGCAATAACGCGGGAAAGCCTTTGGTAAAAAAGCGCCGGCCGGGGACGGCCAGCACCAACAGGGTCAGCACGAACTGCAGGTGCCAGCTTTGTTGCATGCCGATCGAAGACATCACCCAAGCATGCACGGCCGGCACGAGATGGGATCCCATTTCGACGGCGAAAACAGGCAGCGACAGGGCGCTGGCCCACATCAGGTCACGCCATAGTTCGGCACGTTCCGCATCTTTTTTGTCGGACGCGTCATCATCGCGCTGCGTATCCGGGTCGATCTTGCGCGCGTCATAGCCCGCTTTTTCGACCGCGGCAATCAGCGTCTCGCCTCTGGCCACACCAAGCACGGTAGCGCGTTCGGTCGCCAGGTTTACCGTGGCCTCCGTCACGCCCGGCACCGCCTTCAGGGCGCGCTCGACCCGGCCCACGCAGGAGGCGCAGGTCATGCCTTCGACGGCCAGTTCGATGGCGGCCATCGGTACCTCATAGCCCACTTGATTGACTGCCTGGATCAGCGCCTGAATGTCGAGCGGACCAATCATTCGGATATCTGCCCGTTCGGTGGCCAGGTTCACGGCGGCGTGGGTGACTCCCGTCACTTTGCCCAATGCCGACTCGACCCGCCGCACACAACTGGCGCAGGTCATGCCCTCGACGGGCAGGCTGATCAACGCTTCGGAAAGGGCCGTGCTACTGCTGGGAGGTGCGCTCATGAAGCTTCGCCAAAGGGATAATTTGCACAGCAACAAGTTTAGACCTTACCATGACGGCAAGCTCAAGCCGCAAGCGGTGAAGGCCAAGATTTGACTTTCCAACGGTGGCAAGCCTTACATTGGTTTCCCTGTTTTCATAAGGAGTGCACGATGCAGTTTTTTCTTGACGACATGACGTGCGGCGGCTGCGCACGCGCAGTGACGAAGGCCGTCGAATCGGTCGATCCCGGCGCAAAGGTCACCGCAGATCCGCCGGCGCGCCTCGTACAGATTGCAACCTCGGCGGCACCCGAGCAAATCGCTGCGGCTCTGCGTGACGCCGGTTTCCCGCCACGCGCGGCATGACGGTTCGGGTTTGGGGTGACTTGCGCGGGTTTGCCCCAAACTATCCCGATCGCCCCACCATCTGGCCAGTCGGGGCAAGCAGCTCGTGTCCGGCCGATGCAGCGCCGTCACACACTTGCATCGCCAGCGGTGTTGCCGCCATCAGCAAGTTCATCACGCCATAGCTTATCGACGCGGCCAACGCGGCCACCATGAACACCGGCTGGCGCAGAATCTCCGACAGCGGCCT
>JBDKLN010000069.1:0-10887 GCA_039806045.1 Pseudomonadota bacterium
CAACTGAAAGACAAGCTGGGGAACCGCTCGAACGCGAGCGCGGAAGTCGAATTCCTCGGCGCGGAAGGCCTGCTGGTCGGCGACCCGGGACGCGGCATCGCGACGCTGGTCGAGATGGCGAATACCACGCGCCTCGATTGCGCGATCGCCAGTGCGGCATTGATGCGGGCTGCGCTGGTGCAGGCCATCCATCATGCACGGCACCGCATCGCCTTCGGCCGCCAGCTTGCCTCGCAACCATTGATGATGAATGTGCTGGCCGACCTCGCGCTCGAGTCGCAGGCAGCGATACTGCTGGTGTTGCGCATTGCACGGGCGATCGATGCGGGCGACACAGCGATCGTTCGTTTGCTGACGCCGGCGGCGAAATTCTGGATCTGCAAGCGCGCAATGGCTTTCACCGCCGAAGCGATGGAAGTCCTCGGCGGTAATGGCTATGTGGAAAGCACGCCGCTGGCACGGCTGTATCGTGAAGCGCCCGTCAACTCCATCTGGGAAGGCTCGGGCAATGTGATGTGCCTGGATGTGCTGCGCGCCGCGCAGCAAGACGAGCACACGGTCGATGCCTTGCTGTCAGCACTGGCGGCGACGCTTGCCGGCAATGCCGACTGGAAGGCGATGATTGCCGCGCTGCGGCGCGACCTCAGACTCCCGCAAGCCGAACAGGAAAGGCTGGCACGCCGGATTGCGCAGCGGCTGGTGCTGGCCTTGCAAGCGTCACTGATGTCAGCGCATGCCGGAGAAACGGCGGCAGCGGCCTTCCTCGCCAGTCGTCGCGATGCGGATCACGGACAGGTGGCGGGCTTGCTGGACTGCAGTCTGGATGATTGCGCGCGCATCATTACCGATGCGTACACGGCGGACAGCTGACGGGACAGAAAAAGAGAAGAGGCGAGCCTTGTCTGCGGCACTTGCGGGAAATGGCTGTGGCTGCTTCGTTCCCGACCTGACCAGGTTGACCATGCCACAATGCGCAGGGGCCCGCCACCCGTGATTCTATCAGCAAAGGCCCTTCCGGCTAAGCACGTTCGATCGAACACACCGTGTTCAATGACATTCGGCAAAACCGGCCCGATGCCGGTTCACCGGTGATCACAGTCCCAGCTGCTGCCAGATCATGTCCACGCGTGCTTTCACGTCCGCATCCATCGTGATGGTGCGCCCCCATTCGCGCGTGGTTTCACCCGGCCACTTGTTGGTCGCGTCGATGCCCATCTTGCTGCCCAGCCCACTGACCGGCGACGCGAAGTCGAGGTAATCGATGGGCGTGTTCTCTACCAGGGTCGTGTCGCGCAGCGGATCAACGCGGGTCGTGATCGCCCAGATCACTTCCTTCCAGTCGCGAATATCGACATCCTCGTCGACCACGACGATGAATTTGGTATACATGAACTGACGCAGGAAACTCCACACGCCGAACATCACGCGCTTGGCATGGCCAGCGTAAGACTTCTTCATCTGCACCACGGCCATCCGGTAGCTGCAGCCTTCGGGCGGCAGGTAGAAATCGGTGATCTCGGCAAATTGCTTCTGCAGCAGCGGCACGAAGACTTCATTGAGCGCGACACCGAGCACGGCCGGTTCGTCCGGCGGCTTGCCTGTATACGTGGAGTGATAGATGGGATCGCGCCGCATCGTGATGCGGTCGACCGTAAAGACGGGGAACCAGTCCTGTTCATTGTAATAACCCGTGTGGTCGCCGTAAGGACCTTCCAGCGCGTGCTCGTAACCGGTGGCCGGGTAAGGTGGCGCGCCGGCCGGCATCTCGGGGCGATGGCCCATGTCTTCAGGGTAGATATGCCCTTCCAGCACGATCTCGGCCGAGGCCGGCACCCGCAGCTCGCTGCCGATCGCCTTCACCAGCTCGGTCCGGCTGCCGCGCAGCAGGCCGGCGAACTGATATTCCGACAGACTGTCCGGCACCGGCGTGACCGCTCCTAATATAGTGGCGGGGTCCGCACCCAGCGCGACGGCGATCGGGTAAGGCTGGCCGGGATGCTTCAGACAGTGTTCGCGGAAGTCCAGTGCGCCGCCACGATGCGCGAGCCAGCGCATGATCAATTTGTTATGACCCGCGACCTGCTGCCGGTAGATGCCGAGGTTCTGCCGCTTCTTGTTCGGCCCCCGGGTAATCACCAGCCCCCATGTAATAAGGGGCGCGATGTCGCCCGGCCAGCAATGCTGGATAGGCAGGCGCGACAGGTCGACGTCATTACCTTCCCAAACGATTTCCTGGCAAGGGGCCGCGCGCAGTTCGCGCGGGGCCATGTCCCAGACCGCCTTGACCAGCGAGCCCAGACCCATCACATCCCTGATGCCCTTTGGCGGCTCCGGCTCCTTGAGCGCCGACAGCAAGTGTCCGATCTGGCGCAACTCGCTGACATCGCTGGCGCCCATGCCCATCGCGACACGGCGCGGCGTCCCGAACAGGTTGCCAAGCACCGGCATGCTGTGTCCGGTCGCTTGCGTGAATAACAGTGCGGGACCTCCGGCGCGCAATGTGCGGTCGCACAATTCCGTCATCTCCAGATGGGGGGAGACGGGTAGGTTCACCTCCGCCAGCTCGCCAGATTGTTTTAATTTGGCAATAAAATCCCGCAAATCTGAATATTTCATCGGTAATTGACTTTTTTCAAAGTGAAAGCAGCTTGCCAGGTACAGTCTGGCAACTGACTGATTTTACTGGATATTGTTACAGTGGAACTCATTTTCAATAACAAATGGTTATAGCTTTTCCCATTTCCAGTATTGACTGAGTATAAACCCCTCCCTACAATCCGCCCAAGTTTTGAGGCAGCCAGCCGGTCAGGGGTACCGGCCACGGACCGGGATGGTCAGGCTGCCCAGCCACAAAGGGGATCGACCCGCCGGGCATTGTAGAGATTGTTCCGCCCAAGGTCAGACTTTCATCCCCGATACAAGATTGCTGGCGCCACCATCGACGGTGGCCGACAACAGCAGCACCGGCGTCTGCCGCACCGCAGTAGCGGGCAGACGGATTTTGTAGTCTCGCGGTGAATTGAAGCACGAAGCACGCTTGCAATTGGCCTCAGCTCAGAGCGCCTGACAAAACGTGAGTGCGGACTTGTCATGTATGCAACGAAGATTGCACATGACCGGGATGAAGCACTTGGGTTTTGCCAGCCGCTTTGAGGGCCGCGATGATTCAGGAGGTAGCATGAATAATCGATCGAGATTGACAGCGTTGGTGGGTGCGGAGCATTTGTCCTCCAAGTACCTGATCTCCAGCGAAGAAAACATCGAGCAACTGCGCAGCATGTGGGTCCCGGCGCGTCGCGCCATCATGGGTCTGGGCATCGCTGCCATGGTTGCGCTGGCCGTCATGTTCGTTCGTCCCGAACTGCTTGACGACCTGAAGGCGCTGTCGCCTTTTTGGGATGCCGACAGCGAACAAATGGAACAACGTGAACTGGCGTTCGCCGACATGCTGGAATTGCCACAGCGTTCGATCCCGGCCGCGGCCGTGACCGATGACGCCGTGACCGTACCATCGAGCAAAGAACAGCAACGCGTCACGAATTGGCTGGCCAAGCGCTACCGCATCGCTGGCAGCGCCAGCAAGATGCTGGTGGATGCCGCTTACGAATCCGCACAGGAAGTGAAGATCGACCCGCTGCTGATCCTGGCCGTGATGGCGATCGAATCGCGCTTCAATCCTTTCGCGGAAAGCTCGGTCGGCGCCCAGGGCCTGATGCAGGTGATGTCCAAGGTCCATCATGACAAGTTCAGCGACCACGGTGGCCTGAATGCCGTGCTGAACCCGGCGGCCAACATCCAGGTCGGCGCGCAGATCCTGAAAGACATGATCCGCCGTTCCGGCTCGGTCGAATCCGGCCTGAAGCTGTATGTCGGCGCCGGCAACATGGACTCCGACGGCGGCTATGCCGGCAAGGTGATGGCCGAGCATGCGCGCCTGCAGGCCGTGGCCGCCGGCAAGCGCGTACCGACCTTCACGCCGCCACAGGTGAACGACAGCGTGCGTGAAGCATCGGCCGAGGTCGCGCCGCCGGCCAAGCACCACGGCGAGCACGAGCCGGCCTGACACCGCACCTCGCCGCCCAACAAAAAAGGAGCCTTCGGCTCCTTTTTTGTTGGGCGCGGCAGTCACCGCTTAACGCCGTCAGCGTTCAGGCCTTGCCGAAATAGCGGCGCAGCCGCGCGATGGCTTCCTGCAGCTTGTCCATCGACGTCGCATACGAGATGCGCAGGAAGCGGTGCGCAGCGGCGCTGCCGAAGTCGAGGCCCGGCGTCAGCACGACGCCAGTCTTGTCGAGCACGTCGCGCGCCAGCTGGTCCGAATCATCGGACAGCGCGCTGCAATCGGCATAGACATAGAAAGCGCCATCCGGCATCACCGGGATCTGCAGCCCCAGCGCCAGCAGTTCGGGCACCAGGTAATCCCGGCGGCGCTGGAATTCCTGCCTGCGCGCTTCGGAAATGGCCAGCGTCTCGGGGGTGAAGCAAGCCAGCGCGGCATGCTGCGCGATGCTGGACGCGCAAATGAAGAAGTTTTGCGCCAGCTTTTCGATCGCCGGCATCATCGCCGGCGGCACGACCAGCCAGCCAAGGCGCCATCCCGTCATGTTGAAGTATTTCGAGAAGCTGTTGATGACGATGACGTCTTCGCCCTGCGACAGCGCCGTCTGCGGCGCATCGCCATAGCTGATGCCCTGATAAATTTCGTCGACCAGCGCAAAACCGCGATGGCGACGCACCACGTCCAGCGTACGCGCCAGTTCATCGGGCAGGATCGTCGTGCCGGTCGGGTTCGACGGCGACGCCAGCAGTACGCCGCGCGTGCGCTCGGTCCAGTGCGACTCGACCATCGCGGCAGTCAGCTGGAAGCGCTGTTCCGGGCCGCTCGGGATCAGGACCGGCTTGCCGTTGAAGGCGGCAATGAAATGGCGATTGCACGGATAGCTGGGATCGGGCATCAGTACTTCGGCATCACGCTCGACCAGTGCCGCACAGGCCAGCAGCAAGGCTGCCGACGCGCCTGCGGTGACGACGATGCGTTCGGCCGGCACGACAACGCCAAATGCCTGTTGATAGTGCCCCGAAATTGCCGCGCGCAGCTCGGGCAAGCCGAGTGCGGCGGTATAGCGCATCGCGGCGCCCGAATCGAGCGCCTTGCGCGCCGCATCCAACACGGGTTGCGGCGGCAGGAAATCAGGCTCTCCTATGCACATCGGAATCACCGAGCGTCCCGCCTTCTCAAGCTCGGCGGCGCGTTTGAGCACTTCCATCACATGGAAAGGTTCGATCTCATCAAGGCGGGCAGCGAGCGAGTAATCCATGCAGGCGATCTGTGAAAGCGCTTCAGGAAAGCTGGGGGCAGATGCAAGACCGGGCGACCGGCCTTGCGCCATCAGCGGGCGGCGTTGACTTCGGTAGCGCGCACGGACGCGGCCAGCTTGTCGAGCACGCCGTTGACATACTTGTGGCCATCGATGCCGCCGAAGGATTTGGTCAGCTCGACCGCTTCGTTGATCACCACCTTGTACGGAATCTCGAGGTGGTGCTTCAGCTCATAGGCGCCGATCAGCAGCGCCGCATGTTCGACCGGCGACAGCTGATCGATGCCGCGGTCGATCAGCGGGACCAGTTCTTCGCGCAGGCTGGCAGCATCGCGGATCGCGCCATGCAGCAGCGCGTCGAAATGCTCGGTGTCGGCCTTGTCGAAGCCGTGCGCGTCGCGGATGTGCGCGTCAATGGCGCCCGAGTCCTCGGCATTCAGCAGCCACTGGTACAGGCCCTGCAGCGCGAATTCGCGCGCGCGATGGCGCGGCGTGCGGGTCTTGTTGGGATTGGCGTGTTGCGATTTGCTGCTCATTCTTGACCTTGCTTGTTTACTCGTCGTTGGCGCCGTCGGCCAGTTCTTCCATCGCGGCGACCAGGTTGGCCATTTCCACCGCCGCACGCGCGGCTTCGGCGCCCTTGGTGGCCATGCGCACCTCGGCCTGCTCGTCGTTTTCGGTGGTCAGCACCGCATTGGCGATCGGGATGCCGAAATCAAGGCCGATGCGGGTGATGCCCGCGCCGGATTCGTTCGACACCAGCTCGAAGTGGTAAGTCTCGCCGCGGATCACGGCGCCCAGCGCGACCAGCGCGTCGAACTGGCCGGACTCGGCCATCTTCTGCAATGCCAGCGGGATCTCCAGTGCGCCCGGCACGGTCACCAGCAGCACATCCTGGTCTTCGACGCCGAGGTGCTTGAGCTCGGCCACGCAGGCCGCGGTCAGGCCGTGGCAGACGTCTTCATTGAAGCGCGCCTGGACGATGCCGACACGCAGTCCGCTGCCATCGAAATCCGGTTCGTAAGTGCCTACGCTCATGCTTCCTCCTGGGTCGTACGCTTGATTGAATGAGGGGTTCGTGGTCCGACGCTCACTGCGAAGGGCTGGCCTGGTAGCCGGTCACTTCGAGATTGAAGCCCGTCATCGACGGCATTTTGCGCGGGTTGGCCAGCAGCTTCATCTTGCGCACGCCGAGCTCGCGCAGGATCTGCGCGCCGATGCCGTAGGTACGCAAGTCCATGCGCGCCGCACGCGGCGGCGTCGCGGGCTGCTGGTGATTGTCCGACTGCGCCAGCGCGCTGAACTGCGCAAACATCTGGTCGGCCGATTCTTCGCAATTGAGCAGCACGATCACGCCGCGCGGCGACGCCTGGATGGCGGCCATCGCCGCAGCCATGTTCCACGAGTGCGTCGTGGCCCTCGTCTCCAGCATGTCCAGCACCGACACCGGCTGGTGCACGCGCACCAGCGCCTCGAGCTCGGGCTCGATGTCGCCATGCACCAGCGCCAGGTGGGCGCCGCTGCTGGGCTTGTCGCGGAAAGCGATCGCGTGGAAGCTGCCATGCGCGGTGTGCATCTCGCGCTCGGCAACGCGTTCGACGATGCTCTCGGTCTGGCTGCGGTAATGGATCAGGTCGGCAATGGCGCCGATCTTCAGGCCATGGGCCTGCGCGAACTCGATCAGGTCAGGCAGGCGCGCCATGGTGCCATCGTCTTTCAGGATCTCGCAGATCACGGCCGCCGGCGTCAGTCCGGCCAGCTCGGCCAGGTCGCAGCCAGCCTCGGTATGGCCGGCGCGCATCAGCACGCCGCCCTTCTGTGCACGCAGCGGGAAGATATGGCCCGGCTGCACGATGTCGGACGGCTTCGCGTTGCGGGCCACAGCCACCTCGATGGTGCGCGCGCGGTCGGCGGCGGAAATGCCGGTCGTGACGCCCTCGGCGGCTTCGATCGATACCGTGAAATTGGTGCCGAAGGACGTGCCGTTGCGGGTGGTCATCATCGGCAGTGCGAGCTGCTCGCAGCGCTCTTCGGTCAGCGTCAGGCAGATCAGGCCGCGGCCGAAGCGGGCCATGAAGTTGATCGCTTCGGGCGTGACGAATTCGGCAGCCAGCACGAGGTCGCCCTCGTTCTCGCGATCTTCCTCGTCGACGAGGATGACCATGCGGCCGGCGCGCAGCTCGGCAATGATTTCCTTGGTGCTTGAGAGTGACATGGGGGGCGTTTCCGGAAAGGTCGGCCATTTTAAAGGATTTCCCGCACGGGCCCGCGGTTCTCGAGCGCATGCCAATGTACTAAGAGCCTGGCCCGTCAGGTCGATGGCAACGGGGCGCGACGCGGCCAGGACCTAACGAGACAGGCGCTGAGCCGGCCCGTGAGGCCGGCCGTGCGGGACTTGCAGGCCGTGAACCAGTGGCATCGGCTGCCGGGCATGGGCTGCCGGGGCAGCGACGTCGGCTTCAGCGGGCCAGGCTGGTGGCCGACAGCATGCGCTCGACGTAGCGCGCGATCAGATCGACTTCGAGGTTCACGCGGCTGCCCGGCTTCAGGTGCTTGAGCGTCGTGACGTCGATGGTATGCGGGATCAGGTTGATGGAGATCGTGCAGCCCGCTGCGCTATCGCTGACGCTGTTGACCGTCAGCGATACCCCGTTGACCACCACCGAACCCTTGTAGGCCAGGTACTTCGCCAGCGAGGCCGGGGCGAGGATGTCGAGCTTCCATGACTCGCCGACCGGCGCGAAATGCGTGACCTCGCCCAGTCCGTCGACGTGGCCCGATACCAGATGGCCCCCAAGGCGCTCGGCCAGCGTCAGCGCCTTTTCCAGATTCACCTCGCCGGGCGCGTCCAGGCCCACGGTGCAGTTGAGGCTCTCGCGCGAGACGTCGACCGTGAAGCTGTCGGCGGTCTTGCTGATGACGGTCATGCACGCGCCGTTGATCGCGATCGAATCGCCGAGCGCGACATCGGCCAGCGGCAATGCGCCCGCATGCACATGCAGCCGCACGCCGGCATTGCCGTCATGGCCCAGGGGTTCGAGGGAGGTGATGCGGCCCAAAGCCGCGACGATGCCGGTGAACATGAATGGAATTCCGTAAAAAAATCAGTCGGGTTGCGTGGTCGTGTGTCCGAGTCGGTGGCCGTCAGTGGCCGGGTCGCGGCAGCACGCGCGCGCGCAGCCTGAGATCGGGCCCAAGCCGCGCGACGTCGATGAATTCAAGTCCGATGCGGCCGGACAGGTCCTGCAACTCGGGCAGATTGGCCAACCCCTGCGCCGGCCCCAGCAGGCAAGGCGCGACATACAACAGCAGTTCGTTCACGCAGCCTGCGCGCAGCAGCGAGCCATTCAGTTTGGTGCCGGCCTCGACATGCAGCTCGTTGATCTGGCGGCGTCCAAGTTCGCGCATCAGCGCATCGAGGTCGACCTTGCCGGACCTATTCGGCAGCACGATCACCTCGTTACCGGCGGCACGGAGCACGGCCTCGCGCTGCTCATCATGCCGGGCGGCGAAGATCCAGCTGCCACCGCCATCCAGCACCCTGGCTGACGGCGCGATGTCGAGCTTGCTGTCGACAATGATGCGGCGCGGCTGGCGCGGCGTATCCACCGCGCGCACATTGAGCTGCGGGTCATCCTGCTGCACGGTGCCGATGCCAGTCAGTATCGCGCAGGCTTGCGCACGCCATGCGTGTCCATCGTCGCGCGCAGCCGCCGACGTGATCCACTGGCTGGCGCCATTCGGCAGTGCGGTGCCGCCGTCGAGGCTGGCGGCGATCTTCATCCGCACCCAGGGGCGGCCGTGCTTCATCCGGTGCAGGAAACCGATGTTGAGGTCGGCCGCTTCGGCGCCGAGCACGCCGATATCGACGGTGATGCCCGCTGCGCGCAGGCGAGCCACGCCCTGCCCTGCCACCAGCGGATTCGGGTCTTCCAGCGCGGTGACCACACGCGCGATGCCGGCGGCGACCAGCGCATCGCAGCAAGGCGGGGTGCGTCCGTGGTGGCTGCAAGGCTCGAGGGTCACGTAGGCGGTCGCACCGCGCACATCGACGCCACGTGCAGCGGCGTCCTGCAAAGCATGCACTTCGGCATGCGCCTGCCCGGCCGGTTGCGTATGGCCGCAGGCGATGACGTGACCGTCGCGCGCGATCACGCAACCGACGCGCGGGTTCGGGGTGGTGATGTAGAGGCCCTTGCGCGCTTCATCGAGCGCGGCGCGCATGCCTGCCATGTCGTTCGCAATGTGCATGACGAGCATTCTAGCAAGCGGCACCGTCGCGATCCGGGTCGCAGCTGCGCACCCTGCCCAGAAAACCCAGCACGAGCTTGCGCCGCTCGCTGCCATGCCGAAAAATGAAATGTCCGAATTGCGATTGCAATGCACTGGATGCGGTGCGCGGACGCCCACCGGCACCGAAGGCCAGGTAGGCGCGCTTGCCATCCGTGAGCTCGGCCGACACCTGCAGCGCTGCCGCCGGCCGGAAGCCGGCGTGCAGCACCGTCTCGCCGGGATCGGCGCGCTGGTTGTTGTTGGCGTCGACCAGCACGACCCAGCCTTGCTGCCAATCGTCGTCGACAACCGGCACGATATCGGTGCGCTGCGCACGCTGCATCGCATGCAGCCGTGCGGCCTGTATCGCCGCCCGCAGCGCGCCAACGGCCGCATTTACGTGAACCCGATCAAACAGCCCCGCCATCGATGAGGTCGCCTGCGTCGCCAAGGCCATGATTAGCGAGACGCACAGCAGCGCCTCCGCCAAGCCCAGGCCATGCGCGTGTCGTCGCGCGCGCATCCGTGCGAACGGGCACCGTACAGGCGTATGACGAGGGGATTGACAGACATCGGCGCGCACGCGGCTCTCCGCGACAGATCGGTACGCAATGTTTCGCAGGCTTCGTCGGCAAAGGGATGAAAATTAGCCTGACGCTAATGGTGTTTGCCCGGCGCCGGGGAAACGCAGGCGATGGGCTGCAGCGCGGCCATGGCCGGCATCGGCAGGTACGGCCCAAGGGGACCGGCACTCAGACAGCTTTGGATTTGCGGCCCTTGGTATCCGCGTCGAATTCGTCAATCGCCTCGCGGAACTCGGCCACGTCTTCGAAGCTGCGGTAGACGGAGGCAAAGCGGATGTAGGCGATCTTGTCGAGGCGCTTGAGTTCGCGCATCACCAGTTCACCGATCTGGCCCGACAAAATCTCGCGCTCGCCGGACGAGCGGAGCTTTTCTTCGATGCGCTGTATCGCGGCATCGACCGCATCGGCCGACACCGGCCGCTTGCGCAGCGCCAGCATCAGGCTGGCGCGCAACTTGGCCGGTTCGAACTCGGTACGGCTGCCATTTTTCTTGACGATGACGGGCATCGCCAGTTCGATGCGCTCGTAAGTGGTGAAGCGCTTGTCGCACGCGCCGCAACGGCGACGGCGGCGAATGCTGTCCCCTTCTTCCGAGGCCCGTGTGTCGAGCACATGGGTGTCTTCGCTATGGCAGAAGGGGCAGCGCATTCGCCGGTCTCCGATCAGGTCAGTGCGGCGTCAGTCAGGCGTTATGCCTGATAGACCGGGAAGGC
>JBDKLN010000070.1:0-4456 GCA_039806045.1 Pseudomonadota bacterium
CGCGTCACCCATGAAATCGCGCCGTCGCAAAATGCGGACGGGAACCCGCGCGCCAGCAAGGGCGCGCATACCGGTCCCGCATCAGGCAGGCTCACATGCCGGAAGAAAAACGCGGCTGACGCCAGCGCCGCAGCCAGCAGCACCGACACTGCCAAGGCCAGGTCGCGCGCCGCCAGCACGCCGCCGCGCCGCGCGCAGTACAGCAACCACAGGAAGGCGGGCAGGAAGAGGCTGTTCGCCTCGTGGCCCAACATCCCCAACGCAAACAAGCCGGTCGCGACGGCGAAGTACAGGCGACGGCTGTCCGCCAGTCCGGCCAGCAGCATGGCAAAGGCCGCATAGACAAAGAGCTCCTTGCGCAGGCTGCCTTGCGGATCGTTGGCCCAGAACAGCAGCGTGAATGCCGGACTGAACAGCAACAGCAAGAACAGGGGCTGGTGGTCGATCTTGCGTACGACCTTGAACAAATAGACCGCAAACAGCGCCAGTAGCGTTGCCTGGCACAGCACCACCAGAAGCAGCAGGTCGATGTGCAGTAGATCGGACAAGCGGATGAAGGTTGAACCGGGCAGTCCTCGCCGCACCGCCGCTTGCTCGATGTTGATCAGCCAGTCACCCTGTTTGTAGGCATTCCCGCCAAGAAAATAGTCCTGCCACAAGTACGCGAACACGATCGCCAGGACCACCCAGTACGCCCGCCTGCCCAATTGCCGAAGGTCTTTCCCCGAGTCGATGGATGCCATCAATGCTTGCTCCTTTTTCGCCAGTGTATTGACGATGAACGGAGGAAAGTTTGAGGAATGTCGTACCGGAAGCGGACTCGGGAATCACCGGCTGCTTAGCGAACGGGTCGGCACGCAGCCGCCAAGGCCATCACCGCCCGCACCAGCGTATCCATCTTAGCCGCGGATTCTGCGTACAGTTCGAAGGCTGGCTCATCGACGAATGAACGCCGGAGCTTGAAGGGATTGGGATCGAACCAGGTTTCGGTGTGCGCCACCGTCGCGCCTTGACTATTGCCGAAGAAGACGGCATGCGGACGATGCTTGGCGATTTCCCGATAGGTTTCATCGTTGCGCTTCGGCCCCAGCGTGGTGCCGGGGCGGGCATAAGTCACCGCCTCAAGGTTTAGCGTCACTTGCTGGTGCGTTGCCAGCTCGCCCGAAAACTCGCGATCAATTCGGAAGCCGCACCGGCCACTGCGCGTCACATCGATATTGCCGTGGATGGGTTTGAGGCTGAGGATGATGCGCTCCGCAGCCTGGTCGAGGTCGGCGGCATCCTCTGTGAAAGCCACCGGACTCGTTTGCAGGAGCGTGCCGCACAGGACCACCGAGAGCATCATCGACGCCCTGCGATGGCCGCCTGTGCGTGCCGCGTGCACCCATGCCGGAATCAAACCCCTGCCCTCGCTTATTTTTCCAGCGGCTGCTTGAGCAGGAATGCAGGAATCATCACCTCGCGTTCCATCGGCGGTGGCGCGGCTTCGGTATGCGGCAGGAACCGGCCGAGGTCGGAATCGCCGAGGTCAAGATCAAGTTTCTTCGCATACAGCTTCAGCAGGCGCGACAACTCCTGGTCGCTGTTGAAATGCTGATATTCGGCGCGTTCGATGGCCGTGATCTGTCGCGGCGTCATCCCGGACAAGCGGGAGACATCCGCGATTTCCAGCCCGAGGGCCATCCTGCGATCACTGAGCTTCTTGCCAATCATCGACGCGCCTGTTCATTCGAACGTGCGCCGATAATAGCCATAAACTCTTGATCCAGTGCAAGAATTTTGTAGGGTTTGCGAATTTTTGCGCCAAATTCGCTGATTTTTTGAAAACAAATTTCGAGCATGAAACCAGCTCTCCAGCCTCACGCGCTGGGGGCGACGGCCGGCGCCGGCAAGCGGATCGTGAAGCGGGCCCCGCCTCCCGGCCGCTGCCCGGCCTGGATGAAACCGCCGTGCAAGGCCAGTACTTCCCTGCACAGCCACAGCCCCAGTCCTATGCCATCGGCTTTCGAGGTCTGGAACACGTCGAACACGGATTCCAGTTGTGCCGGGGCGATGCCGGGCCCGTTGTCTTCGACGACCAGCTCGGAGAACGGGCCGGCATCGGCAAATGACACCCAGATGCAGCGCTCTCCCTCTACGTCCATCACGGCGTCGATCGCGTTGTTGAGCAGGTTGAGCATGACCATTTGCAGCTGAGATTCATCGGCGAACACTCGCACGTCATCCCCGACCGACAGCGCGATGCGGATGTTCCCGCTCTCGAGCCGCGACTGCACCAGCCCTAACATCTCGTCCACGACGGCATGGAGCGAGAGGCTGGCCGGGCTTTTCTCGCGGTTGTTGATGAAGCGCTTGAGGCGCTGCACGATGGACGAAGCGCGGCGGCTGCCCTCGACAATGTTCAGCAGTCGCTGCTGGCGCTGTTCGACGGGAAGCTTGTCGAGATCGTCGCGCATCAGGATCTGCGCATTGAGCTGGATGGAAGCCAGGGGCTGGCTGACTTCATGGGCGAGTGCCGCAGAAAAAATATTGAGATTGCGCGTCTTATTGGCCACGGTCAGTGCCTGCAGCAATTGTTGCTTTTCGTCGATGCTCTGCTGCAGCGACTGGTTCAGCTCGCGGATCAGCTGGTTCTCGCCTTCGGCCTGGTTCAGGCTGGCCATGGTGGATTGCAGCGTGCGGTTGGCCGCATCTTCTAATTGCAGCACCCGCTCGAAGAAGAAATTGTTAATCGAAAAAACCAGCAGGAAAGTCGCGAGCGTTGGCAGCAATCGCGACAAGGTCAGCAACAGGTTTTCCTGGTGCACGTGCTCCAGGCTGCCGATGCCGGACATCGTCAGCAGCACTGCACGGCTCGTCAGCAGCAGGAAGATCAGCGATGCAATGACCAACGTGATGCGCAACTGGCTGGACTGGTGGATGCGCTGCAGATACCAGGTCTCGACAATCATCCATAGCGATGCGGCGGCAAAGATGCACGTTGAATAGGTCGCCCGTATCACGTAATAGCTGTTGCCTTGCTGGCGTATGAGGTCGAACGCGGTCGCCGCCGCAATGACGGCAATCACCAGCCCCAGTTTTAGGCGTCTCGACAGCGGTGCGCGAAAGGAATGCAGTGCGGCGCACATCATCAGGCTGGCACACCAGCCGAATACGTTCATCAGCGTCACTGCATAGCCTGGCGCATTCGGCACCAGGCCGGCCAGCACGAAATTGACGGTCAGGCAGGCGATCGCGGCCGGCCAGTAAACGCTGATGTGCTTGAGCAGGCGGTCGCGCGAGCGCGGCACGAACTCGAGCAAGAGCCCGAGATAAAGGAAAGCCAGGACAAAACCTAGAAGTTCGGTGGACATCGAGGGTCGTTGCTCACGCAGCGCAGGTGAAAATTAAGTTGCATCCGTGCCGGGGTACGCCATCGAAATGCCCGCGCGGGATCGAATGACAGGAATGGATAACAGGCATGGATGACACAGGATTTTGCCAACCGGAATTACTTTACCAGTGTCAGGCGTGATTTTCACCCGCGCAGGCACCCGGGCGGATGACGCGAGCCTGCTATACTTTTGAGCATTCCACCCCGACGCTGGCGCTTTGCCGCCGGCTCTCCCCTGCTTAGCCCCCGGGAAAACAGCCGCCGCGCCCGCCGCTCCCCACCCCAGATGCAAAAAAAGCTATTCATCAAGACCTTCGGCTGCCAGATGAACGAGTACGACTCGGACAAGATGGCGGACGTGCTCAACGTTGCCGAAGGCCTGGTCCGCACCGATACCCAGGAAGATGCGGACATCATCCTGTTCAATACCTGCTCGGTGCGCGAAAAGGCGCAGGAGAAAGTGTTTTCCGATCTTGGCCGCGCACGCGACCTGAAAAAGAAAAAGCCCGACCTCGTGATCGGCGTCGGCGGTTGCGTCGCGTCGCAGGAAGGCAAGGCTATCGTGCATCGCGCGCCTTATGTCGACGTGGTGTTCGGCCCGCAGACGCTGCACCGGCTCCCCGAGCTGCTGAAGCAGCGCCGCGCCAGCGGCCGACCGCAGATCGACATCAGCTTCCCCGAGATCGAGAAGTTCGACCACCTGCCGCCGGCCCGTGTGGAGGGTGCCAGCGCCTATGTATCGATCATGGAAGGTTGCAGCAAGTACTGCAGCTATTGCGTGGTGCCGTACACGCGCGGCGAGGAAGTGTCGCGCCGCTTCGATGACGTGCTGGCAGAAGTGGCGTCGCTGGCCGAGCAAGGCGTGCGCGACCTCACGCTGCTGGGGCAGAACGTCAATGCCTATCGCGGCGTCATGGCGGATGGTGAAATCGCTGACTTTGCGCTGCTGATCGAGTACATCGCCGAGTTCGATGGCATCGAACGCATCCGCTACGTGACCAGCCATCCGAAGGAATTCACGCAACGCCTGATCGACACCTATGCGAAAGTGCCCAAGCTGGTGAACCAGCTTTACCTGCCGGC
>JBDKLN010000071.1:0-25484 GCA_039806045.1 Pseudomonadota bacterium
GCCGCCCAGGGCCTGGCCGTGCTGCGCCAACTGGGCATCGCCGACAACGATCCGCGCGTGAACCCGAACGGCGGTGCGATCGCGCTTGGCCATCCGCTGGGCATGAGCGGCGCACGTCTCGTGACGACCGCGATGTATCAGCTGCATCGCACTGGCGGCCGCTATGCGCTGTGCACGATGTGCATTGGTGTCGGACAGGGCATTGCCGTGCTGATCGAGCGGGTCTGATGCATTGGCGACGGCTGCGGGAGGTTCCCATTTCCGCGGCCATCGGCGAAAATCAGACGCAACACGACGCCATCAGCGACAATAAGCACGGGGCGAAGAAAGGCCGGCGCAAGCCGGCCGGCATCGTCCTGCGGCGCTGAACAAGAACGATAATCCGACCAGACGGGACCCTCCATGCCAGAGCTCAGGCCTTACCGCAAGCCCGCCCCGGGCAGCCATTCCGATTACCTGTATCCCGGTTACGCGTCCACGGTGAAGCGTTCGCCGTCGCAGCCGCTGATCCTGCTGCCGCAATCGCTGTCCGAGATGACCGGCCCCGTGTTCGGCCATGACCGCGTGCGCGCGGAAGACGCCGACCTGACCAGGCAGCATGCCGGCGAACCGCTGGGTGAGCGCATCATCGTCACCGGCCGCGTGATGGATGAAGACGGCCGTCCGGTACCGCACACGCTGGTCGAAGTCTGGCAAGCGAATGCGGCAGGACGTTACCAGCACAAACGGGACCAGCACGATGCGCCGCTCGACCCGAACTTCACCGGCACCGGTCGCACCTTGACGGATGCGCAAGGCAATTACCGCTTCACCACCATTCGTCCCGGTGCTTATCCGTGGCGTAACCACCCGAATGCCTGGCGCCCTGCGCACATTCATTTCTCGCTGTTCGGCAATGCTTTTGCAACGCGCCTGGTCACGCAGATGTATTTCCCCGGCGATCCCTTGCTGGCATTTGACCCGATCTATCACGCCGTGCCTGAAGGTGCGCGCGAGCGCATGATCTCGTCGTTCGAGCTGGACGTCACCGAGCCCGAGCATGCACTCGGCTTCCGCTTCAATATCGTCTTGCGCGGCCGCGATGCGACGCCGATGGAGAAATGAACATGAGACACGGACTGACCCCGTCGCAAACCGTCGGACCCTACCTGCACATCGGCCTCGACTGGCTGACCATGACCGACCTGGCACCGCAAGGCGTTGCCGGCGAGCGCGTCGTGATCCAGGGGCAGGTGCTGGATGCCGACCGCCAGCCGATTCCGGATGGCATGGTCGAGATCTGGCAAGCCAATTCGCACGGCAAGTACGCGCATCCCGATGACCAGCGCGCGCTGCCAGCTGACGCCGGTTTCCGTGGTTTCGGCCGCGTCGCTACCGATGAGCAGGGACGTTTCCGCTTTTCCACCATCAAACCCGGCAGCGTGCCCGATGCGCAGGGCCGTCCGCAAGCGCCGCACCTGCTGGTCAACGTGTTTGCGCGCGGCTTGTTGAAGCAACTGGTGACCCGCATGTATTTCCCCGGCGATGCGCACGAAGCCGACAGCGTGTTGCACCATGTGCCGGCCGCACGCCGCGCGACGCTGGTCGCACAGGCTGCCGGTGCCGGCGTGGTCGAATGGAACGTCCTCATCGGCGGGGGCGCTGACGAAACCGTCTTCTTTGAACTCTGATCGAAGCTAACTGAGGATAGGAAGTCCCGTTCATGGCCGCTACCGCGCTGACCGCCCGCATGTTTTCGAATTCAGCCATGCAGCAAGTGTTCTCGCCGGAGAACACGATACAGCGCATGCTTGATTTTGAGGCAGCGCTCGCGCACGCGCTGGCGGCCGAAGACGTGATTCCGTCAACGGCGCCGGCTGCCATCAAGGCGGCGTGCGAGGCATCACGCATCGACCAGAAGGCACTGGCCGCAGCCGCGCGCCAGGCCGGCAACCTGGCCATACCGCTGGTCAAGCAATTGACAGCCGAAGTGGCCGCCATCGATGCCGATGCCGCACGCTATGTGCACTGGGGTGCGACCAGCCAGGATGTGATCGATACCGGCCTCGTCCTGCAGCTGCGCGAAGCGATCGCGCTGATTTCCGTGGAGCTGGCCGAACTCGCCGATGCCTTGGCCGCCCTCGTACATCGCCATCGCGATACCGCGATGATAGGCCGCACCTGGATGCAGCACGCCCTGCCGATCACCTTTGGCCTGAAGGCGGCGGGCTGGCTGGATGCCGTGATGCGCCAGCAGGAGCGCGTGCATGAACTGCGCGCGCGCATCGGCGTGCTGCAGTTCGGCGGCGCGGCGGGCACGCTGGCCAGCCTTGGCAATCGCGGCCTGCCGGTGGCCGATGCGCTGGCCCACGCACTCGAACTGAAGCTGCCGCACCTGCCGTGGCATGCGCACCGCGACCGCATTGCCGAGTGCGCGACCGTGTTCGGCCTGCTGACCGGCACGCTGGGCAAGATCGCGCGCGACCTGTCGCTGCAGATGCAGACCGAAGTGGCCGAGCTGTCCGAGCCGACCGCGCCCGGGCGTGGCGGGTCGTCGACCATGCCGCACAAGCGCAACCCGGTGGCCTGTGCCGCGGTGCTGGCGGCGGCGGCGCGCGTGCCAGGGCTGGTGGCGACGATGCTGGCCGCGATGGACAACGAGCACGAGCGCGCGCTCGGCGGCTGGCAAGCCGAATGGGATACGCTGCCCGAGATTGCATCGCTGTGCGGATCCGCGCTGACCCAGATGCGCGACGTGATCGAAGGATTGCAAGTCGACGCGCAGCGCATGCGCACCAATGTCGACCTCACGCGCGGACTGGTGATGGCCGAGGCGGTATCGCTGGCACTGGCCGCGCGCATCGGGCGTTCGCCTGCGCATGAATGGGTCGAGGCGGCATGTCACCGCGCGATCGCGCAGGGGCAGGGCTTGCTTGACGTGCTGCGCGCCGACTCGCAAGTGACCGGCATCCTGCCGGCGCAGGAACTGGAAAAACTGTTCGAACCGCTGGCTTACACCGGCGAGGCCGGCGCCCTCGCGGACCGGGTGCTGGCGGCGCATCGCGCACGCAAGGCCTGATCCCGGGCGGCGGCGGAACGACACGACGATTGGAGCGACAACATGGCCATTTTCGATTCCGGCAAGGGCAAGCTGCACTACCAGCTTGACGGCGCCGACGACGCACCACTGCTGGTGCTGTCGAATTCACTCGGTACCACACTCGACATGTGGCTGCCGCAGATGCCGGCGCTGCTCGAGCATTTCCGCGTGCTGCGCTATGACACGCGCGGCCACGGGCAGTCCGAGATCACGCCCGGCCCCTACACCATCGCGCAGCTCGGCAACGACGTGCTGGCCCTGATGGATCATGTGAAAGCGCCGCGTGCGCACTTCTGCGGACTGTCGATGGGCGGCATGACCGGTATCTGGCTGGGTATCCATGCGCCGGACCGCATCGATCGGCTCGTGCTCTGCAATACCAGTGCCGCGATCGGCGTGCCCGAGATGTGGAATGCCCGCATCGCCCAGGTGCGTCAGGGCGGCATGGCCGCCGTGATCGATGCCGTGCTGGAGCGCTGGTTCACGAATGATTTCCTCGCCCATGCGCCGGCCCAGGTTGAGCGCGTGCGCGCGATGCTGGCCCATACGCAGGTCGAGGGCTACGTTGCCAATTGCGCCGCCGTGCGCGACATGGACCAGCGCGCCGACCTCGGCCGCATCGCTACGCCGACGCTGGTCATCGGCGGCAAGTTCGACAAGTCGACCCCGCCCGAACATGGCGAGCTGATCGCCAAATCGGTTCCCGGTGCGCGCTATGTCGAGCTGAACGCAGCCCACCTGTCGAACTGGGAAGCGGCGCAAGCATTCACGAAGCACCTGGTCAATTTCCTGAGCGGTGGTCCGCATGGCTGACAAGAAGCGCAGCGAGATCTTCGACGACGGCATGGCCGTGCGACGTGCCGTGCTGGGCGATGCGCATGTCGATCGCGCGCAGGCCAATCGCACGGCGTTCAACACCGAATTCCAGGACCTGATCACCCGCTATGCCTGGGGCGAGATCTGGACCCGCGATGGGCTGCCGCGCCACACGCGCAGCCTGATGACCATCTGCATGATGGTCGCCCTCGGCCGCGAGGAAGAACTGAAACTCCACCTGCGGGCCGCAGCCAACAACGGCGTCACCCGCGACGAGGTCAAGGAAGCCTTGCTGCAGGCGGCGATCTATTGCGGCGTGCCGGCTGCCAATTCCGCCTTCGCCCTGGCGCAGCAGGTTTTTTCGGAGATCGACGGCGGTCGCTGATGTCGCGGCCAAATCCTCTGCAATGCGCGCGCGTTGCGCGCCGCGCGTCCCGCCCTACTCGATTACTCGATTACTCGATCACTTGATTACTCGATACTCAGTTTCGGCAACCAGTTCGAGCCGGGATCTGCCTCGCTGAAATCGGCCGGCTTCAACGGGCGCTTGCGTTCTTCGACTGGCAGGATGTCGGGGGCAATGAAGGGTGCCATGTCGACTTCATACAGCTCGCCGGCCAGTCGGTCACCCTCACGATGCAGCTTGTAGTACATGCCGTTGAACGGGTTCACGTGCAGGTCCTTGGCCTTGGTGCGCATGAACATCAAGGCATATTCGAGCGGCAGCAGGTCGTCATCCGAGATCAGCGCCGCCTCGTTATGGACCGGAAACCAGCACAGCCGCTGTACCGGGCCCGTCAGGCACAGGAAGGGACGCATCGCGAGGAAATATTCCTCCATGTTGTCGGCCATCGTGATCTTGAACGCCGACTTGCCGTTACCGGCATCGGTGAAGGTCACGTGGCCGATGATGTGACGTTCGCCGCTGGCGTTGGACAACACGATCGCCCGCGTGCCGACCGGCGGTGCAGCCTCGGCGACGGTGGCCGGGCCGAGGCCCAGGCCAGCCAGCAGCATGATCATGGCCAGCGCGGCCGACATCCTTTCCAGGCGTTTTTTCATGGTCGTCTCCCTACGTTTCTTCTTCTGCAGTCCAGTATACGATGCCGGGCCTGCCTGCCCTGAAAGCGCATGGAACGGCGTTCCGGTATAGTCGCAGCCACAGCGGGCAGCGCGCCGGACAGCGGCGCATCAGGAGAGGGCAGTGACGCAGGGAACAGCACCATTGACAGGACCGGGCACAGGGCAAGCGGCGTCGCCGACCGCTGGGCACAGGCGCTATGTGGTGGTAGGCGCCGGTGCGGTCGGCTGCTTTTTCGGCGGCATGCTGGCCCGTGCCGGTGTGCCGGTGACACTCGTCGGACGCCCCGTGCATGTGGATGCCATTCGCGCGCAGGGTTTGCGCCTGCAGACCACGAGCTTCGATGAACATGTCGCCATCGACGCGTCGACCGACATCGCTGCAGTCACTTCCGCCGATGTCGTGCTGTTCTGCGTGAAGTCCACCGACAGCATGGCCACTGCGCGCCAGTTGCTGCCCTTGCTGAAGCCCGGCGCGGTCGTGCTGTCGATGCAGAATGGTGTCGAGAATGCCGAGATCGTGCGCAGCGTGCTGCCCAACCCCGTCATACCCGCCGTGGTCTATGTGGCGACCGAGATGGCCGGCCCCGGCCACCTGCGCCACCACGGGCGCGGGGAGCTTGTCATCGGCGAGTCGGACGCCAGCGCGGCCATCGTTGCCGATTTTGCGCAGGCCGGCGTGCCGGTGCAGGTCGATGGCAACGTGATGGGCGCGCTGTGGGCCAAGCTGATCGTCAATTGCGCGTACAACGCGCTGTCCGCCATTGCGCAGAAAGCCTATGGCGAGCTGGTGAAGGTGGCCGGCATCGCCGAGTTGATGACGATCGTTGTCGATGAATGCATCGCCGTTGCGCAAGCCGATGGCATCACTGTTCCCGGCGATCCGTATGAGGCGGTGCGGCGCATCGCGCACGCGATGGCGGGGCAGTACTCGTCGACGGCACAGGATGTCGCGCGCGGCAAGCCCAATGAAATCGATTACCTGAACGGCTATGTGGTGCGGCGCGGGCTCGCGCATGGCATCGCCACGCCGGTCAACCAGACCCTGCTGAGTTTGGTCAAGCTGGTAGAAAAACAGGCCTGAACGGCCGCAAAGGAGCAAGCAATGACCCGTGAAGAATTCGAGAAAATGATGGCCGAGCACGGCGTGCAGACGGTCGTTGAAGTCGTGCGCGAGCCGAATGGCGCGCTTGACACGCATAGTCATCCGTTCGAGGCCAATGCGCTGATCCTCGAAGGCGAGATCACGCTGGTTGCCGAAGGCAAGACCTGGCACTGCAAGGCGGGTGACACCTTCCGCCTCGGCGCCAACATCCCGCACACCGAGCGATACGGTCCGCAGGGCGTGCGTTACCTGGCCGGACGCAAGACCTGACACATGGCCAGCGGCACGCGTCGCGCATCCCGCGTCGGCCGCCACCAATAAAAAGCCGCCCGGTCAACGTGACCGGACGGCGAGGTCAGGGCATGGACCCTGCGGAGGAGAGGGTGAGCAGGTGTCGTCAGGCGGCCTTTGCTTCGTTGGCGGCACCAGTGAATTCATCCCATGCCTTGAGCGCATGGGTCGCATACATCATCGACGGGCCGCCGCCCATGTAGACGGCGGTCGCCATCACTTCCTCGAGTTCGGCGCGTGTGCCGCCAAGCTTCACCAGCGCCTGCACGTGGAAGCCGATGCAATCGTCGCAGCGGCTGGCCACCGAAATGCCCAGTGCCACCAGTTCTCGTGTCTTCTTGTCGAGCGCACCTTCCCGGGTGCCGGCGGCGGCCAGCTGCGCGAATGCCGTCATCAGGTCGGGCTGCGACTGGCGCAGGCCGCGCATGCCGGAGGTCACTTGCTGGGTCAGTTGCTTGTAATCGGGTATGGCCACGGTTGTATCCTCAATCGTCAGTCGTGCAACGGCACCGAAGCATTCAGCCGGTCGATACGCAAGAAATACTTGCGTGCATACGCGAGCAGCTGGCCGTCGGTCGGATGGTCGACCGTTTCAAGGCCGATGATGTGTTGCGCGACTTGCGGGTCATGGCGCTCGGTATGGCGCACCAGTTCGAGCTTGGCCGAACCCGGGCCGACCACCAGCACTTCGGTCACGCCTTCAACCGCCTTGGCGACGGCATGCAGGTAAGACGGTTCAGTGCCCGTGTGGCCGGCGCCGGGCGAGCCGGATTTGTGATGCAGGTGCGGGTGGACCGACCTGGCCTTGAGGACCTCGCTATCGCTGGCCTCTGCGTCGAATTGAATGACGTGGGCTTCTTTGTGGTCGATCCAGATGACTGCGTGGGTGAAGGTCATGGGGACTCCTGTTTGGACGAGCCCAGTATTTCCTTATGGAATTTGTATAGCCTTGACTTGGGTCAAAAAAAATCCCGGACGGGGTTCGTCCGGGACTTTTCCTTGACCTGACGCAGGTGGCGGCCAATGAATCGCCGCCACTGGGGCCGGATGTTGCCGTATCAGCCGATCAGGTCGACGCGGCCATCAAGGCCCATGATGCCGGTGATGACGCTCAGCTTCGGATGACGCGTGGCGACTTCCTTGCGGAAGGCAATCAGCGCCTCGGCATGCGACACGGTCTCGATTTCTTTTTCGGCGACCTTGTCGGCGCCGAAGGCCAGCTTCGCCGCGCCGCAGTCACGGTGCGACAGCGCGACCACGCGCTTGATGTGGTGCAGCCCGACGGTGATCTCGAGGTTGTCCCAGAAAGTCTTGTGCCAGGGCTGGAATTTCGGATGCACGGCACCGAGCGGGCCGCCGGCCATCACGAAGTGGCTGTAATTGTCACCCAGCTTTTCACGATCGACACCCGACAGCAAGCCCATGTACTGCCAGCTCAGGGTGGTGAAGCGCGGGTCGATGCAATTGACCAGCATCGCTTCGTAATTGCCGCCACCAGCCATCGAGCGGCCCGGCACGAAACCGATCAGGCCGCCGGCCAGCATCGCCGCGCCGGTCGCCAGAAATTGGCGGCGCGTGGTGCTGCTCGCAGCGGGTGAGCAGCACGGGCAACCAGCCTCGTGCAGTTCTTGCGTCAGGGTCGCGATAGTCTTGTCGGACATGTGGTTCTCCTATTGATAACGAATCAGCGGGCGCACAAAAGTCCACGTGCCCTGCGTGAATGAATGTGATGCAAAAACTGAATCAAGCTCCGGCAAATCATGCGTGCGCAGAGCGACAGACAATCATGTCAATTCAGTTTATCGAACCAAGGATTGCAAACCTTTAGCGCGCCTGATTATATTTCGTCACCGTTGGACTCCAGATTTCGCGCGCCGGTTCGATAATCCTAGACGAGCGACCAAGTGCATGCCAGCAGTTCGAGTGTAAAAATAGCCGGCAGCGTTCATGGTCATTGAATCTGGTTGCGATATTGTTAATCAGGCGTTCAACGCAAAGGACAGCCGTCATGAACATCAATCACATCTCCTTGCTCGCGCTTGCGTTGGCCAGCGGCCTTGCAATCGCTGCCGACGCAGCGCACGACGACCATGGTGCAGGCGCTGACGCGCATGCAGCGCCCGCCAAGGCCGCGCCCGCGAAAGCCGATGCCCACGGCGCTGATGCGCCCCAGGCCGAAGCTGCGAAAGCCGAGGCAGGCCACGATGCCCCTGCGGCCGCACCCAAACCGGCCAAGAAGGCCAAGCCAAAAAAGCCCAAGGCCAGCAAGAAGGCCGCGGCTGAAAAAGAGGCCGCCGCCAAAGAAGCTGATGCCCATGCCACCGATGCGCATGCCCCCGCACATGACCAGCCTGTGACCCAGGCCGCAGCCGATGCGCATGATGCAGGGCACGGTGCGCCGGCAGCAAACCCGGCGCCGGCTGCACCGTCAGCCAGGCGCACTCGCGTGAAGGACAGGGCCGCCGCCAGCGCGGCGGTCGCCGCCCAGGCCGACGCTCACGGCAATGCGCACGCCGATGCCCATGGCAGTGCCCCGGCCGGGCCGGCCAAGGCTGCCGACGATGGTCATGGTGCAGCGCCGGCCGCTTCGCTTGCACCGGCAGCAGCAGATCACGATGCGCACGCGGATGCTCATGCAGCACCGGCTGCCAACGCGGCACCGGAACCGGTCCATGCCGATGCACTGCCCGCAGCCCCGGCGCCGCGCGCGAGCCGGGTACAGCCGAAGAAGTCCGCGCCGGCCACGCCGGTGCCGGCCGCTTCCCCGCCGTCTGATGGGCACGCGCCGCAAGCGGCCGCCGATGCGCATGGCGACGCCCACGGCGATGCCGCCGCCAAAGATGAGCATGCCGCGCAGGACGCGCACTCCATGCAGGCGAAGCACGATGCCGCCCACGCCGCACCTGTGCCCGCGTCCGGGACGGCCAATCCCGCCGCGGTCAGGCCTGCAAGCACCAACGAATGCGACCCGCCGTTGAAGGCGGAGGTCGCGGCATTGTTCGACCGCTGGAATGCATCGCTGCGCACCGGCGACCCGCGCAAGGTGGTCGCCAACTACGCGCCGAATTCGGTGCTGCTGCCGACCGTATCCAATCGCGCCCGTTACACGGTCGCCGAGAAAGAAGACTATTTCATGCATTTCCTGCAGCGCCGTCCCGAAGGCCGCATTGACGACCGCGTGATCGACGTCGACTGCAACAGCGCCACCGACGCCGGCCTGTATACCTTCCGCTTTGCCGACGGCACCTCGGTCAAGGCGCGGTATTCGTTCTCGTACAAGAAGATCGACGGGCAGTGGCTGATCACCAGCCATCACTCGTCGGCGATGCCTGAGAAGGCGGAGACAGCAGCGGCCGATGGCCACGCGCAGCCGGCAACCGCCGCAGCTGCGCCAGCCAAAGCGGCCAGCGACAGCGGGCCGGCGAAGGGCTGGGTCAGGTTCCCCTGACCGCCGGGCGCTGCATCAGCGCCGCCATCCCGCAAGCGACAGACTCAGGCCGCAACCGCGGCCAACGCAGGCGCCGGGGCCGTACGGTCCGGCGCTTTTGCGCGCTGGTGCGCGCCGCAACTGTCCGTTTCGGGAGCGAAGATGAAAACCTTGCCTCGTGTCGTCGCCGTGCTGGTGGTCACCGTGCTGTTTCCCCTGCTGGCCGTGGCCGGCGATGCCGTCGAGGTCGGGGCAGACTCGCCCGTCATCCAGCTGCCGGACAAGCGCGCCGCCGCCGTGCTGGAAGATCCGGCGCACACGCTTGAATTTGCCGAGGTTCGCGCGCTGGCTGATCGTTTCGTGCCAGCGGACCACATGGCAGCGCCCAACCCGGATAGCCGCTACTGGATCAGGCAGCGGGTCCACAGCCTGTTGCCAACGGACCGCGAGTTGCGCGTGATGCCCGGCGGTGGACGTGGCTGGCGCGGAGCGCAGATATTCGTGGTCGATGAACAGGGCAAGCCCATCGAGCTATCGCAAGGCGGCTTCGGCACCATCCAGGGGGCCCACAACGGGATGGCCGGACTCAATCCTTTTCTGCCGCTGGTCGAGTCGCCCAAACCTTTTAGCCCGGTCTTCACGCTGCGCAGCGGCCAGACGGCCACGATCTACATGAAGGCCGTGGCCGATGCCCGCTTTCCGCCCAAGAGCTATGCCGCTTCCTTCGCGGATCAGGAACGCTATCAGGAGTTGCGTCGCATCGGTTTGTACGCCGAAGGTGCATTGGTGGGCGCCATGCTGGCGCTGGGGATTTTTGGCTGGTATTCCGCCTATCGCAATCGCGACAAGACCAGTATTGCTTACGGCATCTGGATCTTGTTCGCGTTGACCTCGTCTTGCACCCAGCCGGTACACGACGGCGCGCGCCTGTATGAATTTTTTGTCGACATCGAAAACGTCAAGGTCAATCACTTGTACCTCGCGGAATGGATCAGCTTCTCGCTCGCGTTTTTCCAGTCGATGTCCTACATCTATTTCGCGCGAACTTTCCTCGATGTTCGATCCCGTTTCCCGGGCTTTTACCGGGTGACGAACCTCTACCTCGTTTACTACGCAAGCTATCTGGCCGTGCTGCTGTTGGTCGACGTGCGAAACATCAACGCCATGTATTTTTGGCTGCCGGTCGGCGGATCGACATTCCTGATGTTGGTGGGCATTTATTCCTGCGCCTACATCCGGCTGCGGGAAGGCATGGAGATCGCGCGCTTCTTCATGATTGCGATGGTGCCTTATCTGGTCTTCCGTACGGTGTTCCTGCTGAACGTCGCCGGCCTGCCCTCGCCGTTCCAGCTGCTGCCCGATGCGGGACTGGCCTATTTCATCAAGGATGCGTCGACCGCACAGGCACTGGGCGTGACGCTCGAAGCCTTGATCATGGCGCTGGCCGTGGTCAGCCGCACGCGCTGGTTGCAGGACAAGCTGGCCGCGCAGATGCAGGAACAAAAGGCGCTCGTCGAAAACCAGAACCGCGTGCTGGAGGCGACCGTGGCTGAGCGCACGCAAGCGCTGGAAGCCCAGCATCGCGAACTCGACGAAACGCACCAGATCGTGGTCGGCTCCGTCAATTACGCCAGCCGCCTGCAGCGCAGCCAGTTGCCGCGCCGACACCGCATCGACGGCCGCTTCCATTCGATCGGCGTGGTGTGGGAACCGCGGGACACCATCGGCGGTGATTTGTGGTGGATCTCGTCGTCGCAAGTCGATGGCCCGTTCTCGATCGGCGTTGCCGATTGCACCGGGCATGGCGTGCCCGGCGCAATGCTGTCGCTGCTGGTGTCGAATTCGCTCGAGCGCATCTACTCCGCCAATCCGCACGAAGACCCGGCGCGGGCGCTGGCATCGCTCGACTACCTGGTGCGCAGCGGGCTGAACCAGGACGCGGTCGACAGCGAAAGTGACGATGGCTGTGACGCGGCGCTGCTATGCGTCGATCGCGAGCGCAGGGAAATTCGCTTCGCCGGCGCAAAGATCGGCGTGTTCCAGCTCAAGGCCGATGGCGAGGTCGTGCGCCACCATGCGTCGCGTGCCAGCCTGGGATATCGCGATCCCGTCGATGAAGAGGACGAGCCGGTCACGCAACGCATCGCTTGCGGCGAAGGCGATGCCTTCGTGATCGTCACCGACGGCTTCACCGACCAGCTTGGCGGCGCGTCCGGGACCTCGGTGTCCTTCGGCTACCGCCGCCTCGAAGCCTTGCTGGCCGCGATGCCGTGGGCCAGTGCCACCGAGATCGACGACGCGATGCGCGCCGCGCTGGCCCAGTGGCAGGGCAGCCGCAAGCGTCGGGACGACGTGACGGCGGTCGTGTTCCGGCTCTCGGCCCCGGTGGCGCAGCGTCCTTCGGGCGCCAACGCGGGGACGGGCGCTGATGAGCTGGCCCCGGAACCCGCCCCGGAACCCGCCCCGGCGCCCGCGCCAATGCCGGCTTAGCGATTTGCAAAGCATCCGGCGCAGGAATCCTGCCTAAAATTATCGGCCCTGGAACCGATACACAAAGGAAGCCCCACGATGGACAGCCTCACGATCAGCGACATCCGCGCCCGCGCGGTCCATGCACCGCTGGCGCGCAAGATACGCACGGCCTCGGGAGCGATCGAGGTGGCGCCGCTGCTGCTGATGGATGTGCATACGCGGCAAGGCGTCAGCGGCCATGCGTACCTGTTCGGCTATACGCCGGTGACGCTCAAGCCGCTGATGGCGCTGCTCGATGAAATCAAGCCCCTGCTGGTCGGCCAGCCGCTGGTGCCGCAGGCGAGGATGGAGCAGATGCTTCAGCAGTTCAGGCTGCTCGGTGTGCAGGGCTTGCTGGGCATGCTGCTGTCGACGCTGGACATGGCTTACTGGGATGCGCTGGGCAAGGCAGCCGGCTTGCCGGTCGTCAGCTTGCTGGGCGGCCAAGCGCGGCCGGTGCCGGCCTATGACAGCTATGGCCTGGTTGATGCGGTCAATGATGGCGCGGCGCTGCGGCAATCGCTGGCGCGCGGCTTCAAGGGCATCAAGATCAAGCTCGGCTATCCGGATGCACGCCGGGACGTCGCGGTGACGCGCGGCGTGCGCGAGCTGATCGGCCCGGACGTCGCGTTGATGGTGGACTTCAACCAGAGCCTGCCGCCGCACGAAGCGATACGACGGATACGGATGCTGGAAAGCTTCGACCTGCACTGGATCGAAGAGCCGGTGGCCGCGGAGGATTTGCAAGGCCATGCGCAAGTGCGGAAGGCAGTCGCGCCGCTGGGCATGGCGATACAGACCGGCGAGAACTGGTGGTTCCCGCGCGATGCCGAGCGGGCGCTGGCAGTCGGTGCCTGCGACATGATGATGCCGGACCTGATGAAGATAGGTGGCATCACCGGCTGGCTGTCGGTGATGGGGCTGGCGGCTGCGGCGTCGATGCCGCTGTCGAGCCACCTGTTCCTCGAGGCCAGCGCGCATGCGCTGGCGGTGACGCCGACTTGCCACTGGCTGGAACATATGGATTTCGGTTCGTCGATACTGGCGAACCCGTGTGAAGTGATCGACGGTTGCGTGACCGCGCAGGGCCCGGGACTGGGCATGGCGTGGAACGAGGCGGCCGTCGCGAAATACGCAATCGGCTAGTGCCGTCCACTGCCAGTGACAGGCGGCGGCGCGCGCAGCCATGTCAGGCAACGGGAGGCAACATGAAAGCGTTCGTCAAACATCGCGACAACCACGTGCAACAGGGCCTACGGTCGGGAACAGGCCGCAGCTGGCGCCGTGCCGCGCTGGCGGTGGCGACTTCGGTCGTCGCTGCGTTGGCGCTGGGCTGGATGCCGCTGCCTGCGCAGGCCGAGACCCTTGAGACCAACAACCCCGACATCGTGGTCAAACGCGTCTATTGCGTCGACTACGGTCTCGGTGGCGTGCTGGTCAACCGCAGCGGCAAGCCCTTCCGTGGCCAGCTGGCCGTCGCCGTCACGGATGACGAGGGCGATGTCGTCGGTCGCGGCAAGCAGCGCCTGCGCGTCGGCGCCGCCAATGGCGCGCGCTTTGCGTACTACTACATCAATACCCTGGACTGCCGCTCGCACCACTTCGAGTTCACCGTGAACTGAAGCCGGTTGTCCGCTGCGCCTGCGCGAGTGGCGGGTCGGCCTTTGCCTGTCCGTCCGCGCTGTGTTACCGTGGACTCATGCGCACCTCATTCCGGATGCTGATCGCCGTGTTCCTGTGCCTGCTGCTGCCGCTGCAGGCCGGCGCCGCGCTTGCGCGCTCGGTGGGCATGCTGTCCCGGCACCATGCGCCTGCGATTTCGGCGCCGATGACCAGCGAGCCCGCCAGGACAGCGTCTCAGCCCGCACAGGCGGCCGGCATGCCGCACCCGCATCATGCGCACCCGCATCATTCACATCACTCGCATCATTCGCATCACTCGCATCACTCGCATCACTCCGTGGCTAAGGCCGTCACGTCCGGCGGTGCCGATGCCTCGCACAAGTCCAGCCATGCAAAGGGTCACTGCAGCGATTGCGGCAAATGCTGCGTGACCGCCGCCGTTGCGCCGCCGCCCACGCTGGTCGCTGCCTTCCAGCCGTCCGTGATGCGTGCAGCCTATATTCCTATCCGTGCGCGCATCGCCGCCCGCGTCCCCGACGGCCCTGAACGACCGCCGCGCTTCCTGATCGCCTGATACAGCGTCGGCCCGCGCCCTGCGTGTGGCCGACTTCCCGTGCGAGTCTGCCGCACCCTGTAGATGGAGACAGCCCATGACACTCCCCAAGTCCGCCCGCAAGGCGGTAGATCGCCCGAAATCCGCGACCGCAATCCGCTCGGGCATCAGGACCGCAACGAAATCGACCTTCAGGTCGCCGTTGAAGTCGCCACTCAGTTCGGCCTACAGGCCGGCGTTGGCTATGCTGGCCATGACCCTGGTGCTCGCCGGCTGTGCCGGTTTTTCCGGTGACGGCGGCCGGGCGCGTGTCGACGCGCTTGCCGGCCCGCGCCTGGGCCAGCCATGGTCCGCATCCCGGGATGCCCTGCGCAATCCGCAGGCAGCGCAAGACGAAGTGCGCCGACTGCTGGCCGCACCGCTGTCGGCGGACGATGCCGTGCGCATCACGTTGCTGAACAATCCGCGCGTCAACATCGCGCTGGCCGACCTCGGCATTGCCGAGGCTGACCTGGTGCAGGCGGGTCGGTTACGCAATCCGCGTTTCGGTTTTGGACGCCTGTCGGGCGACGATGGTGTCGAGATCGACCGCAGCGTGATGTTCGATCTGGTTGGCCTGCTGACCTTGCCGATGCGTACCGCTGTCGAGCAGCGTCGCTTCGAGCAGGCCCAATTGCAGACGGCCTTGCAGGCAGTGCGGCTGGCGTCGGATACGCGCCGCGCCTATTTCCAGGCGCTCGCTGCCGAACAGTCGCTCGCTTACCTGCGCCAGGCGGCGTTGGCCTCCGAAGCGTCGGCCGAGCTCGCGCAACGCATGGCGAAGGCCGGCAACTTCAGCAAACTCGACGAAGCGCGTGAACAGGCCTTTCACGCGGAAGTCAGCGCGCAGCTCAAGCGCGCTGAACATGGCGCACTGGCGGCGCGCGAACGACTGGTACGCCTGCTCGGCCTGTCCGGCGACGATGCTTCGCTGCGGCTGCCCGAACGCTTGCCCGACCTTCCCGCCATGCTGGCCAGCGGCACCGACATCGAATCGACCGCAATGGCCCAGCGCCTCGACCTGCAGGTCGCCAGGCTCGATGCCGAGGCGACGGCGAAGAATCTCGGGCTGACGCGCGCGACCCGCTTCGTGAATGTCTTCGAGCTCGGCTACCAGAACAAGAGCACGACCGGCGCCGCACGCGCCGACGGCTACCAGATCGAATTGACGCTGCCGGTATTCGACAGTGGCGAGGCGCGCCTGCGGCGTGCGGAGGCGAGCTACCAGCGCACGCTGCTGCGCACCGCCGAGGTCGCGCTGCAGGCGCGATCCGAAGTGCGGGAAGGCTATTCACGTATGCGCAGCCAGTACCAGGTTGCACGTCAGTACCGCGACGAGATCGTGCCGGCCCGCAAGCGCATCTCGGAAGAAGTGCTGCTGCGCTACAACGGCATGCTGGCCAGCGTGTTCGAGCTGCTGGCGGATGCGCGCTCTCAGATCGCCAGTGTGACGGCGGCCATTGATGCGCAGCGCGACTACTGGATCGCCGAATCCGAACTGCAGTACGCAATCCATGGCGGCAGCACCGCCGGCGGCGGAGCGTCGCTGCCCGCTTCATCCAATACCAGCGCGATGCCGGCCGCCGCCGGCGCGCATTGAGGAGGGCCATCCGATGGTCTCACGCAGGGATTTTTTCATGGGAGCCGGCATCGCGGCACTGGGTGCCGGGCTGGTGAGTCGCGTTGGCGCGGCCTCGTTGCCGGAAGCGCCGGTCGCGGTCGGCCCGAAAACGGCACCGCCGCCGCTGCCATCGAATGGACGACCGTTCCATCCGGTGGTCACCTTGAATGGCTGGTCGATGCCCTGGCGCATGAATAATGGCATCAAGGAATTCCACCTGGTCGCTGAACCGGTGGAACGCGAGCTGGCACCCGGAATGAAGGTGCAGCTGTGGGGTTACAACGGGCAGTCGCCGGGGCCGACCATTGAAGTGGTGGAGGGCGACCGCGTGCGCATCTTCGTCACCAACCGTTTGCCCGAAGCGACTGCGGTGCACTGGCATGGCCAGCGCCTGCCGAACGGCATGGATGGCGTGGCCGGCCTGACGCAGCCACGCATCGAGCCGGGCAAGACCTTCGTGTATGAATTCGTTGCGCAGCGCGCGGGTACTTTCATGTACCACCCGCATGCCGATGAAATGGTGCAGATGGCGATGGGCATGTACGGCTTCTGGGTCACGCACCCGAAAGACCACCATTTCATGCGCGTCGATCGCGACTTCGTATTCCTGCTGAACAGCTTCGATGTCGAGCCTGGCAGCGCAGTGCCGAAGGTGAACACGATGACCGAGTTCAACCTGTGGGGCTTTAACAGCCGCGTGTTCCCCGGCATCGATTCGCTGCACGTGCGGCAAGGCGACCGCGTGCGCATCCGCGTCGGCAATGTGACGATGACGAATCATCCAATCCACATGCACGGCCATGAATTCGTCGTCACCGGTACTGACGGCGGCTGGACACCGCCCGCCTCGCGCTGGCCGGAGGTCACACTGGATATTGGCGTGGGCCAGATGCGCGCGCTCGAGTTTGATGCCATTGCGCCGGGCGACTGGTCGCTGCATTGCCACAAGTCGCATCACACGATGAATGCGATGGGGCACCAGGTGCCCACCATGATCGGCGTCGACCATCGTGGCGTGGCCGAGAAGATCAGCAAGCTGGTGCCCGATTACATGGTGATGGGTGACAAGGGCATGGGCGACATGGCCACCATGGAGATGCCGCTGCCCGAAAACACCTTGCCCATGATGACTGGTGATGGTCCGTTTGGCAGCGTCGAGATGGGCGGCATGTTCACCGTGATCAAGGTGCGCAAGGACCAGAAGCCGGGAGATTACAGCGACCCGGGCTGGTATGCGCATCCGCCCGGCACCCAAGCCTATGAATGGACGGGGGCCGTGGCTGAAGCGCCGCGCAGCGATACGGCCGGCGGACAGGCGATGCCCGCGGCCGGCCAGCCGGCGGCGACCGGGTTAAAGGCGAAAAAGCCCGGCGGCCACGAAGGCCATCACTGAGCCGTGCATTCGCCCTTGAATTATTCGAGCATTCAAATGACATCGAAGGAAGACAGCATGCCTATCCTGAACACCGCCAATGCCGCGCAATCCGGTGCTCGCGGCGATCGCGAGACGACTCGCGGCGCCGGCGTCCATCGCGCGATTTTCTGTCTGAGCCGCACGGCCGTCATGTCATCCCTGCTGCTGGCCATCAGCCTGCCGGTCGGTGCCAATCACCAGGAGCACACGCATGATCATGGCGCCCAGGATGACGCCGCCGTGGTTGCGGACGAATTCGTGAATGCCGAAATCAAAGCCATCGACCACGAGAGCGGCAAAGTCATGCTCAAGCATGAGGCGATCCGGAAATTCAACATGAATGGCATGACGATGGGTTTCAGGGTCGCCGATCGAAAGAAGCTGGAATCCTTGGCGGTCGGCGACAAGGTGCGCTTTATCGTTGATCGCGTGAACGGACAACTAGTGATACGGGAAATCGAGAAGCTGCAGTAAACACTGCATCGCACGCCAAATGGCCGCGCAGGCACAACAAATCCGGCCGCCGGCAGAACTGTGATGCGGCCTGTTGTCCAATACTGATGGCGGATGTCATCGCCGTAGGCTTGGATGATGAGGCACTGCAATGTCCGAATCAGATGCATATCCTTGTGAGGGCGGTGGCATCGATGAAGCCGGGCGCTTGACGGTACTGCATGCTTATTCCATTCTGGACACGCCTCCCGAGGTGAAGTTCGACCGGCTCGTCAAGCTGGCCGCGCAGTTATGCCGTACGCCAATCGCGGCACTCAGTCTGGTCGCTGAAAAGCGCCAGTGGTTCAAGGCAGTGGAAGGCCTGCCGGTGCGGGAAACCGATATTTCGGTTTCCTTTTGCAAGCATGCGATTTTGCAACGCGGTTACTACGAAGTGAAGGACGCATCGCGCGATCCGCAGTATGCCGATAACGATCTCGTCACGGGTCCCCCGCATATACGCTTTTATGCTGCCTACCCGCTGATTGCACCGGGTGGACATGCTTTGGGCACTTTGATGGTGATCGATCGCGTGCCGCGACACCTCAATGCCACGCAGCGCGAACAGCTGCAGACGTTGGCCACCCAGACCATGATCTCACTGGAATTGCGCCGGCGCGAAATTCGGCTGCAAGAGGCGCTCGACAGGGAAATGCAAGCCCATTCGTCGCTGCACAAGGTTGCTGCCGAGGTCGTCCGCATCCTTGGCCTGGACCCGAAGGACAAGGCTTTCCGCGATGTCGAGCATGCTGTCCTTGAGGCGACCGAACAGCTGCGCCAGCGTGCGGTTTTGCTTGACCAGGCCAAGGATGCGATTTTCGTCAAGGATATGCAGCATCGCATCACGTTCTGGAATGGCGGCGCCGAACGGCTGTTTGGCTACACGCGCGATGAGGCCATAGGCCGGAACGCGTCGGAGTTGCTGGAAATTGCCCCGGACGACGTAAAGGCAATGGTCAGTGCACTCGAGAGAACTGACGAATACAGCGGCGAGCAGAGGCAGCGCTGCAAGGACGGTCGCTACGTGCTGGTGCATGGACACCTGACGCGTGTGCGCGATGAGGTGACGCGCGCGCCCAAGGCCATCCTCGCCATCTGGACCGACATCACCCAGCTGCGGCGCGACCAGGAAAAGGTCCAGTATCTGGCCTTCCACGACCAGCTGACGCAGTTGCCGAACCGGGTCGCGCTGATGGACAGGCTTCATCACGCGCTCGCGGCCAGCCACCGGCATGGCCAGCATGGGGCGCTGATCTTTCTTGATCTCGATCATTTCAAAAACCTGAACGACACCTTCGGGCATGACGCCGGCGATTTGCTTTTGCAGCAGGTCGCAGTCCGGCTGCGCTCATCGGTGCGCAGCGTGGATACGATTGCCCGCCTGGGTGGTGATGAATTCGTGCTGCTGCTCGAAGAGCTGGGGACCCACCAGCGCAAGGCGGCGATCCAGGCTGAAACCGCAGCGCGCAAGATCATCGGTGCGCTGTCTGCGCCCTACGACCTGAGCGGTCGGCATTACGACTGCTCTGCCAGCCTGGGCATTACGCTGTTCGACGGCAATGCGCCTGCCGTGGAAGAGTTGCTGAAGCAGGCGGATCTCGCGATGTATGGTGCCAAGCAGGCCGGGCGAAACACGCTGCGTTTCTTCGACCCGCGCATGCAGCAACTGCTGATGCAGCGCGCCACCCTCGAGGCAGAGTTGCGCCGGGCATCGTTGCAGCATGAGTTCGTGCTGCATTACCAGCCGCAGCTGGACCGCGATGGCCAGCTGCGTGGCCTTGAGGCGCTGGTGCGCTGGCGTCATCCGACGCGCGGTATGGTGCTGCCCGACGAATTCATACCAACGGCCGAGGAAACCGGCCTGATCCTGGCACTGGGGCGCTGGGTGCTGCAAACGGCCTGCCGGCAGCTGGCAGCGTGGCAGGCGATGGGCTTGCAGCAAGTGCGCGTGTCGGTCAATGTCAGTCCGCGCCAGCTGCGCAGCCCCGATTTCGTGACGGATGTGTGCGAGGCGCTGGCCGAAAGCGGCGCCGACGCTTCGTGCCTGAAGCTGGAACTCACCGAGAGCATGCTGGTGGATGAAGTGGAGGAGACGGCAGAAAAAATGCGCGTGCTGAGGTCCCTCGGGGTGCGGTTTTCACTGGATGACTTTGGCACCGGCTATTCGTCGTTGTCCATACTGCAGCAGCTGCCGCTGGATCAATTGAAAATCGACCAGTCATTTGTGCACCGCATTGGCAGCCATCCGCCTGACGGCGATGCCGCCATCATCCAGTCCATCATCACGCTCGGGAAAAGCCTGCACATGCGGGTGATCGCCGAAGGCATCGAAACCCATTCGCAGCAGGCCATGCTGACCAAGCTCGGTTGCGATGAATTCCAGGGTTTCCTGCACGGTCATTCGATGCCTGCCGACGAAGCGCGCTGGCTGATGCAGCCGGCCTGAATTTCGCGCTCGCCGGCAAACTTTCCTGCGTGATCAGTTTTGCTCTTTTTTTAAAATGAGCGTGCCTGCGTGTATGCAAGCAGACCCCCATGCAGATGTTGTCATCAAATTTTCAGCGCAAAAACAATCGTTTGCGCGGGTATGCGAAACGCATGCATGAATGGCGTCGATGACGATGCGCTTGCGGTGAACAAGATTCGAACAGTCCGCAAAAGGGATTAAAAATCACAAATAGTTTGTGACATTTCAGTGAAGTTTGGTTATCTTACGGAAATAATCAACCATAACGAACCTGGTGTCGCGGTTCAGTGCAGTGTGCGATGCCGTGCGAATGCAGCCTATGCCGCTCATGCACCGATTCTCCGACAGGAATGCGCATGCCCTTTGATCATTGCGCTGAATGCCGTCGATGCTGTTACGTCGAGCAGGATTACCCGCCTCTCGAGATCTCGCTGACCCGCCAGGAAAAGAAAAAACTCGGCAGCATCTGCATCGAAACCCATTGCCCCAACCTCGGCCCCACCGGCTGCACGCTCGGCGATGAGAAGCCGTTCAGCTGCACCCTCTATCCGCTGGCCTACGACCCCGAGGCGCGCAACTTCTACTACGACATCGAATGCCCGCTGATGCCGGAGTACATCAGGCAGCTGAAAAAAGAAGATAGCGAGGCAGCACGGCACCTGGCAGCGTGCAAAAAGGAAATCGCCAGGCTCGAAAAATCGGATGGACGGTTTTTGTCCGGTAATTTTGCGATCGACGCCGATTATTTCGATCTCAAGAAGCTTCCGATTCCACGTTTTGGGGAGGGCACGAAACAATGAATGGAACCCTGTATCGCTTCGGCGAGGCCAAGAAGGCCCGCGAAGCGCGCGAGGTACACCAGGTCGGGCATCAGAGCTGGACCGCCGAGAATCTGTGCGTCGACAGTTATCACGACGAGATCCACTACTACACCTCGCGCTGGGATGCCCTGTGCCCCTACATCGAAGTCAACGAAGAGATGATCGCGCAGGCGCCGCGTCCCTTCGTGGTCTATGCGCTGCCGCCGGACAGCCGTTTCGGCGTGGCCATCAACGACAAGTACGGCATGGTCGACACCAAGTCGGACGCGCTGTGGAATGAAGAGCGCCGCGCGCGCAAGTTTCGCGAATTCGACAAGCAATACCGCGACTTCACTTACACCGAGCACCTGGTCCCGGGCAGCGACCTCGATTTCGATGACATGATCGAGCTGGGTGGCGACCACTTTGAAAAGTATTTCATCGACGACCGCGAAGTCGAAGGCTTCATCGACTATGTCCGTGACCTTGATGTGCTGATCCTGCAGGTCCATGCACCCAACGGTGAGCTCGTGCTGACCGATGTGTCCATCGTCCTGCCCAAGTACGATCAGCTCTATGGCAGCTTCTGCCAGTGGAACCGCGACTACAAGAACAAGTCGCCGGGAAATTACGCCTGCCTGCTGGCATCGCGCTGGGCGGCCAAGAACGGCCTGCGCTGGTACAACCTTGGCCCGGTCGACGACTATGGTTACAAGTCGCTGTTCGTGACCGATTACGAGCCCATTTATGCGATGGCGCTGGTCGATCCCGATCATCCGCTGGCGACCGATCCGACTTCGCCGCTGAAGATCGATTTCAGGCCGGAAGACCTGAACCGCATCTATCGTGAAGAGGGCGCCGCCGCGCTGGCCAACGCCGCTGCATAAAAGCCGACCGCGCCGCTAAAACAAAGCCCCCGTGCCTGTCGCCAGGCCGGGGGCTTTGTCATGGGGGAGCGGGGCGGCGCTGCAGTTCAGTCCTCGTCGAACAGGTGCACGTCGTCAAAGCTGATGTCGTAGTCGATCGTCACTTCTTCACCCTTGGCGATATCGACCATCGCCTCGATAACGCCGTCGTCGTTGTAGAACAGATTGGGCGTCTTCGAGTGGTTCAGGTAGATGGTCAGGTTCACCGCATTCATGCCGATCTCGGGCGCGAACACGCGACCCTTCTCGACCAGGCAGAACATGTTCAGGTGCTTGCGCACCGTGCTCGGCACCGACTTGAGCTCGATGCGCGAAAACTTCACTTCCTTGTGGGTGACCATGCTCTTGAGCGGGAGCGTACCCTTGGGGATGTTGCGCAGCGCGAATACGCCGATGCCGTGGATAGGGGACACGCCCAGCTTGCAGTAGACGTGCTCTTTCAGGTGCTCGTACAGCTTTTCTTTCAGGCTCATGGGACCGGGCAGGGATGGGTTCGTACGACAGGGCCAGCCTTGTTTCAAAATTTATAAACAGGCTGCCGTGAAGTTTTGCATTGTGCCATCAATCGCGGCGAGGGCATAGCCGTGGTGCCGCCGATGGCGGGAACGATGCCGTCAGCCGCGAAGCGTGGCCTTGCCAATGCCAAAGCCGACGCCATGAAATTCGCCGGGCTGCCCGTGTATGATGCGGAAAAAATAATCCGCTCGAATTCAACGAATCATTTCTCGTCCCCGATGTCGCACCTTCCCCGTTCACTGCCGGTCATGACGCTTGCCGTCATTGCTGCCCTTGCGGTATTGACGGCGCCGGCCACGGCCCGCGCCGATGACATCCGCAGCCTGCCCGCCGTCGAGGTCGACAGTTCACGTTACAGCCTGCTGGGCATCGCCGATGCGGCCAGCGAGGGCGCGGCCGGTCCGGCGCAGATTGCCGGTCGTGTCGCTGCGCGCACCGGCGAACTGCTGGAAGTGATGCCGGGCCTGATCGTCAGCCAGCACAGCGGCGAGGGCAAGGCTAACCAGTACTTCCTGCGCGGGATGAACCTCGACCACGGCACCGACCTCAGGCTGTCGCTCGACGGCATGCCGCTCAACCAGCGCAGCCATGCGCATGGCCAGGGCTGGGCCGACCTCAATCCACTGATCCCGGAGCTGGTCTCGGCCATCCACTATCGCAAGGGGCCGTACTACGTTGCCGATGGCGACTTTGCGAATGCAGGCTCGGCTGCGCTGTTCTACAGCGACAGCCTCGAGCGCGGCATCGCCAGCGTGGGGCTCGGGCAGAATGGCTGGTATCGCACGCTGCTGACCAATTCTCCGGCATTCCATGATGGCCGCCTGCTGTATGCGATCGATCTGTCGCATTACGACGGGCCATGGACGCGCCCGGACAACTACCGCAAGTTCAATGGCCTGCTGCGCTACACGCAGGGCACGCAAGCCAATGGCCTGACATTGATGGCGATGGCGTATGACGGCAACTGGAGCTCGACCGACCAGATACCGTGGAACGAGTACAAGCAAGGCCGTATTTCGCGCTGGGGCACGATGGATCCGAGCTCGGGTGCCAGCGCCAGCCGCTACAGCCTGTCAGGCGAATGGCGCACGGCCGATGCCGCAGGCACGCTGGTGGCGCAAGCCTATGTGATCCGCAATGCGCTCGACCTGTACTCGAATTTCGAATACGGCGCCGACAGCCAGTTCAACCAGCGCGATGCGCGCGTCACCACTGGCGTCAACCTGGTGCGCACGATGTATCTGGAAGGACTGGGCAAGGAAGCGAGCAACATGGTCGGCATGCAGCTGCAGCGCGATGCCATCAACAATGCCTTGCTGTCCACGCGCGCGCGCGCGCCCATCGCCTGCAATACGGCTGTGATCGACCAGTGCCGACGCGACAGCATCACGCAGGACAGCATCGGCCTGTACGGCGAGAACCATGTGCACTGGAACGACTGGTTCCGCACCGTGGTCGGCCTGCGTGGCGACTGGTACCGCTTCCACAACGTCGGCACCTACAGCTCGACCGGTGACGACAATACCGATACCGTCAGCGATTTCATCGCCAGCCCCAAGCTGAACCTGGTGTTTGGCCCCTGGCAGAAATCCGAGCTGTACTACAGCATCGGCAGCGGCTTCCATTCGAACGATGCACGCGGCGTGACCATCGGCAGCGGCACGCGCTCCGACGGGCTGGTGCGCACCTTCGGGCAGGAGCTCGGCGTGCGCACCGAGTTGCTGGGCGGTCTGCAGACGACGCTGGCGCTGTTCCAGCTCGACAGTGCCTCCGAGATCGTCTACGTGGGCGACGGCGGTCGCACCGAGGATTCGGGCCGCCGCAGCCGTCGCTACGGCATCGAATTCAATAACTATTACAAGGCCAATGCGTGGCTGACGCTGGACGCCGATTTCGCTTACACGCGCGCGCGCTTCCGCGACCCGGGCGGCGACGGCCAGTACGTCGAAGGGGCCGTCGAGGGCGTGGCGTCCGTCGCTGCGATCGTCGATGCGATCGGGCCGTGGCATGGCTCGCTGCAGCTGCGGTATTTTGGCCCGCGCCCGCTGACTGAAGACAATGCGCAACGATCCGACGGCACGGCCACGGTCAATGGCAAGCTGGGCTATCGGATCAGCCGCGATTCGCAACTGGAGCTGGCAGGTTTCAACCTGCTCGACAGCAAACAGTCGGCGATCGATTACTACAGCGACTCTTATTCCTTCAACGGCGTATCAGGATTGTCGGGACGGGTATTCCACCCGGTCGAGGCGCGCCACTTCCGGCTGGCGCTGGTGACGCGCTACTGAGCCCGGGCACCTGTAAGGTCGGTGGCTCGCACGACGCCACGGCGCCGTGCCATGCTGCCCTCGCGTGCCGGCGTCAGTCCGCTTTCTTTTTCGTGTTGAAGCGCGATCGCACCAGCCCGATATGCTCGCGCAAAACGTACAGCTGGTCGGCGAAGGCCAGCGGCAGCTGCAGGCGGTTGACCGACGACTCGATTTCTTCCAGACGCTGCAGCAAGACGGCGCGTGCATCGGGATCGTCCGGATCGGCCGCCCGCAGGTCGCGCTCTATCGTCATCAATGCGCCATACCAGCGGTAGATGCGCGAGCGCATGCGCCATTGGTACAACGGCGCCACCAGGCGCGAGGCCGGCACGACCACGATCAGCAAAGGCAGCACGATGATGAGGATGCGGTCGACCAGGCTGGCCAGCCAGAACGGCAGCCGCTTGTACAGGAA
>JBDKLN010000072.1:0-3056 GCA_039806045.1 Pseudomonadota bacterium
GGGGATTGGAGAGGCAACAATCATGCAAAAACCACGGCAAGGCTGGGGCGGGCTGTTCAACATCAGCTTTGGCTTCTTCGGCATCCAGATCGGCTTCGCGTTGCAGAACGCCAACATGAGCAGGGTATTCCAGTCGCTGGGATCCAGCGTGGATGATCTGCCAGCCCTGTGGGTTGCCGCGCCGCTGACGGGACTGCTCGTCCAGCCGATCATCGGCCACCTTTCTGATCGCACGTGGCTGGGCCGGTTCGGCCGCCGCCGCCCTTATTTCCTCGCCGGAGCAATCCTGGCCACTTGCGCGCTGCTAATGATGCCGCAAAGCGGCGCCTTGCTCTCCGCCGCGCTGCTGCTGTGGCTGCTGGATGCCAGCCTCAACGTCTCGATGGAGCCGTTCCGCGCCTTCGTCGGCGATATGCTGGGCGAAGATCAACACACCACCGGCTATGCCGTGCAGACGGCGTTCATTGGCGCTGGTGCGGTCGTCGGGTCCCTGTTCCCCTATCTGCTCGATCATCTGGGCGTATCGAACGCGGCGGTTGCCGGCGGCATCCCAGATACCGTGCGCTACAGCTTCTGGGCAGGCGGCGCTGCACTCTTGGCCGCCGTGTTGTGGACCGTGCTGTCGACCCGTGAATATTCGCCCGACGAACTATCGACCTTCGGTGCGCCGCCGGCGGATCTTCATGCCGATAGTGCCGCCCTCGCAGCTCGCGACAGCAGCGGGCCGTTCTGGTGGATCGCCGCCGGGGTGGCCTTGGCCCTGATTACCCAGCATTGGCAGCTGGAAAAGGAAGTCTATCTGCTGGCCGCGCTCCTAGGCGGATATGGCCTGCTTAGCCATGTCGCGATCCGCCTAGCCCGCAAGGGGCAATCCGCCCACATGCTGGCCAGCATTGTCGGCGACTTTTCGGGCATGCCGCCTTTGATGAAACGCCTCGCGCTGGTGCAATTCTTCAGTTGGTCAGCCTTATTCATCATGTGGATCAACACCACGCCAGTTGTCGCTCAGGAGTTTTTCGGCGCGGTCGATCCGGCCAGCCTAGCCTATCAAGAGGGAGGTAACTGGGTCGGGGTACTATTTTCGATCTATAACGGCGTTGCCGCGGTCGCTGCGCTGACCCTACTGCCATTCTTCTCACGCCGGATCGGCCCGGTACGCACGCACATGGTCTGCCTGCTGATAGGTGCGGCAGGATATGCCAGCTTCTTCCTAATCAAGACCCCCGACATGCTGGTACTCAGCGAAGTCGGCGTCGGCATTGCTTGGGCCTCGATTCTGGCCATGCCCTATGCCATTCTGGCCAGCAGCCTGCCGCAGGCCAAGTTGGGCATCTACATGGGGCTGTTCAACGTGTTCGTGGTGGTGCCGCAGTTACTGGTGGCAACGGTGATGGGTTCGATCATGAAAGCGTTTTTCCCGGATCGCCCGCTCTGGACGATGGGCTTCGCCGCCGCCACGCTACTCTTGGCCGGCGCGGCAATGAGTCGGGTCAAACTCTCGACCACGCGCTAACCCCGGCTTGCCGCCCCAGCAGGAAATCCCTTAACGCCTCTCATGTGACAAATAGACAATCAAAGGACCTGCGGTAAATTTGGGCAACGTCACTTGATGAAGCGCGCATAGCATCAAGCTTAGCGTAAAGCACTACGACCAAATTAGGCCGTTTCGCGATCAACGCTAAGGGGACCTTAGCAGGCCCCGTAGGCTGTGCGGAGCACTTTATCTGTTGGCACTCGCCTTATTCGAGAATGGAACGGCAGGACTATCAGCGTCGAGGTTAGAGATGAGGGCTATCTCTATGCTGACCAGCTTTACGGCTCATTGAGCGAGATCGCGCGAGCGGTAACTGGCGCGCACTGGTCGGGACCGGCCCGTGCAGTTCGAGCTGATGACCGAGGCACGTAAGACGCTACTTACTTGGCTTACGCGACGTGGCGGCACGGTCGACGACTTCATCTTTCCGAGCCGGGTCAATTACATGGGCCACCTGAGTACTCGACAATATGTCCGGCTTGTCGACGAGTGGGTCGGCGCAATCGGCTTAAACGTCGCCGAATACGGTACTCACTCGATGCGGCGGACGAAGGCATCGCTGATCTACAAGGCGACGGGCAACCTACGCGCTGTGCAGATCCTGCTGGGCCACACGAACATCGAGAACACGGTGCGCTACCTCGGCGTGGACATTGACGACGCGATTACACTTGCCGAGCGTACAGAGATCTGACCCTTGCGGCTCCTCGTCGCGGCGAGGAGCCGCTCCTTTCGGACCGAACTAACGATAGGTTTGAACTCCCGCTGATAGGCGAATGAGCGGCCGCAAATTTAGGCGATCAGAGACCCGATCTGACGAAGCAAACTCTGATCTTGTCATCATAAAAATTGATACCAAAAATCATGTAGTTTCGTTTTTGCAAATCATCGGCCTTGCTTACCACTCCCGAAAGATCGGGAGATACGCAACATGACGAAGGAAGCGCTTGGCCGGGACGTGGTTGTCGGCGATCGGACAATTCGGGTCCATGAGTTTGGAAGCGGCCCCGCCCTACTGATGCTGCATGGCGGCGGTGCCGGTGCGAACGGGCTATCCAACTACGGCAAGAATATCGATGCGCTGGCCACGCGCTTTCGCGTGATCGTGGCCGACATGCCGGGCTACGGGGCTTCGACCAAGGGTCTCGAACAGGCCGATGTCTTCGGCGATCTGGCACGGACGATGCTCGGTCTGCTCGATGCGCTGGGCGTGGAGCAAGCGCACGTCATCGGCAATTCGCTAGGCGGGGCCTGCGCCCTGCGAATGGCGCTCGACGCGCCGGAGCGGGTCGGGCGGCTGGTGCTGATGGGGCCGGGCGGGATCGGCACGACGCGCGGCCTGCCGACCGAGGGCATCAGGAAGCTGATCGGCTATTACAAGGGCGACGGACCGAGCCTGGAAAAGTTGCAGGACTTCATCCGCAACTATCTGGTGTTCGACGGGTCGCAGGTTCCCGACGAGCTGATCGAGGCACGCTACCAGGCCAGCATCGACCCGGAAGTGGTCGCCTCGCCGCCCTTG
>JBDKLN010000073.1:0-9338 GCA_039806045.1 Pseudomonadota bacterium
GCTGCGCCTGTTCGAACTGCACCCGACCGAAATCAAGATACTCGAAGAGAACGTCCGCAAGCTCGAGGCGCACGCGGCCGCGAATGGCCAGCGCACGCGCGGCAAGCGCATCATGGTCGATCGTGCCGACGGTTTTGCGGGCTTGAAGGCCTTGCTGCCGCCGCCGTCGCGGCGCGGGCTGGTGCTGATCGATCCGCCATATGAAGACAAGGATGACTATCGCAAGGTCAAGGCTGTCGTCGAAGATGCGCAGAGACGCTTCGCCGGCGGCACCTATGCCGTCTGGTATCCGGCGCTGGGCCGGCTCGAATCGCAGCAATTGCCCGAGCGCCTCAAGCGCGTCGCCCAGTCCGACTGGCTGCATGTGACGCTGACCGTAGGCGCGCCCGGCTCCGAAGGCCATGGCCTGGTCGGCAGCGGCATGTTCATCATCAATCCGCCATGGACCATGGAAGCCGCGCTGAAAGAAGTCATGCCCTGGCTCACGCAGGTGCTGGCACGCGACAGCACCGCGCGTTTCACGCTGCAATCAGGCGCAGCGGCCAAGCCGAAGGACAAAACGGAGCGCGAATGAATAAGGCTTTCGTCAAAGAGAGCGACGGCGACGACGATGACGACAGCGGCGGCTTGCCGCCGATCCCGCCGGGTGCGAAGAACTACATCACGCCGCAGGGCTACCAGCGCATACGAGAAGAGCTGCTGCAGCTGATCGATGTCGAGCGTCCCGAGGTGGTGAAGGTCGTGCACTGGGCCGCTTCCAACGGTGACCGCTCCGAGAACGGCGATTACATCTACGGCAAGCGACGGCTGCGCGAAATCGATCGCCGCATTCGCTTTCTGACCAAGCGTATGGACCTTGCCGAAGTGGTCGACCCCAGTGCCCATCATGGCAGCGACCAGGTGTTCTTCGGCGCGACCGTCACCTACATCAATGGTGCCGGTGCAGAGCATACCGTCACCATCGTCGGCATCGACGAGCTCGATCCGCTGCACGGCAAGATCAGCTGGGTATCGCCGGTGGCGCGCGCGCTGACCAAGGCGCGCGAAGGCGACGTGGTCACGCTGCGCACGCCCGGTGGTGACGAAGAACTGGAAATCATCGCGGTCGAATACCCGTCACGATCCTGACACTTGCTGTCGTACAATGAGCGTCATGCCCATTGTCTTCTCCACGCTGAACCATCCCCTGCGCGTGCCACTGGCCGCGGAAGTCCACTCGCGTCCGCCGATGCGGCTGGAAGCGCCTGAGCGCATTACCCACCTGGCCATCCACGGCCGCAATGAACCGCTGTCGCCGGCCGAGAAGCGCGGCCTGCAGTCCGCCTTGTTGGCGGCGTTCTGCGCCCACTACGGGGTGACGCCGCCGTCAGGCAGCGCCAAATATTTTTTCCATGACTTCGGCCGCTTCCGCCTGAAGTGGGAGTGCCACACTGAATTCGCCGGCTACACCTTCGTGTCGTCCGGGGCGCCGGCCGGCGACATGGCTGGTGCCATCGACAGGCTGTTCTCGGACATGCCCTCGTCGGATGTGCCGCAAGACTGGTTGCTGTCCCTGCAGGGCAAGCTGCTGGTCGCGACCCATGTCGTACTCGAACGCGCGACGGCTTCGGCAGCGGACACGCTGTCGCTGATGCGCCGGGCATTCGAGACCAATGCCGTGATCGGTTGCGAAGCGTCGCAGGCGGCACAAGTCTGGACCGACTTCCAGGTGCACTCCGATGGCTTCACACGCTTCGTGGTGCTCGACGCGGGCTTGCAGGGCCAGCAAGCGGGACGACTGGTACAGCGACTGCTCGAGATTGACACCTACCGGATGATGGCGCTGCTGGGACTGCCGGTCGCGCAATGGGCGGCGCCGGTCTTGAACGACATCGAATCCGAGCTGGCGTCGGTCACCCGCGCGATGGTCGCAAGCCAGAAGCCCGGCATCAGCGAGATCGATGGCATGGCGGAAGAACAAGCGCAGCTGCAACAGATCACCTCGCTGGCTGCACGCCTCGAACAGCTGGTGGTCGACAACAGCTATCGTTTCTCGGCGTCCAAGGCCTACTTTGGTCTCGTGCTCTCGCGCATCGCCGAGCTGCGCGAGCGCCGCGTCGAAGGCGTGCCGACGCTGGAGGAATTCATGCAGCGTCGCCTCACGCCGGCGATGAGTACCTGTGACTCCACCGCGCGCCGGCAGGAAGTGCTGGCCGAGCGCATCGCCAACAGCAACTCGCTGCTGCGTACCCGCGTCGGTATTCGGCAGGAACAGCAGAACAGCAAGATCCTCGAGTCGCTGAATGCGCGTGCCGCGCAACAACTGCGCTTGCAGCAAGCCGTTGAAGGCTTGTCCGTGGTCGCCATCTCCTACTATCTGGTGGGCCTGGTCAGCTACGCCGCCAAAGGCGTGAAAGCGGCCGGCTTGCATCTCGATACCGATCTCGTGATCGGCGGTGCCCTGCCCGTGTTGGCGGGTGCGGTGTGGCTGGGGCTGCGCGCCATGCACCGCAAATTCAAGAGCACTGAATCGGCATCAGGCGGCAGCGGGCACTGAAAGTCACCGACGCAAAGTCGGCGCCATGCGGGTGGGGGCTGGCTGGGGGATAGTCAAGTCAGCGCCGGACGGCGCGGCTAGGGTGCAAGCAAGGCAGCTGCGGGCCGTCAGGCATGCCCTTTGTCACGCAGGATGCGTTCGACACCGGGCACGCGGCGCACATTGCGCATCAGTCGCGCCAGATGGACGCGATCTTCGACTTGCACCGTGAAGCGCAATTCCGTCAACGGGCCGTCGCGCCCGGTTTCATCCATGCCGACGTGGACGATGTTGGAATCGGTTTCATTGATCTCGGCGGCCAGGCGCGCCAGCAAGCCTTTTTCGTCCGTCACCAGTACGCGAATGCGGCAGTTCGAGCGGCTCGCATGGTCATGCGCCCAGTGCACGTCGATCCAGCGGCCCGGTTCCCTGGCACGCAAGCGGCGCACGTTCTCGCAATCGCTGGCATGCACCACCAGGGTTTGATCGCGACGCAAGTTGCCAATCAGCGTATCACCCGGAATGGGCGAACAACAGGCAGACAGTTGCACCGATGATGACGGTTCATCGCCGGTGACCGTCATCGGCTTGAACTTGCTCTCCGTGGTCACGGTCGTGTCCGACGTTTCCGGTGCCGGCATGTCCATCAGGCCCTGGATGTGGCGAGCGACCAGGGTCGCCAGACGGCGGCCGGTGCCAATGTCGGCATGAATGTCGGCCAGCGATCTGGCGCCGGTGTCGCCGACCAGCTTGTCGGTCACGTCCTGCGGCACGCTGGATGGCAGGTCGAGCGACAGCAATGCCTGCTCGAGCAGCATCTCGCCAAGGTCGACCGCCTCTTCACGATTGATCGAACGCAGGTGATGGCGGATCGCCGAACGCGCACGGCCAGTGCGCACGAAAGACAGCCAGTTGGGGGTCGGGCGCGCATCGTCAGAGACGTCGATCGCGACGATGTCGCCATTGCGCAGCTCCGTCTTCAGCGCGGCCGGCTCATGGTTGATGCGTGCCGATACCGCATGGTCGCCGATGTCGGTGTGGATCATGTACGCAAAGTCGAGCGCGGTCGCGCCGCGTGGCAAGGCGATGATGGTCGACTTCGGCGTGAAGACGTAGACCGAGTCCGGGAACAGGTCGACCTTCACATGCTCGAGGAATTCGGCCGAATCGCCGGTCTGGTGCTGGATGTCCAGCAGCGACTGCAGCCAGGCGTGGGTACGCTGCTGCAGGTCGGTCAGTTCGGCGCCTTCGTTCTTGTACAGCCAGTGCGCAGCCACGCCGGCCTCGGCCACCTTGTGCATGTCCGCCGTGCGGATCTGGAACTCGACCGGCGTGCCATACGGGCCGATCAGGGTCGTGTGCAGCGACTGGTAGCCATTGAGCTTGGGGATCGCGATGTAGTCCTTGAATTTGCCCGGCATCGGCTTGAATAGCCGGTGCAGCACGCCCAGCGCGACATAGCAGTTCGCAAAACTGTCGACCACGACGCGGAAGCCATACACGTCCAGCACCTGCGAGAACGTCAGGTGCTTGTTGTGCATCTTGCGGTAGATGCCGTACAGGGTTTTTTCGCGGCCGAAAACGCCCGCTTCGATGCCGGCATTGGCCAGTGCCTGCACCACGGAGTCCATGATCTTGCTGACCACTTCGCGCCGGTTGCCGCGTGCGGCGCGAACGGCCTTGGCCAGCGTGCGATGACGCAGCGGGTGCAGATGCGAGAAGGCCAGTTCTTGCAGCTCGCGGTAAATGTTGTTCAGGCCAAGACGGTGCGCGATGGGCACATAGACTTCCATCGTTTCACGCGCGATGCGGCGACGCTTGTCGGCCGACATCGCACCCAGCGTGCGCATGTTGTGCAGGCGGTCGGCCAGCTTCACGAGGATGACGCGCACGTCGCGCGCCATCGCCAGCAGCATCTTGCGGAAATTCTCCGCTTGTTGCTCGACCTGACTCTGGAATTCGATCTTGTCCAGCTTCGACAGGCCGTCCACCAGCGACGCTACTGGCGCGCCGAAGCGTTCAATCAGTTCGTCCTTCTTGACGTCCTGGTCCTCCATCACGTCATGCAGCAGCGCGGCCATGATGGCTTGCGCATCGAGCTTCCACTCGGCGCAAATTTCGGCGACGGCGATCGGATGGGAAATGTAGGGTTCGCCCGACTTGCGCACCTGGCCCAGGTGCATCTCGTCAGAGAAGCGGTAGGCTTCCTTGACCTTCTTGAGTTCGGATGGCGTCAGGTACTCGGAGAGACGGTTGGTCAGCGCCGTGACCGAGGCCACGCCAACCGTGGTCGGTGCGGTGTTGCTCGAATGAGCCGGGGAATTCGGATTGGAAGGCGCAGCAGGATGGGCCTTCCGGGCAGGGGAGGTGGCGTTGGCGTCAGCAGGTGTCGGATGCATTGCTCGGCCGACCCGGGCTACGGGCCTCTCCCTGTCAGCTCGGGACTTTCTTCAGCATTTCGATCCCGACCTGGCCCGATGCGATCTCGCGCAGGGCGGTCACAGTGGCCTTGTCATTGCTCTCGACCTTGGGCGTATGGCCTTGCAGCAGCTGGCGTGCGCGGTAGGTCGCGGCCAGCGTGAGCTGGAAGCGGTTCGGGATTTTCTTGAGGCAATCCTCAACGGTGATACGTGCCATGCGTTCTCCTGGAAATCTGGGCTACTTCTGGACTCATTGCAGAGCCAGCAACGGGTTACTCGATCTGGGTTACTTCAACCGGGCCTGGATGCCGTATTCGGCGAAGAGCGGGCTGTGCCGCGCCGCCTGTTGTCGGTACCTGCACCGCGCTGCGCAAGTGATGGCAGCGAGCTGGGACAGGGCCGTCTCGAAGTTTTCATTGATAATAACATAGTCGAACTCAGGGGCATGGTCGATCTCGCCGGCTGCCGCCGCGACCCGGCGTGCGATCACCTCATCGTCGTCCTGACCCCGTTTGCGCAGCCTTTGCTCCAGCACGGTAATCGAAGGCGGCAGGATGAAAATGCCGATCGCCGACGGGAATTGCTTGCGCACTTGCTGCGCGCCTTGCCAGTCGATTTCCAGCAGCACGTCCTTGCCGGCACGGGTCTGCGCGTCGATGAAGAGGCGCGACGTGCCGTAATAGTTTCCGTGGACGTGCGCTGACTCCAGAAATTCGCCCTTTTGCTGCCGCTGCAGGAAGGCTTCCTCGGTCGCGAAGAAATATTCCTTGCCATGCGTTTCGCCGGGACGAGGCTGGCGTGTGGTGGTCGATATCGACAGCACGATGCTCGGGTCCCGCGCCAGCAGCGCCGTCACCAGCGTCGACTTGCCGGCGCCCGAAGGCGCGGCAACGATGAACAAGCTGCCAGAGGCCTGGTCGCGGATTTCCGGATTCGTCATCGCCATCACTCCAGATTCTGAACCTGTTCGCGCATCTGCTCGATCAGCAGTTTCATCTGCATCGATGCATCCGACAATTCCTTCAGCGCCGCTTTCGAGCCCAGCGTATTGGCCTCGCGATTGAGCTCTTGCATCATGAAGTCGAGCCGCTTGCCGACTTGGCCGCCTTTTTTCAGGATCGCGCGCGTTTCTGACAGATGGCCCGACAGGCGGGTCAGTTCCTCGGCGACGTCGACCCGGATGCCATACAACGTCACTTCCTGCCGTATCCGATCCAGCGTTTCCTCGCGGCTGATGGTCGGTGCGGCACTGCCTGCCGCCGCCTGCGCAATGCCCAGCGCTTCCGACATGCGCTCGACCGCCTTGTTGCGGAATTGTTCGATCGCTTGCGGCACCAGGGGGGTGATGGTCTTCACGATCTGCTCGATGTCAGTGATGCGCGAGACCAGCATTGCTTCCAGCGACGCACCTTCGCGCTGGCGCGATTCGACGAACGCGTCCAGCGTGGTCTTCAGCAGCGCCTGCACGTCGGCCTGCAAGCCGTCCTGGCTCAGTTCGGACTCGGCCAGCACGCCGGGCCAGCGCAACAGCTCATGGGTCGTCATCGGCCGGGCCTGCGGGAAGTGCGCTGCCACATCTTGCTGAGCCTGCTTCAGCGCCACCAGCAACTCGGCGTTCACGGCCAGGCCGGCGGCGGATTTTTCCTTGCGGCCGAACGACAGCCGGCATTCCACCTTGCCGCGCGCCACGCGCGCGGTAATGGATTCGCGCAGAACCGGTTCGAGCGCGCGCAGGTCATCATTCATGCGGAACTGCAGGTCGAGGAAGCGCGAATTCACGCTGCGCAGCTCAAGCGTCAGCGTGCCGGACTCGCTTTCACGGCTGCTGACACCGTAACCCGTCATACTGCTGATGGTCATTGATATCCTTTATGGCTTGATTGCTTTGCTAAAGCCAGATTTTTTCAAATTTGAGCGATCCCTGCCGTCCCGCAGGGACAGGTGGACGCACGACTAGAACATGGTGGCCGGTCTGAACAACGCAGCCTTGCCGGAAGGCCTGACGCTCGGCGCCAGCCGCGGCGGATACCGCATTGTAAAGAAGATTGCGGTGGGCGGCTCCAGCATTGTCTACCTTGCGCACGACGGGCAGCGGCGCGAAGTGGCGCTCAAGGAATACCTGCCGGGGCCGCTGGTGCGGCGCGACCCCGGACAGCTGGCGCCGGCCGTGTTGCCCGGACAGCTGGACCGGTACCGGCTCGGCATGCAGCAATTCATTGCCGAGGGCAGGGCGCTGGCTGCCGTCGCCCATCCGAATGTGGTGCGCGTGACGGATGTGTTCAGCGACAACGACACGGTCTATCTCGTGACGGACTACCTGCACGGTCGTTCGCTGCAGGAACACATCACGCTGCGCCGCCGGCAGGGAGACAAACCGCTGGTGTCCGAGCCGGCGCTGCGCGACCTGTTCGCGCAGGTGATGGATGCATTGCGGGAGGTGCACACGCACCGCGTGCTGCACCTTGACCTGAAGCCCGCCAACATCTATCTGCGACCGGACGGGACGCCGGTGCTGCTCGACTTCGGCGCTGCGCGCCAGCCCCTGCATGTCGATCCGGCTGGCTTGCAGGCCATGTACACGCCGGGCTTTGCCGCGCCCGAGATGTACACGCGACGCGACCTCGGCCCGTGGACCGACATCTATGGCATCGGTGCGACGGTATTCACCTGCATGGTGGGGGTGCCCCCGCAGTCGGCCATTGAGCGCAAGCGCGACGACCGCATGGACATGTATTTCCGCGGACTGGCATTGATTTACTCGGCTGAACTGGTGACATTGGTCCGCGACTGCCTGATGCTCGACCCGCTGGCGCGGCCACAAAGCGTGTACGCGCTGCAAAAGCTGATTCGCCTGTCGACCTGAACGGCGCGGCCTTGTTCGCTGCAGGGCCATGCGCGGCGCGCCTGCGCGCGCCTGCGGCTGGCGCAGTTCGGCGATAATGGCGACCTCGATTCCTCAAATTCACCACCGCATGTCCAACCAGAACACTCAACGCCCGAGCGGCCGCGCGGCCAATGCCTTGCGCGAAGTCCGGCTCACCCGTCATTTCACGCGTCATGCCGAAGGCTCGGTGCTGGTCGAATTCGGCGACACCCGCGTGCTGTGCACCGCCAGCATCGACGAGAAAGTGCCGCCTTTCCTGCGCGGCCAGGGCAAGGGCTGGCTGACGGCCGAGTACGGCATGCTGCCGCGTTCGACCCATACCCGCATGGATCGCGAAGCGGCCAAGGGCAAGCAGTCCGGTCGCACGCAGGAAATCCAGCGCCTGATCGGCCGCTCGCTGCGCGCCGCTTTCGATCTTGAGGCTTTCGGCGAGCGCACGCTACAGCTGGACTGCGACGTGCTGCAGGCCGATGGCGGCACGCGTACCGCCGCCATCACCGGCGCGATGGTCGCTGCCCATGACGCGTTCACCAAGCTGGTTGCCGCGGGTGCGATTCCCACGGTGCCGGTCAAGCATTTCGTCGCGGCGATCTCGGTCGGCGTGTTCGGCGGCCAGCCGGTGCTCGACCTCGACTACCCGGAAGACTCGGGCTGCGATACCGACATGAATGTCGTGATGAACGAGGCCGGCCATTTCATCGAGTTGCAGGGCACGGCCGAAGGCGATGCCTTCGATCGCGCCACGATGAACCAGCTGCTGGACCTCGCCGATGCCGGCATCCGCGAACTGATCCGCTTGCAAAAGCAGGCACTCGGGATCTGACCATGGGCCAGACGCTGGTGCTCGCGTCCAATAATCGCGGCAAGCTGAAGGAGTTTTCGCAGCTGCTTGCGCCGCTCGGCTTCGAATTGCGCACGCAGGGCGAGCTGGGCATCGACGAGGCCGAAGAACCGCACGCGACGTTTGTCGAGAATGCGCTGGCCAAGGCGCGCCATGCAGCCCGCGCCAGCGGCTTGCCGGCCATGGCCGACGACTCCGGCATTTGCGTGCCGGCGTTGGGCGGCGCACCGGGCGTGCTGTCGGCGCGCTTTGCCGGCGAGCCCAAATCCGACGCGGCCAACAATCGCAAGCTGGTCGACAGCCTCGCGTCGCAGGCCGACAAGTCGGCGTATTACTACTGCGTGCTGGTCTACCTGCGCCATGCGGATGATCCGCAGCCGGTGATTGCCGAAGGCCGCTGGAACGGGCAGATCATTGCCGAGCCGCGCGGCGACGGTGGCTTCGGCTACGACCCGCACTTCCTGCTGCCCGAACTGGGCAAGACCGCCGCTGAACTGAGCGCCGAAGACAAGAACCGGCAGTCACATCGCGGCCAGGCGCTGCAGGCGCTGATCCGCAAACTGGCCTGATACCTGCCACTTTCACGATTCACCCATGATTCCCATCCGGCCCGAGTTGCAGGCTGTGCCACGCAAGGTCGTTGACAGCTACCTGAAGCCCGGCTTGCTGAACCTGTCG
>JBDKLN010000074.1:0-4182 GCA_039806045.1 Pseudomonadota bacterium
CCCGCCGACCACGATGGCCAGCATGATGCCGACCAGCTTGGGGATGAAGGACAAGGTCGCTTCGTTGATCTGGGTTGCGGCCTGGAAGATGCTGACCACGAGGCCGATGGCGAGTGCCACCAGCAACAGCGGGCCGGCCACCATCAGCAGCGTTTCCATCGCCAGCCGACCCTGGGTCATGACGGTTTCGGGGGTCATGTCCTGTCCTTAGCTGACAAAGCTTTGCGCCAGCGAGCCGACCAGCAGCGCCCAGCCATCGACCAGCACGAACAGGATCAGCTTGAACGGCAGCGCGACGATCGCGGGCGAGACCATCATCATGCCCAGCGCCATCAGCACGCTGGCCACCACCATGTCGATGATCAGGAAGGGGATGAAGATCGCAAAGCCGATCTGGAATGCGGTCTTCAGTTCCGACGTAATGAAGGCCGGTACCAGCAGGCGCAACGGTACCTGCTCCGGGCCTTCGAGCGCCGGGCTGCCGGACAGCTGCACATACAGCGCGAGGTCGGACGCGCGGGTCTGCGCCATCATGAATTCCTTCAGCGGCGCTGCCCCCTTGTCGAGCGCGACCTGCATCGTGATCTTGTTTTCCTGCAGCGGCTGCCAGGCATCTTCATAGATCTTGTCCAGCGTCGGCCCCATCACGAAGAACGACAGGAACAGCGACAGCCCGACGATCACCTGGTTGGGCGGCGCGTGCTGCGTGCCCAGCGCCTGCCGCAGCAGCGACAGCACGATGACGATGCGGGTGAAGCTGGTCATCATCAGCAGCACGGCCGGCAGGAAGCCGAGCGCGGTCATGAACAGCAGGGTCTGCAGCGACAGGCTGTAATTGGTGCCGCCACCTGTGGCCGGCGAAGTGCTGAAGGCCGTGATGCCCGGCTCGGCCAGTGCGGCCAGCGGCATCAGCAGGGAGGCGGCCAGCAAGCCGCGCAGCAGTGGAGACGGCAGGGGACGCATCATCAATCCTGCTTGCGCTTCAGCGCGCGCTGCAGCCACGCTGCGAACGGGGGCAGGGGTGGCAGCGATACCGCGCCCGATGCGGCATCGCCCGTCATGCTGGCGAAGCGGGTGGTGCCGGCGGCCTGCGGCGCGGTCTTGTCGAGCAGGTTCACGCTGCCCGGCGCCACGCCCAGCACCAGCCACTGGCCACCGACCTCGACCACGGCCACGCGTTCGCGCGGCCCCACCGATGCCGCGGCGACCACGCGTACTGTCGCATTCGATGCCGGCCGCATGCGGCCGAGACGGGCGATGGCCCAGGCGAGGCCGGCAATCATGCCCAGCACCAGCAGCAGGCCGAAAGTCACTTGCAGCATTTGTTCACCTTGTTTTTCAACCTGCAGGGCCGGCGCGGGGCCGGCGCGCTTCGCATTACTTGTTCAACTTGCGGATGCGCTCGGACGGCGTCACGATGTCCGTCAGGCGGATGCCGAACTTGTCATTGACGACCACCACTTCGCCCTGCGCGATCAGGCAGCCATTGACCAGCACATCCATCGGTTCGCCGGCCAGGCCATCGAGCTCCACCACCGAGCCCTGCGCCAGTTGCAGCAGGTTCTTGATCGCGATCTTGGTGCGGCCCAGTTCCACGGTCAGCTGCACCGGGATGTCGAGGATGAAGTCGATGTCGTTCTTCTGCACGCTGCTGCCGGAGGCCGTGAAGTCGCGGAACGCGGCCTTCTCGACAGGGGCGGAGGCTGCGGGGCTGTCGGCAGCGGCCTGCTCGGCCAGCGCGGCGCTCCAGTCGTCGACAGTAGCGCTGTTCTCGGGGTCAAGCATGGTCGTCATGGTCTTCTCCTTGGAGGTTGTCCTGATGGGCGGCGGGCAGCAGTTCCTGCACGCGGATCGCATACTGGCCATTGAGTTGGCCGTGCGTGCAGTGCATGACCGGCACGCCCGCCACTTTGGCTTCCAGCGTGTCGGGAATATCGACGGAAATCACGTCGCCGGCGCGCATCTTCATCACGTCGGCCAGCGTCATGCGGATGTTGCCGAGGTCGACCACCAGCTCGACTTCAGCGGTCTGGATCTGCTGCTTCAGTAACTTGATCCAGCGCTGGTCCATCTCCAGTGTTTCGCCCTGCAGGCTGGACGTCAGCAGGTCGCGGATCGGCTCGATCATGGAATAGGGCATGCAGACATGCATCTCGCCCGATTGCGAGCCGAGCTCGACAGTGAACGTGGTCGACACCACCACTTCATTCGGCGTGGCGATGTTGGCGAACTGGGTGTTCATCTCGGAGCGGATGTATTCGAACTCCAGCGGATGCACCGGCTCCCACGACTTGCGGTAGGTCTCGAACCAGATCTCGAGCACGCGCTGGATGATGCGCTGCTCGGTCTGCGTGAAGTCGCGGCCTTCGACCCGGGTATGAAAGCGTCCATCGCCGCCAAACAGGTTGTCGATCATCAGGAACACGAGGTTGGGGTCGATGACCATCAGCGCCGTGCCGCGCAAGGGCTTGCAGTGCACCAGGTTCAGGTTGGTCGGCACCACGAGGTTGCGGATGAATTCGCTGTACTTCGAGACACGCACCGGACCGACCGACACTTCGGCGGTACGGCGCAGGAAATTGAACAGGCCGATGCGGAACAGCCGCGCGAAACGCTCATTGATGATCTCGAGCGTCGGCATGCGGCCGCGCACGATGCGTTCCTGCGTGGCGAGGTTGTAGGTGCGTACGCCAGACGTGTCCGCATCCTGCTGCGCCTCTTCGGCGTCACCGGACACGCCGCGTAGCAGTACATCGACTTCTTCCTGCGATAAAAAATTCTCGGCCATCAGTTCGGGCTTCCGGTGTCGCCGGCGACGCCGGCAGGGGCTGGCATGCGCGACAGTCGAGACTAGTTTAGGAGCAGGAAGGCCGGCGGCAAGCGCCGAGCAAAGGCTGGAAAACCTTGCAAATCGGCGCTGCACGGGATTGTAAGAAGGTCACCCCGGGACCGGTGCGGCCGGGTCGCAGGCTGGCCGCGCGCGACGCCGGCCGGTCAGGGCGGGCGGGCTTACTGGATGACGAACGAGGTGAGGTAGACGCCGCTGATGGCCGGCGGCGGCAGGTCGGGCGCATACGCTTGCTTCAGGCTGGCGGCGATGTCGACCGCCAGCGCCTGCTTGCCATTCGGCGACTGCAGCTCGTCGATGGCCTTCGACGACAGCAACAGCAGCATCCGGCTCTTCACCTGCGGCATGTAGAGCTTGATCTGTTCGCTGTCTTTCGCGTCCTTGACCTGCAGCGTGACGCCGGCTTGCAGGATGCGGTCCCCGGCCAGGTTGACGGTGAAGGCTTCGAGTTCGACAAAGACCGGCGGCGCCGGCGGCGGCTTGACCGCGGCATGCGCCTCCCCCGGTGCGGCCGGCTTCAGGAAATGCCAGGCCGCGCCGCCGCCGCCCAGCAGCAGCAAGCCGGCAATGCCGAATGCCAGAAGCTTCTTGCGCGACTTCGGCCGCGCTTCATTGATACCGGTGACATTGCTGTCGGCGGCGGGGGCGGTTGCAGCAGCGGTGGCCATGTTGTCCTCGTTGGTCGTTGGTCGGGTTCGCGCTCAGGCGAACAGGTCCACCAGCCTCGACATCACCATGCTGCGCGCCGTGCGCGTCGTGGCGGCGTCGGTCAGGCGGTTTGATTCATCGGCGGCGTCGCCGTCACCCTCGCGCCCCGCGTGGCCGAAGCCATGGCCGGGCTGCGTGTGTGCGGCGGATTCGCGGCCGGCGTCGCCGCTGTCGACGCTGGCTTGCTGCAGTTGCAGGCCGGCGTCGGCGAACATCTCTTTCAGGCGCGGCACCGCATCCTGGATCGCTTGCCGGACCTCGGGCTGCAGGCTTACAAAGGCGGCGCTGGCCTGGCCATCGGCGACGGTCAGCGTCACGCGCACCGGCCCGAGGTCGGGCGGGTTCAGCGTGAGGCTGGCCACTTGTTGTTCGTTCTGGGCGATCCAGAGCACTTGCTGTCCGAGGGCATCCGGCCAGTGCGGCGTACCAAAGCGGGAGGCGACATGGGCCGCCTGCACGGCGGCATTGTTCGCCGCGTTGGCACCGGTGGCCGCCGCAGCTGCGGCCTGCAACAGCCCGTTGCCGCCGCCGGTGGCGTCGTCGATGGGTGAGGCATCTGGCTGCAGCTTGCGCAGCCCCGGCGCGTCGGGTGTGGCGGCGCGAAGTTCGGTGGCGGGCTTGCCGGC
>JBDKLN010000075.1:0-3409 GCA_039806045.1 Pseudomonadota bacterium
CCGGGCAACAGCAGTGCCGACACCTTGGCCTGCTTCATCAGCGGGATCACGGTGCCAAGGTATTCCTCGTCGGTGTGTGCCGGGAAGCCGTAGTTGACCGACGAGCCGCCGAGGCCGTCACCGTGCGTGACTTCGATCAGCGGGATGCCGGCATCGTCGAGGCCCATCGCGATAGCCTTCATCTGTTCCAGCGACATCAGGTGGCGCTTCGGATGCATGCCGTCGCGCAGCGTCATGTCGTGCAGCGTGATTTTCTTGCCCTTGATTTCCATGTTCATTCTCCTTGGGATGCGCGCTGTGTTCAGGCAGCGACAGTCGGCTCGAGCACGAGGCGACCAGCGATCATTTCTTCGGCAAACATCTCGGCGGTGCGGGCGCCGGCGGCGGTCATGATGTCGAGGTTGCCCGCGTACTTCGGCAGGTAATCGCCTAGGCCCTCGACTTCGAGGAAGACCGACACGCGGTTGCCGTCGAACACAGGGCCATTCACCAGCTTATAGCCCGGCACATACTTCTGCACTTCCTTGATCATGTCGTGGATCGATTGCGTGATCTTCGCTTCATCCGGCTTGCCTTCAACCAGGCAGTGCACGGTGTCGCGCATGATCAGCGGCGGTTCGGCCGGGTTGATGATGATGATGGCCTTGCCCTTCTGCGCGCCGCCGACTTTCTCGATCGCGCCCGCCGTGGTGCGGGTGAACTCATCGATGTTCTTGCGGGTGCCGGGGCCGGCGCTGCGCGAGGACACGGTGGCGACGATTTCGCCGTAGGTGACTTTTTGCACGCGGGACACGGCCGCGACCATCGGGATCGTCGCCTGGCCACCGCAGGTGACCATGTTGACGTTCATCTCGCCCTTGCCGACATGTTCCTTCAGGTTCACCGGCGGCACGCAGAACGGGCCGATCGCGGCAGGCGTCAGGTCAATCATCAACACGCCCAGTTCATTGAGCTTGCGCGAGTTCTCGGCATGCACGTAGGCGGAGGTCGCATCGAAGGCGATCTGCACGCCATCAGCGATCACGTGCGGCAGCAGTCCGTCGACGCCGTCGGCGGTGGTCTTGAGGCCCATGTCACGGGCGCGCTTGAGGCCATCCGATTCCGGGTCGATGCCGACCATCCAGACCGGCTCCAGCACCGGCGAACGTTGCAGTTTGGCGAGCAGGTCGGTACCGATATTGCCGGGACCAATCAGCGCGCATTTGATTTTCTTGCTCATGTCAGGGCTCCTTGACAGCGGAAAGTAAAGAATCGGATCAGATCAGGCTGCGCACCACGCCGCCATCGGCGCGCAGCGCGGCGCCGTTGGTGGCGGCCGACAGCGGGCTGCACACATAGGCGACCATGGCCGCGACTTCATCGGGCTCGATGAAGCGGCGCAGCAGCGAGGTCGGTCTGGCATTGGCGAAGAAGGCCTGCGCGGCCTCGTCAAAGCTGAGGCCCTGTTGGGCGGCCAGCTTGTCGAAAAAGTCTTTCGCGCCTTCGGTCAGCGTCGGACCGGGCAGCACGCTGTTGACCGTCACCGCGGTGCCGGCGCAGGTTTCGGCCAGGCCGCGCGAGATCGACAGTTGCGCCGACTTGGTCATGCCATAGTGGACCATCTCGGCCGGCGGGCAGATGCCCGATTCGCTGGAAATGAACACAATGCGGCCACGGTTGCGCTGCTTCATGCCCGGCAGCACCGCGCGCGCAAGGCGCACGCCGCTCATCACATTCGTCTCGAAGAAGCGAGTCCATTCGGAATCCGGAATCTCTTCGAAGGGCTTGGGATCGAAGATGCCCATGTTGTTGACGAGGATGTCGACCGGCGGGCCGCCGGCGGTCAGTTGCTCGCAGCCCTTCGCGGTGGCGGCATCGGCGGCCACGCCGCGCAGGCTGGCTTCGGGCAGCAGTGCCTGCAGGCGCTGCAGCGCTTGTCCGACACTGGCTTCGCTGCGGCCGTTGAGGGTGACGGTGGCGCCTTCGGCCGCCAGCGCCTTCGCGATGGCAAAGCCGATGCCGGCGGTCGAGCCGGTCACCAGTGCGTGCTGTCCTTGCAGTTGCAGGTCCATGAGTGTCTCCGTGTTGCCTTGTTCTTGTCGGCGTGTCGTTGCTGCGTCGCTGCTTCAGTGCTTGTGCCCGGCATGCAGCCACGGCCGCAGCCAGCGCGTCAGTTGCGGCGCGACGACCCAGGTCATGATCAGCACCACCATGCCCGTCAGCGTCATCACGCGCGGCACCAGCGGCCATTGCGCGAGGATGTCGCCCAGCAGGATGAACAGCAGCAGCACGGTCGGGAAAATGCCCATCCAGGTCACGATCGCCACCTTCCAGCGTGGCGGCGGTGTCTGCTGCGTGCCGGTCATGAACCAGTGCGCGAGACCGATCACCTGACGCGTCTGCGCCGGACCTTCGGACAAGGGCTCGATCGCAGCCAGCCCGAGAGAACGGGCGGGTGAATCGGTCCATGCCTGCAGGTGCGCATCCGAATCGAAAGCGAAAACCACCTGATACAGGCCGGGCTCCGAATCCGGCTGGTCGCCCGGGCGCACCAGTTGCGCGCCAAGGTGCCCGGGGTAGGTGCGGGCGGCGGCGATCATGTCGCCCATCAGTTTTTCGAACGTCGCCTCCGTGCCCGGCTTGATGCGCCGGGTCACCAGCACCGTGACGGCGCCGGTGTGGGGTGCTGCAGGGCGGGCAGGGTTGGCGGTGCTCATCGCTGGCGTTCCTTGATGTGGGTGATGCGCGTCAGACGAAGCGCATCGACACCGAGCCCAGGTCCTGGAAGCGCACGTTGACGCTGTCGCCAGCGGCCACCGCAATCGCCTCGGTCACGCCGCCGGTCATGATGAAGGTGCCGGCCGGGATTTCCTGCCCGCGCGCGCCCAGATGGTTGGCCATCATCGCGATTGCCGCCGCCGGGTGGCCGAGCACCGCAGCGCCGGCAGCCATCGCCACCACCTGGCCATTTTTCTCCAGCACCACGCCCAGCGTGCGCAGGTCGAGGTCTTCGACCTTGCGCGAGCGGCCGCCGATCACGAAGCGCGAGGCCGAGGTGTTGTCGGCGATGACGCTCTTGAGGTCAAACTTGAAATCGCGGTAGCGGCTGTCGATGACTTCCACCGCCGGCAGCACGAAATCGATCGCGGCCATCACGGCGCCGACGTGGCAGCCCGGGCCCTTCAGCGGCGCCTTGGTGACGACGCAGATCTCGGCTTCCACTTTCGGGTGGATCAGTTCCGAGGTCTTGATGTCGCTGCCGTCCGGGCAGGACATGTAGTCGGACACGAAGCCGAAGCAGGGCACGTCGACGCCCATGTGCTTCATCTTCGCGAACGAGGTCAGGCCGGCCTTCAGGCCCACGGTCTTGTTGCCGCGCTTCTCCTTGCGCGCACGGATGGCTTCCTGAATCGCATACGCATCGTCCCAG
>JBDKLN010000076.1:0-8440 GCA_039806045.1 Pseudomonadota bacterium
CCTGCAACAGCCCGTTGCCGCCGCCGGTGGCGGCGTCGATGGGTGAGGCGTCTGGCTGCAGCTTGCGCAGCCCCGGCGCGTCGGGTGTGGCGGCGCGAAGTTCGGTGGCGGGCTTGCCGGCGGTGATCCCTTGCGCGCGCGATGACGCATGCGCGTTCGGCGTGCCAGCCTGTCCGGCGTCGGCTTCGGCGCCCGCTTCGACGTCCGCATTGTCACCGGCGTCGATCACGGGCATGGCATGGCCGTGGGCGCGTGCCGCCTGCTTGTCGTCGATGATGGCCGCCCTTGCCGCAGCGGCGTCCCTGGCGCCGGCCAGCGCTGCGATGGCGTCCTTGCCTTCACCCGCAGCGCTCGCGTTGGCCGATTCCTGCGCCACCGCTGCCGAGCTTGCGCTTGACGTGGCGGGAATCGCAGGTGCCGGAAAGCTGTCCACGAAGGCTTGCAAGCCGCTGTCGAGCTGGCCGGCTGCCGCCGTGGCTTCGTCGTCGTCGGATGGTTCGGCCTTGTGTGCGGGCACAGCCGGCGTCGCCGCCCTCGCAGCGTCGCTTGCCTGCGCCTTGCCTGCGGCGCGGTCCGGCTGCTTGTCGTCCTTGCCCTGTATCGCCGCGCTGAGCTTGTGGCCGAAGTCAGGCGCGGCAGCCTCGCCGCCGTCAGGCTTCCGTCCCGCGCCGCCCGCGCTTCGCGCCGCGGCAGCCTTGCCGGGGCTGTCCAGGCGGGCGGCATTGACCGCATGGGGCGCGCTTGGGGCAGGGACCGGCATGGCGGGCATTCCTCAGTGAGTTTCGGTATCGGCGCGCTTGAGCGCGGCGCGCGCTGCGAATTCATCATTGGCCTTGCGTTCCTGCGTCGCGGCCTTGCGCTGCGCGTCACGGTCGGCGCGCTCGACCAGCAATTCCCAGGTCTGGCCTTCGCGCTGCTTCGCTTGCCAGTACTGGCGCGACAGCTCCGCCTGCGTAGCGGCGGCGGCCTCGATCGCGGCCTGGCCGGCAATGGCGTCATCAATTTTCAGCAGGAAGCGCTGAAAATTCTGGCAGGCAGCAAACGTCACACCGGCCACCATGTGTGCCTGCAGCTTTTGCGCATACTCGGCGCGCAGCTGGTGCAGCATCGTCAGCCGCTGGTGTGCATCCTCGCGAGCGACGATCGCCTTGCCCAGGCTGATGGCAGCGGCTTCGGATTCCTTCGTCGACAGCGTTACCAGCGTCGCGAGTGCGGTCGGATTATTCATGCATGCCACTTTAGCCAGCGCTCAACAGGTCCGATTGCCCGAACAGAGCGCCAAGTCGGGCCAAGCTTTCGGCTTGGCCGCTTTGCTCGCCGATATCCTGCTGCAGGAAGGCCGCAATCTCCGGGTAGAGCGCGATCGCATCGTCGACCACCGGGTCGCTGCCGCGTTTGTAGGCGCCGACGGCCACCAGGTCGCGGTTGCGCTGGTAAGCCGACAACAGTTGCTTGAGGCGGCGCGCCAGCTGCTGCTGGGTGGCACTGGTGATGCCGTGCATGACGCGGCTGATCGATTGCTCGATGTCGATCGCCGGGTAGTGGCCGGTCTCGGCCAGCGCGCGGTTGAGCACGATATGGCCGTCGAGGATGGCGCGCGCGCTGTCGGCGATCGGGTCTTGCTGGTCATCGCCTTCGGTCAGCACCGTGTAGAAAGCGGTGATCGAGCCGCTGCCGACGCGACCGTTACCGGTGCGCTCGACCAGCGCCGGCAATTTGGCGAACACCGACGGCGGATAGCCCTTGGTGGCGGGTGGCTCGCCGATCGCGAGCGCGATCTCGCGCTGCGCCATCGCATAGCGGGTCAGCGAATCCATGATCAGCAGCACATGCTGGCCCTGGTCGCGGAAATGCTCGGCAATCGCGGTCGCATAGGCAGCGCCCTGCAGCCGCAACAACGGCGGCGCGTCGGCCGGCGCGGCGACCACGGCCGCGCGTGCCAGACCCTCGGGGCCGAGGATCTGCTCGATGAATTCCTTCACTTCGCGGCCACGCTCGCCGATCAGGCCAACCACGATCACATCGGCTTTCGTGTAGCGCGCCATCATCCCCAGCAGCACGCTCTTGCCGACGCCGGAGCCGGCGAACAGGCCCATGCGCTGGCCGCGTCCCACGGTCAGCAAGGCATTGATGGCGCGCACGCCGACGTCGAGCGTGGTATCGATCGGCGCGCGTGCCAGCGGATTGATCGCGCGCGCATTCAGTGACGCCGACGCGATGGCTCGCAAGGGGCCAAGCGCGTCCAGCGGCCGGCCGGCGCCGTCGACCACGCGCCCCAGCAGTTGCGGTCCCACCGGCAGGTGGCGGCTGCGGTCGGCACTGCGGCGACGCGGATGGCTGACGCTGCCGGCCCTTGGCAGCAGTTCTGCGATCTCGAGTGGCATCACGCGCGCGCCCGGCACCACGCCTTCGGTCTCGCCCTGCGGCATCAGGAACAGGCGCTCGTCCTTGAAGCCGACGACTTCGGCCTCGACCTCGGCGCCGCTGTCGAGCATCACGCGGCAGGCGCTGCCGATCGGCAGCTTCAGGCCGGCGGCTTCCATCACCAGGCCGGACACGCGAGTGATACGACCGGCCACTTGCATCGGATCAGCGATATCGAGCAGGCGACTGCAGTCGCGCAGGTAGGCTTGCCAGCGGGTCGCGTTGGGCGTGTGCATTCAGTCACCCAGCCAGTGGTTGGGCGCGCCGAGCGCGGCGCTGAGGCGCTGCCAGCGGGTGCCGATCTCGGCATCGATTTCATTGCTGCCGGTCGCGATGCGGCAGCCGCCACGCTGTACGCCGCCATCGGCCTGCACGCGCCAGCCGCCCGCGGCCAGAGCCGCACCCATCGATGACTGCACCAGCACGGCGTCGTCCGGGTTCAGTTGCAGCAACAGCGGTGCCTGCGCGATGGGCAGGTAGCGCAAGGCATCTTCGATCACGGGCAGTACCAGCTCGGGGCGCACCGGCAGCGCACTCTTGAGCATGGCCTTGGCGAGGTCGAGCGCCAGCCGCAGCACATCTTGCGCGACCAGATCGTTGGCTTGTCCGAGTTCTTGGGTCAGGCCCGACAGTAGCGCCTGCAGTTGCTCGCGCTCAGTCACGGAATCGATGCGGCCTTGCGTGAGGCCTTCGGCATGGCCGGCGGCAAAGCCTTCGGCATGGCCTTCGGCGCGGCCTTCCTCGCGCGCTTGCGCGCGGCTGCTGGCGATCTGCTCGGACAGCTGCTTTTGCAAGGCATGGCGCGCGGCCTTTTCGGCGGCTTCGCGTGCGACGGCGGTCGGGCGGTTGTCCCCGAAGGACGCCATCTCGTAGCGTTGCCACGGCGTCTGGCGCGACAGCGGGATGTCGGTGTCGGCGACCAGGGTATGCAAATGGTCGGTGATGCGGTCGCCGCCGGGCAGGGCGGTATTGGACGCCGCCTCGCCGGCAAAGGCAGCATCGCCAGCGGCCGGGTTGGCCTTGGCGGCGGCTGCCACCGCGATGGCGTTGTCAGCCAGTGCCAGCAGTTCGGTGAGTTCTTGTTCAGACATAAGGATCCTCACCCTTCGCGCCCAGCTGGATGGTGCCTTCGTCGGCCAGGCGGCGGACGATGGACAGGATTTCCTTCTGCTGCGCTTCGACTTCGGACAGGCGCACCGGGCCCTTGGCTTCGAGGTCTTCTTTCAGCATCGCGCCGGCGCGCTCCGACATGTTCTTGAAGACCTTCTCGCGCAGTTCCTGGCCCGCGCCCTTCAGCGCAATGATCAGCGCCTCGGACGGCACTTCGCGCAAGATGGTCTGGATGCCGCGATCGTCGATGTCGATGATGTTGTCGAAGACGAACATCTCGTCCATGATCTTTTGCACCATGTCGGCGTCGAAATGCTTCAGGTTGTCCATCACCGACGCTTCATGCTCGCCGCCGAAGAAGTTCATGATCTCGGCCGCAGTACGCACGCCGCCCATCTGCTTCTTCTTCAGCACTTCATTGCCGGTCAACAGCTTGGTCAGCACGTCATTCAGTTCGCGCAGCGCGGCCGGCTGCACGCCGTCCAGCGTGGCGATGCGCAGCATCACGTCATTGCGCAGGCGCTCGGTGAAATAGCCGAGCACTTCGCAGGCGTGGTAGCGCTCGAGATGCACCAGAATCGTGGCGATGATCTGCGGGTGTTCGTTGCGGATCAATTCGGATACCGACTGGCCGTCCATCCACTTCAGGCTTTCGATGCCGGACGCTTCGCGTGCGCCGAGGATGCGGTTGAGCAGGCTGCTGGCCTTGTCGTCGCCCAGCGCCTTGGTCAGCACGCTGCGGATGTAGTCATCCGAATCGACGCCAAGCGATGTGTTCTGCTCGGTCTGCTTGCGGAATTCCGACAGCACGCTGACCAGTTCATCGGTCTGCACGGCACGCATGGTCGACATCGTCGCGCCCAGTTGCTGCACTTCGCGCGGGGACAGGAACTTCATCACCTCGGCCGCTTCATCCTCACCGAGCGCCAGCATCAGCACGGCTGCCTTTTGTACGCCGCTCTCGATCATCATTCAGCTCCCACCCAGTTCTTGACGACATTGGCGACCATGCGCGGGTCGTCGCGCGCAACTTGCCGCGCATTGTCGAGATCGCTCACGCGCGCGCCGCCGGCGGCTGACGGCAAGGCCTGCGGCTCGCCCAGCAACGGCTCGGCATGGGTGACGGTAGTGATTTGCACTGGTGCGCGCATGCGCGCCAGCAGCGGCTTGAGTTGGGTGACGTACAGCCACGCGATCACGCCGGCCATCAGCAGGTAGCGGCCGGCATCCTTGGCCAGCGAGATGTTTTCCGGCTGCTTCCAGATCGGCAGTTCTTCGGCCGGCTGCGGTGCGGCATGGGCGAAGGCGCTGTTGACGACGTTGAGCGTGTCGCCGCGGTCCTTGTTGTAGCCCATCGCCTCCTTCACGAGGTCGGTGATGGACGCCTTTTCTTCATCGGTCAGCGCGCGGTTCCGTGGCTTGCCATCCTTGCCGGCCTCCTGTTTGTGGTTGACCACCACCGCGACCGACAGCCGCTTGATGCCGCCCATCGGTTGCTGCGTGATCTTCAGCGTCTTGTCGACTTCATAGTTGACGGTGCTGTCCTTGCTTCGGTTGCCAGGCGGCGTCGCATTGGCTGCAGCCGGTGCAGCCGGTGCATTCGGTGCACCCTGCGGCTTGGTGACCGGTGCGGTCGCGTTTGGCGGCGGCTGGTTCGACAACGCGCCCGGTACGCCGGAGGCCGTCGCGCTGCCGGTGCTTTGGGTCTCCGACTGGTGCTGGCTGCGGATGACGGTGTTCTCGGGCGTCTGGTTCGGCTTGTAGGTTTCGGCGGCCTGCTCGCTGGTGGAGAAGTCGATTTCGGCGCTGACTTCGGCGCGCACATTGGCTGCGCCGACGATGGGCGTGATGATGGATTCGATGCGGCGCGCGATCGACTGCTGCATGTCTTCGACGTACTTCAGCTGGGTCGGGTCGAGCTGGTTGGCCCCCTTGGGCTTGCTGGTGTCGGATAGCAGGTTGCCGTTCTGGTCGACCACGGTCACGTTCACGACCGGCAGCTCCGGCACGCTGGCGGCGACCAGATGCACGATGGCGCTGACTTGCTGTGCTTCCAGCGCGCGGCCCGGATGCAGGTTGAGCAACACGGATGCGGTCGGCTTTTGCTGCTCGCGCAGGAAGACGGTGGCTTTCGGCATCGCGAGGTGCACGCGCGCGGCCTGCACATTGGCCAGCGCCTGGATGGTGCGCGCCAGCTCGCCCTCGAGCGCGCGCTGGAAATTGACTTGTTCCAGGAATTGCGAGATGCCGAGCTTCTGGTTTTCCATCAGCTCGAAGCCGACGCCGCTGCCCTTGGGCAGGCCTTGCGACGCGAGCTTGAGCCTGACCTCGTGCACCTGCAACGCCGGCACCATGATCGCGCCGCCGCCATCGGCGACCTGATAGGGTACGTTCATCTGCTGCAACGCGGCCACGATGGCGCCGCCGTCACGGTCTGAATAGTTGGCAAACAGCACACGGTATTCGGGTTTCTGCCCCCAGAACCAGACGGCGGCCATCAGCGCGACGATGGCGGCGGCACCGCCCATCATCAGCAACAGGCGGGCATTGGCCGACTGCATCAGCGAGGGCAGGATCAATCCTGCGGGGTTATCTGTCGTTACCGCCATTGGGTGGCTCCGGTTTCAAATCTTGGTTAGGGCGCATGAGCGCGCGGTCTGGTAGGAGGCTTGCTGCCGATTGTCCGGTTTGCGCGGCGATGCAATGCCCGGAAAAGCTGGGCCTTGCCGCATCTTCTTGACGATTGGTATCGTGGGCGTCGGCCCTAAGGTATGCCCCACGGAGGCATGCCCATGAAACTAGGACCCATCGATGCCGGCCGCATCGAGGCGATGGCGGCAAAACTGCAGGCTGCAGCAGTCAGGACGGCACCTGGCGCGGCGACTTTTTCGACTTCGGCGGCAGGCGGCGCGAGCGGTCTGTCGGGGCTGGCCGCGCCCGGCCGCACCGGCGGCGCGAATGAATCGACGAAGGTCAGCTTTTCGGATTCGCTGAAAAGGATGCTGGATTCGGTGAATGAGCAGCAATCGAAGGCCGATGACTTGTCACAACGCTTCGCGCTCGGCGATGACAACGTGAATTTGTCGGACGTGATGATAGAAAGACAAAAAGCCAGTTTGTCCCTGCAAGCGACAGTGCAGGTCAGGAACAAGCTGGTCAGTGCTTATCACGAGATCATGAACATGCAGGTCTGAGCTGAAGCCTGACTAAGGCGCCGCTCAGCTTGCAGGCCTTCGCATCATTGATGTCGATGATTGGCGCGTGACTATTCGAGGACGAGTGCCGGGTTCAGACTTGGCAGGGTACTTCCAATGATGTGGAAATTGATGGCCTCGTTTAAGGTGCTGGGACCAGTCAGCAGGTAATACGGGGTGCCATCGGCCACATACGGGTTGTACCCCTCGGCTGACGAATCGGTGGCTGACGTATGATCCAGCGTCAGTGTGTACATGTCCGCGGTGGCGAAGGCGACAATGTGGTCTTCGCCCCGCGTGAAGTCCATCGCCCACAGTTTGGCGTCCAGCGCAGCACTCACAATATTGAAGTAATCGATGCCTTGCTGGCCCCAGGCCCATGCCTCAGTGGCGCCGTTGAAATCGAAGCGGTCATTGCCATTGCCGCCAACCGCAAGCACCACGCCATCATTCAGCTTGAGGACATCATTGCCGTCGCCACCGAACAAGGCCTGCCGCGTGCCGCTGGCGGCGGTCAGCGAATCGATTCCGTCGAGTCCGTAGACCTGGAAGTCCTTGGGAGGACCCAGGTAATCTCCGGTCGAGTACGTGGCGTTATTGTTGGGTTCGTCGAAGTAGGACACTTCCGGACTCAGCGGATTGTCCGGCATGGCCCTGAGTTCGATGGACACGGTCTGCATGATCAGTGGATTGACAGAGTGCGTGATCTGGAGCTGGACGCCATCGTGCTGAGCGAGGCCGTCGAGGATATCCAGCAAGCAGTCGGCGACGGTGTAAGACCAGCTGATCGTCGCGTTGCCATCCGCATCAATGGCGCTGGCGGTCGCCGAGAAGCTGCCGAGCGCGAAGGCGCCGGGGAAGCCCACCGGTTGAACCGACAAGGATCCGGCGGGCATGTTCATCGCGGTGACGATGCCGGTGATGGTGTGAGCGGCAAAGTTTTCCAGAAAATTACCGTCTTCGAACTCGGTAACAGGTTTCCTGACATCGCCGCCAAAGGTCGGGCCATCAGCTGCACCGGTCAACGCTACGCTGACATTCTGGGTCATCGTTGCCGTGTCGTCGGACAGCGTGATCGCAAAGGTCTGGGTCGGACCACTGCCTGCTGCCAGCGGATTGAGCGCCAGATCGGAGACGGAATAGCTCCAATTCACCGTGCGTATGCCAGCGGCATCGGCGGCGCTGATGCTGTCGATGTTCAGCGTGCCGTAAAACGCATTGTCCGGCGCGCTCGGTACGATGCTTTGCGTGACCAGCGTATCCCCGCTATCCAGATCCTGCACCTCGAAGCTGCCCGATGCCGTGTGAATGTAGGTGCCGTTATTGGCGTTCGCGTCGTTCGAGGCCAGCTCCGATACCGAGCCTGTGACCACATCGTTCTCAGTCATGAATCGGACCGGGGTATCGTTGGCGCCGTTGAGGGTGATCGTCAGGTTCTGCGGCGTGCTGTCGGCGCTGCCATCGGTGGCATTGACCGCGAAATCGATCGAGGTCGATGTTTTTAGCGCTTCAATAGCGGCGTCGCTGGCAATGAAGCGGTATGCGCCGGACGTTGTGTTGAGGTAGAAGGTGCCATAGCTGCTGGAGCGCTGCACATTGTAGCCGGGAAGGGCCGACGCGCTGCTGCCGCCCAGCGCGAAGGTGACACTATCGTTGTCACGGTCCGAGCCGGTGAGGGTGCCCGTGATGTCGGCGAAAGTATCGTCACCGGC
>JBDKLN010000077.1:0-16227 GCA_039806045.1 Pseudomonadota bacterium
CGCTTCTTGTCCCGCTGCTTGTCTCGCTGTCTGCTCCAGGCCTGCCTGCCGGTGCTGTGCTTGCTGGCCGTCGACCTCCCCGCAGCCAACGCTGCCGAGGCGACGCCGGTCGGCCTGTGGCGCACGATCGACGACAAGACGGGCAAGGAGAGATCGCTGGTGCGCATCACCGAGGTCAACGGCGAACTGCGTGGCAGCATCGAGAAGCTGGTGCGCGAACCGAATGAAGACCCGAACCCGATGTGCGACAAGTGCAGCGGCGACAAGAGGGGCAAGCCGGTGCTGGGCATGATGATCCTGTCCGGCCTCAAGCGTGACGGCAAGGAATGGACGGGGGGCGAGATCCTCGACCCGAATAACGGCAAGACCTACAAGTGCAAGATGTCGGTGGACGAGTCCGGCAAGAAGCTGAACGTGCGCGGCTTCATCGGCGTGGCGCTGCTGGGGCGCACGCAGGTGTGGCTGCGCGAAGAATAAAGCTCAACGCCGTCGATCAACCGGCCTCGCCGGGCGCCACATCCCACAGGTCACCGGTCGGGCTGGTGCGCGGCGCGGCGACGCCGAAGTGACGATAAGCCACCGGCGTTGCGATGCGGCCACGTGGCGTGCGCTGCAGGTAGCCCTGCTGGATCAGGGAAGGTTCGAGCACGTCTTCGATGGTGTCGCGCTCTTCGCCGATGGCAGCCGCGAGGTTGTCGAGGCCAACCGGACCGCCACCGAATTTGAACAGCACCGCTTCGAGCAACTTCCTGTCCATCAGGTCGAAACCGACCGGATCGACGTCCAGCATCTTCAGCGCCGCATCGGCGATGTCTTTGGTGATCTGGCCGCTACCCTTCACTTCCGCGTAATCGCGCACGCGGCGCAACAGGCGATTGGCAATACGTGGCGTGCCGCGGCTGCGGCGTGCGATTTCCAGCGCGCCATCATCGACGATGGGCGCATTCAACAGCGCAGCGCTGCGGGTGACGATGCGCGCCAGTTCTTCCGGCGTGTAGAACTCGAGGCGGGCCACGATGCCGAAGCGGTCGCGCAGCGGATTGGTCAGCATGCCGGCGCGCGTGGTGGCGCCGACCAGCGTGAACGGCTGCAGGTCGAGCCGCACCGAACGCGCTGCCGGGCCTTCGCCGATCATGATATCGATCTGGTAATCCTCGAGCGCCGGGTACAGGATCTCTTCGACCACCGGCGACAGGCGATGGATCTCGTCGATGAACAGCACATCGTTGGCTTCGAGGTTGGTCAGCAGCGCAGCGAGATCGCCGGCGCGCTCGAGCACGGGGCCGGAGGTCTGCCGCAGGTTGACACCCATCTCGCGCGCGATGATGTGCGCGAGCGTGGTCTTGCCGAGGCCGGGCGGGCCGAACAGTAGCGTATGGTCGAGCGCCTCGGCACGCTTGCGGGCGGCAGCGATGAAGATCTCCAGCTGGCCACGCGCCTTTTCCTGGCCGATGTATTCATCGAGCTTGTGCGGGCGCAGCGCGCGCTCGATCGCCTCTTCATTGGGCGATGCGGGCGTGGCCGCAATGACGCGTTGCTCTCGGAAATCGTCGGTCTGGATGCTCATGCCAGCATTTTATCCTGCGCAGCGCCGGCTCAACCCTTGGACAGCGCCTTCAGCGCATGGCGGATGCCATCGGACACCGAGCTGCCGGCCGGCACCTGCTTGATCGCCAGCATCGCTTCCTTGTCCGAATAGCCCAGCGCCACCAAGGCATTGAGCACGTCGTTGCTGCTGTCGTGTGCGACGCCGGGGACGCTGCCGATATCGGCACCAAGCTTGCCCTTGAGCTCGAGCAGCAGGCGCTCGGCGGTCTTCTTGCCGATGCCGGGTACCTTGGTCAGGCGTCCGGCTTCCTGCAGCGTGACCGCCTGCGCGAGATCGGTGACGGACATGCCCGACAGGATGGCCAGCGCCGTGCGCGCGCCGACGCCGCTGATCTTGATCAGCTGCCGGAACAGCGCGCGCTCCTGATCGGTACCAAAACCGTACAGCAGCTGCGCATCTTCGCGCACCACCATATGCGTCAGCAGGGTCACCTTGTCACCGGTGTGCGGCAGGTTGTAGAAAGTGCTCATCGGCACGCTGACTTCATAGCCGACGCCATTGCAATCGACCAGCAGTTGCGCGGGATTTTTGTCGAACAGGATGCCAGTCAGGCGGCCAATCATGAGGATTCCGGGTCAGTAGAAAAGTGCGGGGATGATAACGCAGCCGCCTGTCATCCTACGAGCCTTCCACCACGCAGGCGCAGGCCGCGGCGCCCGAATTCCGGCGCCAAGTCGCCCAGCGTTGCGAGGCCTGCGCCGCTGTGCGCGTGGCAAATGGCCACGCCGAGCGCATCGGCCGCGTCGGTACCGGGCATGCCTTCAAGCTTCAGCAAATGCTGGACCATCGCCTGCACTTGCGATTTCTGGGCCCTGCCCTGGCCGACCACGGCTTTCTTCACCTGCAAGGCCGTGTACTCGGACACCGGCAAATCGGCGCTGACCAGCCCGCAGATGGCGGCACCGCGCGCCTGTCCTAGCAATAGCGTCGATTGCGGATTGACGTTGGAAAAGACGATCTCGATCGCCGCGCAATTCGGCCGGTAGGTACGTGCGACCTCGCCAACGCCATCCAGGATGACTTTCAGGCGCGAAGGCAAATCGCCGTCCGGGATGCGTATCGTGCCCGACGCAACGTAGTGCAGGCGATTGCCCTCCTTGTGAATCACGCCAAAACCGGTGATCCGAAGGCCGGGGTCGATGCCGAGGATTTTCATGCGCGCATTATGACAGCAGCGCAAGCAAGGGAGAACGCCATCCCGGGATGCCGCGTTCCAACACGTTGCGCGAAATGGCTGGCGCAAAAAAACAGAGCGGCCCGAAAGCCGCCCTGTTGATTGAACTTGCAGGCTTAGTGACGGAAATGACGGGTGCCGGTCAGCACCATCACGATGCCGTGCTCGTCAGCCGCATCGATCACTTCCTGGTCGCGCATCGAGCCGCCCGGCTGGATGACGGCGGTCGCGCCGGCAGCCACCACCACATCGAGGCCATCGCGGAACGGGAAGAAGGCATCCGACGCCACGGCCGAGCCAGCCAGCTGCAAACCGGCGTTCTGGGCCTTGATGGACGCGATGCGCGCCGAATCGACACGGCTCATCTGGCCGGCGCCAACGCCCAGCGTCATGCCGTTGCCGCAGAAGACGATCGCGTTCGACTTCACGAACTTGGCGACGCGCCAGGCAAACATCATGTCCTGCAGTTCTTTCGGCGTCGGCTGCTTCTTGCTGACGATCTTCAGCTCTGCGACTTGCACATTCTTCGCATCCGGCGATTGCAGCAACAGGCCGCCACCGACACGCTTCATGTCATACGCATTGGTCGCGTTGCCGAGCGGGATTTCGAGCAGGCGAACGTTCTGTTTGGACTCGAAAACCTTGCGTGCGTCGGCCGTGAACGCAGGCGCGATCAGCACTTCGACGAATTGCTTCGCAATCGCTTCGGCCGCCTTGCCATCGAGTTCGCAGTTGAATGCGATGATGCCGCCGAAAGCCGACGTCGGGTCAGTCTGGAATGCCTTTGCATACGCCTCGCCCGCATCCGCGCCGACAGCCACGCCGCAGGGATTTGCATGCTTGATGATCACGCAGGCGGCGCCATCGAAGGTCTTCACGCATTCCCATGCCGCATCGGCATCGGCGATGTTGTTGTAGGACAGTTCCTTGCCCTGCAGCTGGCGGTAGTTGGCCAGTGCGCCATCGACAGCGGCGACGTCGCGGTAGAACGCGGCCGACTGGTGCGGGTTTTCGCCGTAGCGCATGTCCTGCACTTTGGCATATTGCAGGTTCAGCGTCTGCGGATAGGCCGAACGCGTGGCGTGCTGGCGGTCGTCGCCGAGTGCGCTGAAGTAATTGGTGATCGCACCATCATATTGCGCGGTATGCGCAAACACTTTTTTGGCCAGCGCGAAGCGGGTGTCGTACGACACGTCGCCATTCTTGGCGCGCATCTCGTCGAGCACGCACACGTAGTCCGCCGGATCGCAGATGACGACCACGTCCTTGTGGTTCTTGGCAGACGAACGCAGCATGGCCGGGCCACCGATGTCGATGTTTTCGATCGCATCTTCGAGCGAGCACTGTGCCTTGGCGACGGTCTGCTGGAACGGGTACAGGTTCACGACGACCATATCGATGGTCGGAATTTCATGCTGGCCCAAGGCCGCCATGTGCTCCGGGAAATCGCGCCGCGCGAGGATACCGCCATGCACTTTCGGATGCAGCGTCTTAACGCGACCGTCGAGCATTTCCGGGAAGCCGGTGTAATCAGCGACTTCAGTCACCGCGAGGCCGTTATCGGCCAGCAGCTTGGCGGTACCGCCGGTCGACAGCAGCTTGACGTTCATGGCCGCGAGCGCGCGGGCAAACTCGAGCACACCGGTCTTGTCGGAGACTGAAATCAGCGCTTGTTTAATCATGGCTAAGGTAGTGTGAAATGGATGATCGGTTCAGTGTTCGCTTGAATGACAAGCGCGCACTCAGAGCAGGCCGTGCTGTTGCAGCTTCTTGCGCAGCGTATTGCGATTGATGCCCAGCATTTCCGCTGCATGCGACTGATTGCCGGCGGCGCGCGCCATCACGGCTTCGAGAATCGGCTTCTCGACGGTGAAGACCACCATGTCGTAGACATTGGTCGGTTCCTGCTCCCCCAGGTCGCGAAAGTATTTTTCAAGACTTTTGCGTACCACGTCCTGGATGTTGTCTTTGCTCATTGAAAATCTTCGGGGGAAATTTTGCTGAATTACGCCGCCAGCAGTTGCGCGGCGGGCGCATATTGTAACCGGTCGCCGTAGACCAATTGCGATTCGAAAAAGGCATCGACAGCGGCGAGTTGAGTAGCGCATTCGTCGATGCGGTTCATCTGCTGGCGGAAGTCTTCGCCGCCTGCAAGATCGCGCACATACCATCCAATGTGTTTACGCGCAGTACGCACGCCCAGGTAGTCGCCATAGAAAGCGTAATGGGCGCGCAGGTGCTGCTGCATCCGCTCGCGCACTTCGCTGACCAGCGGCGCCGGCAGCAGCGTACCGGTGCGCAGGTAATGATCGATTTCGCGGAAGATCCACGGACGCCCCTGCGCCGCACGTCCGACCATGACAGCATCGGCACCGGTTTTTTCCAGTACGCGCTTTGCCTTTTGCGGGCTGTCGATGTCGCCATTGGCGACCACCGGGATCTTCGCCTGCGCCTTCACGGCGGCGATGGTGTCGTACTCGGCCTCGCCCTTGTAGCCATCGGCACGTGTGCGCCCGTGCAGGGTCAGCATCGCGATGCCGGCGTCTTCGGCAATGCGCGCGATGGTCAATGCATTCTTGTGGTTGCGGTCCCATCCGGTGCGGAATTTCAGCGTGACCGGCACGTCGACGGCATTCACGACGGCCTGCACCAGCGCAGCGACCAGCGGTTCGTCGCGCAACAGTGCCGAACCGCACCAGTTGTTGCAGACCTTCTTCACCGGGCAACCCATGTTGATGTCGATGACCTGCGCGCCGCGCGCGACGTTGAAGCGCGCCGCTTCCGCCAGCAATTGCGGGTCGGCACCGGCGATCTGCACCGCCTTGGGCTCCATCTCGCCGTCGTGATTGATGCGGCGCGCCGTTTTCTCGCTGGCCCACACGCGCGGATTGGAGGCCGCCATCTCCGACACCGCATAGCCCGCGCCGAGCTCCTTGCACAGCTGGCGGAACGGACGATCGGTCACGCCAGCCATGGGCGCGACAAACACATTGTTGCGAAGTTGATAGGGGCCGAGCTGCATGGTGCATTCGCGATCGGGCGCGATGGGAAGAAACGACGAAGGGTGCGTATTGTATACGCTTTGCTGCCTAAATTTTCATCAGCCGGCGGGCAAATGACCGCTTAATTTTTGCCCGCGATGGGGTCCCTTGATCCATGCCGGTTCGCTGCGCAAACCGGTGGATTTTTTACGCGGCTGGATGGGAACGATCGATTTCGTCGAGGCCGGCCGCTTCGAGGTGGCTGGCATCGGACCATTGCAGCACGCGGAAGCGCCGGCCATCCCATTGCAGCCGGTTGATGGCGGCGTTGATGATGCCGAAATTGCGCTCGGCCTCGATGCTCATGCCCATCGCTTCGCGGTACACGCAATCGAGCACCCCGCCATGCGTGACGACGACGAGCTTGCCCGCGGGGTAAGCGCTAACGATATCGGTCACGGCCTGCACGGCGCGATCATGGAATTCCTGCTGGGTCTCGGCCTCGCGCTCGCCGGCAGGGAAGCGCGCATGCAGCTCGCGGGCACGCCAGGCCGCAAAGGCTTCCGGGTAACGCCGGCTGATCTCGTCGTACAGCAGGCCTTCGAAGGCGCCATAGCAGCGCTCGCGCAGTGCTTCACGCAGGATCACCGGCATGCGGTGGGCATCGGCGACCGGCTGTGCGGTGGCGCGTGCGCGACCGAGATCGCTCGAAAAAATCGCATCCGGCTGCTCCGCTGCCAGCGCATGACCGAGTGCCTGCGCCTGCCTGACGCCGGCCTCGCTGAGCGGAATATCGATGTGGCCTTGCATGCGGCGTTCACGATTCCAAGCGGTCTCGCCGTGGCGGATCAGCAGAAGTTCGATCATGCGGAAGCCTGTGGCGTGGGAACGGGGGCCGCAACGGCAGGTGCGGCCGGCGCGACTTGCAACCAGAACGTGACGGGACCGTCATTGACCAGCGCGACTTTCATGTCGGCTCCGAAGCGGCCGGTCTCGACCACCGGATGGCCTGCGCGTGCGCGTTCAACGGTGTAATCGAAAAGTTCGCGCGCCAGTTGCGGCGGCGCGGCCGGCGTAAACGACGGCCGGGTGCCGGACCGCGTGTCTGCGGCCAAAGTGAACTGCGGCACCAGCAACAGGCCGCCGGCCACTTGCGCGACATTCAGATTCATTTTGCCGTCGCCATCGTAAAACACGCGGTAAGACAGCAGCTTGGCCAGCAACGCGTCGGCCTCCTTGCGCGTGTCGCCACGTTCGGCGCACACCAGCACCATCAGCCCGGGGCCGATCTTGCCGACACACTCGCCTTCGACGGTAACGCTGGCTTCCGACACCCTTTGCAACAAACCGATCATGGCATTCCGATCCCGAGGCGACGCCGACGGCAGGCGTCAGGACAAGGTGACGCGCGCGAACTTGCGCTTGCCGACCTGCACGACGAAAGTGCCGGCCTCGACCTTCAGGCCCTTGTCGCTGACAGCGGCGCCATCGATGCGCACGCCGCCCTGCTCGACCATGCGCAGCGCCTCGGACGACGACGCACACAAGTTGGCTTGCTTGAGCAGCTGGCCAATGCCCAGCGGCGCGCCCGACATCGTGACTTCCGGCACCTCGTCCGGAATGCCGCCGCGTGCGCGGTTGTTGAAATCGGCCAGCGCATCCTCGGCCGCCTGGCGCGAATGGAAGCGCTCGACGATTTCCTGCGCAAGCAGGACCTTGATGTCGCGCGGATTGCGGCCGCCGTCGACGTCGGTCTTGAATTGCGCAATCTCGGCCAGCGAGCGGAAGGACAACAACTCGTACCAGCGCCACATTGCGACGTCGGAAATACTCATCACCTTGGCAAACATCGTGTTGCCCGGTTCGGTAATGCCAACGTAGTTGTTCTTGGATTTGGACATCTTCTCGACGCCATCCAGGCCTTCGAGCAGCGGCATGGTCAGGATGCACTGCTGCGACTGGCCGTAGTCCTTCTGCAATTCACGACCCACCAGCAGATTGAATTTCTGGTCGGTGCCGCCGATCTCGAGGTCGGACTGCAACGCGACCGAGTCATAACCCTGCATCAGCGGATACAGCAGTTCGTGCACCGAGATCGGGGTGCCGGCCTTGAAGCGCTTGGTGAAGTCCTCGCGTTCCAGGATGCGCGCCACCGTGTAGCGGGCCGACAGCTGGATCATGCCGCGGGCGCCCAGGGGATCGCACCACTCGGAGTTGTAACGTATCTCGGTCCTGGCCGGATCGAGCACCAGGCTGGCCTGCGCAAAATAGGTCTTGGCGTTTTGCTCGATCTGTTCACGGGTCAGCGGCGGGCGGGTGACGTTGCGGCCCGAGGGGTCGCCGATCATCGACGTGAAATCGCCGATCAGGAAGATCACCGTGTGGCCCAGATCTTGCAATTGGCGCATCTTGTTGAGCACGACCGTGTGCCCGAGATGCAAGTCCGGCGCGGTCGGATCGAGGCCGAGCTTGATGCGCAAAGGCTTGCCGTTTTTCTCGGAAAGCGCCAGTTTCTGCGCGAATTCGGCCTCGATCAGCAGTTCTTCGGCGCCGCGCCTGGCGATGGCCAGCTGCTCTTTGACCGCATCGGAAAGGGGCAAGGGGGGCTGGTGCGCACCCGCCTGGGCAGTGCCCGGCGCGGCGCTTGAAAGCTTGGAATTGGCGTCCATAAGTACTTGTATCTGCTCAAAAAAAGGCGTTGCGCCTTTGCTATAATTCGCGCTTTGTTTGTCGAGTTTCCGGGCGGCCAGTGGCCTGCACTGGTGCCGCCGAAAAACCCCAAATTTTATCTGATTGCATGCGTCTGAGAGCCAAATTCCTGGAAGCCTTCGCTGCCCTGTGGCCGGCACTGCGCGCTTCCCGCAAGACTCGCGTGTTCTCGGGCATGGCTGCCGGCCTGTCGCTGGTGGCCTTTGGTGCTGCCGGCGTCGCGCCGATGGCGCCCGATGCTTCGGACCTGCCGGTGAAGCTGGTGGTTGAAGAACTCGCGCTGCCTGACCTCGCAACCCAGACCGATGCTTTGCGCAGCGGCGCCCGCTATGTGGCCGAAGAGCGCGTGCGCCCCGGCGACAACCTCGCCGCATTGCTGGACCGCCTTGGCGTGCGCGATGCGCAGGCCGCCGGCTTCATTCGCAACGATGCCGCGGCACGCGCGCTGCTGAACCTGCGCCCGGGTCGCCGTCTGCAGGCGACGGTCGATGCCGAGGGCCGCCTGCTGTCGGCCACCACCCTGCTCGATGGCAAGGATGACGTGAAGCGCCTGCTGGTCGAACGCCAGGCCGATGGCTTCGCAGCCCGCGAAGTGCAGGCGGCGATCGATACCCGCATGGAGATGCGCTCCGGCGAGATCCGGTCGTCGCTGTTTGCCGCGACCGATGCGGCGCAGGTGCCGGATGCGGTCGCGATGCAACTGGTCGATATTTTTTCGTCCGACATCGACTTCGCATCCGACTTGCGCAAGGGCGACCGCTTCCAGGTGGTCTACGAGACGCAGTGGCAGGATGGCGAGCCGGTGCGCACCGGGCGCGTGCTGGCCGCCTCCTTCCAGAACGATGGCAAGACGCACTCGGCGGTCTGGTTCGGCAGGCCGGGCAGCAGCGACGGCGCGTACTATGACCTCGACGGGCATTCGCTGAAAAAAGCCTTCCTGAAATCGCCACTTGAATTCTCGCGCGTGACCTCGGGCTTCGCGATGCGCGTGCATCCGATCTCGGGGCAGTGGAAGCAGCACAAGGGCATCGATTTCGCAGCCGCCATCGGCACGCCGATCCGTGCAACCGGCGACGGCATCATCGATTTCGCCGGCGTGCAGGGTGGCTACGGCAACGTGGTCGTGGTGCATCACGGCCCGGTCTATTCGACCGCCTACGCGCACATGAGCCGCATTGCCGTCAAACGTGGCGCGAAGGTGTCTCAGGGTCAGGTGATCGGCTATGTCGGCATGAGCGGCTGGTCGACCGGCCCGCACCTGCACTACGAATTCCGCGTCAACAATGATGCGCGCGATCCGAACTCCATCGTCGTGCCGCATGCGCCGGCATTGGCCGGCAGCGAGCTGCAACAGTTCCGCGGCATCGCTACCGACATGCGCCATCGCTTTGCACTGCTGTCGCCTGCGACGCTGCAGGTCGCGTCGCGCTGATCTGCAGCGTCGCCGGGTTCGGTTAACATCCGGCGATGATGCCTTCCCCCCTGTATATCGGACTGATGTCCGGGACCAGCCTGGACGGTGTCGATGGTGTGCTCACGCCCTTCGACGCCGATCCTGTCGCAGCCCACATACCCTTCCCCGACGACTTGCGACGCGAACTGCTGTCGCTGCAAGCGCCTTCCGACAATGAGATTCATCGCGAGGCGCTGGCGGCGAACCGCATCGCGACGCTGTACGCGGAATGCGTGCGCGAGCTGCTGGACAAGGCGGGCCTTGCGGCTTCCGATGTCACGGCCATCGGCGCGCATGGCCAAACCATCCGCCACCAGCCCGCACTGGGATACACAAGGCAGATCATCAATCCGGCCTTGCTGGCCGAGCTGTCCGGGATCGATGTGATCGCCGACTTCCGCAGCCGCGACATCGCGGCCGGCGGACAAGGCGCGCCACTGGTGCCGGCCTTCCACCAGGCCGTGTTCGGCAGCGACAAGGCCGTGCGTGTCGTCGCCAACATCGGCGGCATCGGCAACATCAGCATCCTGCGCCCCGATGGCAGCGTCATCGGTTATGACACCGGCCCCGGCAACCTGTTGATGGATGGCTGGGTGCACCGGCACAAAGCCCAGCCTTACGACCGCGACGGCGGCTGGGCTGCATCCGGCAAACTCATTCCTGCCCTGCTTGATCGATTGCTGCAAGAGCCTTATCTCGCCCTGCCGCCACCAAAGAGCACCGGCCGCGACCTGTTCCATGCGGATTGGCTGGCGACGCAATTGCAGGGCTTCGAAGCGGCACAGGCAGCGGATGTGCAAGCGACGCTGGCCGCCTTTACTGCACGAACCATTGCGGATGGTGTGCTGCGTGATGCCCCGGACGCCGAAGCCGTGTATGTCTGTGGTGGCGGCGCCTTGAACGGGCACTTGATGGCGACGCTGCAGGGAGCGCTGGCGATGCCGGTGCTGAACACTGACGAACTGGGCATCGCACCGATGCATGTCGAGGCGATTGCGTTTGCGTGGCTGGCCATGCGCTTCTGCCGGCGCTTGCCGGGCAACCTGCCCGTCGTGACCGGGGCGGCGGGCACGCGCGTGCTGGGGGCGCTCTATCCGGCATAACGCCAATCCCGTCAGGCGCCGAGGTGCATCCGAACCTGCGATGCCTGCGCTACGCAGGCGGCAATAAAAAAAGCGCGGAGGCTTCCGCGCTTTTTTATTCGCCGGCGAACTGGCCGGATGCGACGATCAGGCCGAGAACGACGAGCCGCAGCCGCAGGTCGTGGTGGCGTTCGGGTTCTTGATCACGAACTGTGCGCCTTCGAGGTCATCCTTGTAATCGATCTCGGCACCGACCAGGTACTGGTAGCTCATCGAATCGATCAGCAGCTGGACGCCATTCTTGACCATGGTGGTGTCGTCTTCGTTGGCAATCTCATCGAACGTGAAGCCATACTGGAAGCCGGAGCAGCCGCCACCCTGCACGAAGACGCGCAGCTTCAGGTCCGGGTTGCCCTCTTCTTCGATCAGCTGCGCAACCTTGTTCGCGGCGCTGTCGGTGAAGATGATGGGTGCCGGCATCTCGGTGGGTGCGTTCATGTAAAACTCCTGCTAGTGAACCTGTGGTTCCAGATTATAGCCCCGCCGCGGAATCGACGTCGGGGCCTGCTTCCCATGGAATTATGCGGGTTCCGAGGGGTAATTCAACCCTGCCACACGCAGGGGATTGGCTCGCTCTATCGGCTTGGCCGAGGCTCGTCAGGGAAGGATAGGCACGTGCTTCAGGCCCGTGGTCTCGTCCAGCCCGAACATGAGATTCATGCACTGCACGCCCTGCCCGGCCGCGCCCTTGACGAGGTTGTCCTCGACCACCAGGATCACCAGCAAGTCACCGCCGCCCGGGCGGTGGACTGCGATGCGCAGCATGTTGGACGCGCGCACCGAGCGAGTCTCCGGATGGCTGCCGGCCGGCAGCACATCGACGAAGGGATCGTTGGCGAAATGCTTTTCGTACAGCGCCTGGAAATCGATGTCGCGCGCTTCGGGCAGCAAGGTCGCGTACAGCGTCGAATGGATGCCGCGAATCATCGGCACCAGATGCGGCACGAAGGTCAGCCCGATCTTGCGACCGGCGATCGCCTCCAGCCCCTGCACGGTCTCCGGCAGGTGACGGTGGCCTTTCACGCCATATGCCTTGAAGTTGTCGGCCGCTTCGGCCAGCAATGTATGCACTTCAGCCTTGCGGCCGGCGCCGGACACGCCGGACTTGCAGTCGGCGATCAGCGCCGCTTCATTGACCAGCGCCTTGCCTTGCGCGAGCAGCGGCGCAAAACCGAGCTGCATCGTGGTCGGATAGCATCCGGCGAGACCCACGACGCGCGCCTTACGAATCGCTTCACGGTTCACTTCTGCCAGTCCGTACACGGCTTCTTCGAGGATGTCCGGGCAGGAGTGCGGCATGCCGTACCATTGCTCGAACACGGCGGTGTCCTTGATACGGAAATCAGCGGCAAGGTCGATCACTTTCACGCCGGCAGCGAGCAGCTCTTTTGCCTGCGCCATAGCCACGCCGTGCGGGGTCGCAAAGAACACCACGTCGCACAAGTCCAGGCGCGCCTTTTCAGGGGCGGAGAATGCGAGCGACACATGGCCGCGCAACGACGGGAACATGTCGGCCACCGGCATGCCGTCTTCTTTGCGCGAGGTGATCGCGGTGAGCTCGACCCCGGGGTGCGCCGCGAGTATGCGCAGCAGCTCCACGCCCGTGTAACCGGTACCGCCGACGATGCCTACCTTGATCATGCCTGACTCCCTGCTGCGATGGATTTGCGATGGCTACATTGAACCATGCGAATGTGAAATTCGGATGAACGTGCACCGAATGAAAACGCGCCAAATGAAAAAAAGCCGTCGGAGCAAACCGACGGCTTTGGTCTTGCAGAAGCTTCGGATTAACGCTTCGAGAACTGCTTGGCGCGACGTGCTTTGCGCAGGCCGACCTTCTTACGTTCGACTTCACGTGCGTCGCGGGTCACGAAGCCGGCCTTCGACAGCTCGGGCTTCAGCGCTGCATCGTAGTCGATCAGGGCGCGGGTGATACCGTGGCGCACTGCACCGGCCTGGCCGGATTCGCCGCCGCCGTGCACGTTGACCATGATGTCGAAGCGCTCGACGTTGTTGGTCAGTTCCAGCGGCTGGCGGATGACCATCAGGCCAGTCTCGCGCGAGAAATATTCCTCGGCTGCCTTGCCATTGACGACGATCTTGCCGCTGCCGGCCTTGATGAACACGCGGGCCACTGCACTCTTGCGACGGCCGGTTCCGTAGTTGTAGTTACCGATCATGGCTGTTCCTTAGAGTTCGAGAGGCTTCGGTTGCTGCGCGCTGTGCGGATGCGAGCCGTCAGCATAGACTTTCAGCTTCTTGTGCATCGCGTAGCCCAGCGGGCCCTTCGGCAGCATGCCCTTGACAGCCTTCTCGAGCGCGCGGCCCGGATGCTTGCTCTGCATGTCGCGGAAATTGGTCTCGTAGATGCCGCCCGGGTAACCCGAGTGACGGAAGTACTTCTTGTCGAGCGTCTTGGCACCGGTCACGCGCAGCTTGGCGGCGTTGATGACGATGATGTAGTCGCCGGTATCGACGTGGGGAGTGAATTCAGGCTTGTGTTTACCGCGCAGACGGCGTGCCACTTCGCTGGCGACACGTCCGAGCACCTTGTCGGTGGCGTCAATCACAAACCAGTCGCGCTGGACTTCATGTCCTTTGGCGGAAAAGGTTTTCATGTTAAAAATCCTGATAAAGGTTGAATGCTCTGAGACGGTTCCGTTGACCTTGTCGGCTTCCACTACTGCCGGCCACGGACGCATCCTTGTTGTGTTTCCCCCGAGAGCAAACCGGGGAACCGGCAATTATAGTGTTTTCAAGGACTTGGCGTCAATTCCCGATTGAATTGACGCCGCCAGCCTGCACTCACTGCGGGCAAGTGCTTGCTCGGGTGCCATGCCGATTCGGGCCACGGCTGGCGATTGGCCGCTCTGGCTCTACAATGGCGGCCGTTTGATTGTCTTTTGATTGCCTTTTGATTCACAGGATTTCCCATGGAATGCACAGTTCGCTGGACCGGCCTGTCCGGCATGACCTTCACCGCCGAGACCGGATCCGGCCATCTGGTGACAATGGATGGCGCGCCGGAGGGCGGCGGCCGTAACCTGGCGCCGCGCCCGATGGAAGTCGTGCTGGCCGGCACCGGCGGCTGCACGGCCTATGATGTTGTTGTCATTTTGAGAAAAAGCGGCCAGGACATTCGCGGGTGCGACGTCAAACTCTCGTCTGAACGCGCGGAAAAGGATCCGAAGGTCTTCACCAAGGTGCACTTCCACTTCACCGTGCGTGGTCGCAACCTGAAGCAGAACGTGGTCGAGCGCGCAATCAAGCTGTCGCACGAGAAGTATTGCTCGGCATCGATCATGCTGGAAAAGACCGCCGAGCTGACCCACTCGTTCGAGATCATTGATGACCTGACCGAACAGCCGCCGGCCATCGGCTGAGACTGGCGGACAAACTAAGTGCGTCAGTTAAGCGCGGAGACTTCCTCGGCGCATAAGAAGTCCCTGGGTCCCGGCATACACCGGGATGACATCGCAAAGGCTATCCGTCCTTACACGTCATTCCGGCGCATGCCGGAGTCCAGACGCGTATCTGCGCACGCTGATGAGCGTGACGGGCAAACACGGCACTCCGCCATGTCGCCCAACGCCTGACGCTCACACGTAATACGCCGTCGTCGTCATGACCTTTGCCATGCCGCGCATCGCATGGCGCACCGGCGCCGGCAATTCGGCGGCGCCCAGCTGCTTCGCCGCGTCGCCGTGCGCTATCTCGTCATCCCGCATCTGCGCCACGATCGCCCGCGAACGCACGTCCTGCTCGGGAAGCAAGTCCAGATGGCTGTTCAGGTGGGCTTCGACCTGCTTCTCCGTCTCGACGACAAAACCAAGGCTGATCGCATCGCCCACCCTGGCCGCGACTGCGCCCAGCGCATAGGCGCCCGCATACCAGAGCGGATTGAGCAAGCTGGGCCGCGCCCCCAGTTCTTGCAAGCGTTCGGCAGTCCACGCGAGATGATCCACTTCCTCCTGCCCGGACTTCCGGAACTGCGCGCGCGCCTTATCGCTGTTGGCAAACGCCGCCTGCGCTTCATACAACGCTTGCGCGCAGACCTCACCGACATGATTCACGCGCATCAGGCCGGCGCTGCGCTGCTTTTCTTCTTCCGTTAGCGAATTTTCAACCAGCATGGCGGCCGGATTTTTTCGGTGCGCGACCGTGACTCCGCTGACCACTCTCAGCGTTCGATCAAATGCGCTTATCAGTGCGTCGATTTGCATAAGGTTATTAAGCTGCCATCAAAACTCAAAAAGTGTTGTAATCAAACGACGAAATATTATCAATTTACCTACGAAAAAAAAATTAACTTTGCCGCCATCTCTATGTTTTGCTTCAATGCACGCTGACTTTGAGATCCACTGGTCTTGGAGCGTCATTTTCGTTGAAAGAGCCGCTCAGCGGCCAACCAGCGGAAGCGAAACTTTAGCATCACAACATTTTGGAGATTATTCGATGAAAAAGACTCAAGTTGCTCTGGCAGCTCTGGCACTGGTGGCTTCGACCGCCGCTCTGGCTGATGTCAAGATTTCGGGCGTGATGGACCTTGGCGTCGGCACCTACACCGGCAAGGGCGGTTACATTGAGCAAGGCGGCTGGGCTGACCACAGCTCGATCACCATCAACGCTGCTGAAGAAATGACCAACGGCTATCAGGGCTTCGTGACCCTGGAAGCTGGTTTCGACCAGAACGGTAACTACGCCAACGGCGGTAACGGCAACCTGTTCAGCCGTCAAGCGCTGGTCGGCCTGAAGTCGGAACAGCTGGGCACCGTCTCGCTGGGCCAGCAACTGTCCCCGTTCATCCTGGCTCAGGCGCTGACCAACCAGGGCGTGGGTAACTTCTGGGTCAACCGTGCGATCATGGCTGGCGGCCTGGAATCGGTTGCTGTCTACGGTACGACCGGTGGCTTCTTCCTGAAGAACTCGTTCCAGTACACCACTCCGACCGTTGCTGGTTTCACCGGCTATGGCCTGGTTTCGAAGAACGCCGGTGCTGGCGCTGGCACGATCGTTGAAGGCACGAACGACAAGTACACCTCGTTCGCTGTGAGCGGCGCAATTGCCGGCGTGAACCTGTGGGTGGCAAACCAAGACGCTGCTGACGCTGGCTTCAAGTCGTGGACCGCGGGCGGTTCGTACGGCCTGACCGAAGA
>JBDKLN010000078.1:0-7184 GCA_039806045.1 Pseudomonadota bacterium
GGTCGGTGTGGTCGGTGTGGTCGGTGTGGTCGGTGTGGTCGGTGCCGTGGCAGATGCGCTCGATGACGGCTCAGCTTGCGTCACCGTCAAGGCGGCCAACTCAGCCTCCAGGTCCAGCCCGGCCGGCTGGCCGGTGGTTGCCTCGCGCACCATGGCTGCCAACGCCTTCAGGGCGCGGCTCAGCCGTTCGAGTTGCGGACCGAGCTGCAGAGCGCCGCGCTGGCAGGCTGCCAGAACGTCTTCCAGGCGATGCGCGAGTGCCTCGATATCGATCAGTCCTATCATCCGCGCCGCCCCCTTCAGGCTGTGGGCTTCACGCATCATGTCAGGGTAAGGCGGCACCGCCTCCGGGGTCTGTTCGGCCGCCAGCAGCGCAGCATCGAGTCGCGCGAGATGTTCATCGCTCTCAGCGGAAAACAGTTCTAGCAGACTGGGATCATTGATCATGATGTGCCAGCCTCACGCCGCCATGTCGGCAATCATGCCGGCCTCGAACAGCATTCCCGCGACATCCAGCAGCGGAACGTCGACCCCGCCCAACTGGAGCAGTCCGCACAGATAAGACTCTTCGAAACGGGCCAGTCCGCCCGGCAGGATGTCGGGATCGTGTATCCGCAATGATGCGACCTGTTCAATCGCATCGACCAGCACGCCGAATAGCCCGAGACCCGGAACGCGCATCACGACCACCATCGGTGGCATGCCATCGGTCGACAAGTGCAGCGTCCCGCGCACGTCGACCAGAACAAGCGCATCGCCGCGCAGGTTCATGCAGCCGGCGATATGGGGCGGGCAGGAAGGCAGCGGCTGCACGCGCAGCGCCAACGTGAACTCCTGTATCGGACCGGTTCGCAGGGCGAAGCGCTCGCCGGCCAGGCTGACAATGGCCAACATTTCCGTGCCGGTCGGGTCGGCTGGTTCATCCACACGTGCGATCCTCGATGCACGCTCGGTCAGCAGCGCGCGCGCATCAGCATCGAATTGCTGCCAGTCGAAGCGGGCATCGACCAAGGAGGTCATCACCTCCGCGGACGGCTCAGCCTGAAGCGCGGCGGGATGGGCGAACAAGGCGTCGACATCCATCACGGTGATCAGTTCCTCATCACCACCGACGTACTGCCCCATCACCAGGGTTGACGGAATGTCGGGAAGTGGCTTGGGCAGCGGAACAATATCGTGCGGTGAAAAGCTACGCAGGCCGGCGACCTCACTGACTATCAGCCCCATGACCTGCCCCAGGTGCTCAAGCACGATCAGCACATCATCTTGGCAGTAGGCGGGGCGTGGGCGGCCCAGCAATGCAGAAAAATCCAACACAGCAATGACTTTTCCGCGGCAATTCAAAGTGCCGGCCAAACTGGATATCGTCGCCACCGGCGTCAACTTGGGCAGCTTGAACAGCTCTTTTACGGCATTACTTGTCAATGCATAGGGCTGTTCGTCAAGATAAAAAATCAGATGCATTGTTTTCTGCCTTTCAACGAATGACGGCAGTGGTTTGTATGAAAAATGCTACTCTCGCGCACCCCGCCAAGGCAAGAATAATTGCAATAAAATCAAATAGTTACCGCACAGGAAGGTTGCTTTTGATTAATAGTTTCTTCACAGACAAAAGGACATCAGAAACACAGACCCCAAAAGGCCTGAAGGATTCCGACGAAGGATTCCGATGAAGGAGTCCGATGAAGGAGTCCGATGGGGGCGAGCACAGCGTCTGGATCAATGAACAGTGCTTGACCCGCTTCCGCTAGCGCGATGGCAACGCCAGCGAAGCAGAGATTGTTGATTGCCACGAACGGAGCGCACCATGGCGCTTGACACGATGGGCGAGGCCCTTGCGCGCACTCGTCGATTTGAAGCAGCACACGTTAGACGCCGCCCAAAGAAAAAACCCTCCGCGATGGGAGGGTTCAGGTCATGTTGCCGATCAAGATGGTGCCCGAGATCGGAATCGAACCGATACGCTGCCTCTCGGCTAAGCGGCGGATTTTAAGTCCGCTGTGTCTACCAATTTCACCACTCGGGCATGAGTGCCTCGCTCGATTGACAACCGAGCAAGGTCGCTATTGTAAAACGGATGCCCATTCGGGTGACGAAACGAATGTATCGCTCGCAGAGCGACAACTATCCGATCAGCTTCGAGATGGCGGTGAATGCGCCCAGCGCGATGACGACAATGGAGCCAAGCTTGATTGTCAGGCGCTGTTCGAGGATCGTGAATTTCTGCTCGATGATGTCGAAACGATGATCGATCGTTGCAAAACGCTGATCGATTGCCACAAAACGCTGATCGATCGTCGCAAAACGCTGATCGATCGTCGCGAATTTTGGATCAAGCGTACGGATCCCGGAATCAATGTCGTCTTTTGTAGGGACGCTGAGCATCACATCCCGCGTCATGTTGACGACGGCCTCGGCTTGCTCGCCGGGCATGCCACTAGCACTCAGACGCTTGACCAGGGTCAGCGAATCAAACACGACAGCTGTCATGGTGAGATGTTCTTTCGCTTCAATCTTCATGCGCAGCAGTATAGAACTGCTACCCGCGTGTCCTTGTTCACGGCGCACAACGTCCCTCATGGGCTGTGCACCCAACCACAAAGCATCTTGACCGATATTGGACAGTGAAGAAAGCGAAACGGCCTCCGCATGCGGAGGCCGTCAATGTTTGGAGGCGGGGGTCGGGATCGAACCGGCGTAGACGGCTTTGCAGGCCGCTGCATAACCACTTTGCTACCCCGCCAAGGGAGCTGTATTGTACCTGTGAACGTCGAATCGCGTTGTCCAGGCCATTCGCAACCCAGACTGGGTGTCACGAATGAAAAAGGGAAGCTTGTAGGCTTCCCTTTTGTAATGTTGGAGCGGGAGAAGAGTCTCGAACTCTCGACCTCAACCTTGGCAAGGTTGCGCTCTACCAACTGAGCTACTCCCGCGTCGACAGAAACAAGATTATAAACCACTCAAAAATCTTGTCAAGCAACATCTTTTAAAACGTTGCTGCCATTGACTGCTGCGCATGCCTGCCACTCGCATTCCCACACAGCAGCCCATCGGGCCTCACATGTTCACTGCAAGTCGTGTCGCTCTTTGATCAGCGGCCACGCGCGGCGCAGATAATACAACATCGACCATAGCGTTAGCAAGGCTGCGACTTCAAGTAAACGTTCACCGACAAACAGCGTGTCGATGACGCCAAACAACGGATACGCATACAGCAACATCGGTATCGCCACCATCTGCGCTACCGTCTTGATCTTGCCAAGCGAACTGACAGCAACCGACTTCGATGCGCCGATCTGCGCCATCCATTCGCGCAAAGCAGTGATCGCGATTTCGCGGCCAATGATGACGAAGGCGATGATCGCATTCGTGCGCCCCAACTGCACCAGCAACAACAAGGCACCGGCCACCATCAGCTTGTCGGCTACCGGATCGAGGAAAGCACCAAAGGCCGATGTCTGGTTCCATTTGCGTGCGAGATAACCGTCGAACCAGTCGGTCAGTGCCGCCACCACGAACACCACCGTCGCGGCCAGGCCGCGCTCGTACTCCGTCATCCACGCATCCGGCAGGAAGAAGACGCCGACCACCAGCGGGATCAGCGCCACGCGCAACCAGGTCAGCAAGATGGGTATGTTCAGGGGCATGTTTCAGTTTTTATTACGGTCTCGACGTATTCTATAGGAGATGGCCGACCCTGCCCTCAATGCAGTTGGCGGTAAATATCTTCGGCCAGCTGACGCGAAATGCCATCGACCGACGCCAGCTCGTCGACGCTCGCATCCTGCACGCCGCGCAGCCCGCCGAAGCGTGCCAGCAGCTTCTGCCGACGCTTGGCGCCGATGCCTTCGATCTCTTCCAGCCGCGATGCCTGCCGCGCCTTGGCGCGCTTGGCACGCATGCCGGTGATCGCGAAACGATGTGCCTCGTCGCGTATTTGCGCGATCAGCAGCAGCGCGGCCGATTCCTTGCCCAACTCCAGCGCCATACGTCCGTCGGCAAAGATCAGCGTCTCCAGTCCGACCTTGCGCCCTTCGCCTTTCGCGACGCCGACGATCAGGCTGATGTCCAGCCCGAGCTCGGCCAGCACTTGCCGGGCGACTTCAACCTGGCCCTTGCCGCCGTCGATCAGCACGAGGTCGGGCATCACGCCTTCACCGTTGGCGACTTTCTCGTAGCGACGCGTCAGCACCTGTCGCATCGCCGCGTAGTCGTCGCCCGCCGTGATGTCCTTGATGTTGTAGCGACGGTATTCGCCGTTCTGCATCTGGTGATGGTGATACACCACGCAGGACGCTTGCGTGGCCTCGCCCTGCGTGTGGCTGATGTCAAAACATTCGATGCGCAAGGCATCCATGTCGGCCGCATCCATGCCCAGCGTCTCGACCATCGCGCGCGTGCGCGCCTGTTGCGAGCCCTGCTCAGACAACAGCCGCGCCAGCGCGATCTGCGCGCCCTTGACTGCCATCTCCTGCCACGCACGCCGCTGACCCTGCGGCTGGAACACCAGCGTGATGCGGTGCCCGCATTGCTCCATCAGTGCCATCATCAGCCCAGGCTCGTCCAGCTCGACATTCACCACCAGGATCGCGGGCACGAACAGGTCGACATAGTGCTGTGCGAGGAAAGCTTTCAGCACCTCGGCCTCGACCGGGCCGTCGCCGGCGACCATGTCGACCTGGGTCGGGAAGTAGGCGCGGTCGCCGAGATGACGCCCGCCGCGCACCATCGCCAGGTTCACGCACGCACGACCGCCCTGCACAGCGACGGCAATGATGTCGATGTCGGCGTCGCCGCCGGTCTCCATGCTTTGCTGGTGCAGCACGCGCGACAGCGCGGTGATCTGGTTGCGCACGACGGCGGCCTGTTCAAACTTCAGCTGCTCGGCAAAGCCGTGCATTTTCTTTTGCAGCGTTTGCAACAACTCAGTCTGCCGACCGCGCAGGAATTGCGCAGCATTGTCGACATCGATCGCGTAGTCTTCCCGGCTGATCAGGTTTACGCAGGGGCCGCTGCAACGGTTGATCTGGTGCAGCAGGCAAGGCCGCGTGCGGTTCTGGAAAACCGAGTCTTCGCAGGTGCGCAGCAGGAAAATCTTCTGCAGGATCTGCATCGATTCCTTGACCGCCCACGCACTGGGGAAGGGTCCGAAGTACTGGTTCTTTTTGTCCACCGCGCCGCGGTAATAAGCCATGCGCGGATAGTCGCCGCCGGACAGCTTCAGGTAGGGATAGGACTTGTCGTCCCTGAACAAGATATTAAAGCGAGGCTGCTGGGTCTTGATGAGATTGTTCTCGAGCAGCAGCGCCTCGGCTTCGCTGCGCGTGACGGTGGTTTCCATGCGCGCGATGCGCTCGACCATCATCGCCGTGCGCGGACTGGCCAGTGTCTTCTGGAAGTAGCTCGCGACCCGCTTCTTCAGGTCGCGCGCCTTGCCTACGTATAGCAGCTTGTCTTGCGCATCGAAGTAGCGATAGACACCGGGCAAGTTGGGCAGGCGCGCAACTTCAGCCAGCAGCGCAGCACGGACGCCGTCATCGGCCCCGCCATCCGCTGCCGGCGGATCGATCTCGTCGTCGCTGCCGCTCATCTGCGGGTCCCTGTTAGCCTGTTGGTCGCGCGACTGAGTTAGCGCGTCAGGCGAGCTGCTGCACCAGCTTGCACGCGTCCTTGTATGACGCATCGGCCTGCAGGCTGTCCCAGTCCTTGGCGGTACCGGACGGCACCATGGCGGCGATACGTTCGGCCGAACGTTGCACATCGATGGCCTTCGCAGGATCGAGGCCGGCCAGCAATTCATCGGCCTTGGCCGGCGCATTACAGACCAGCACCATGTCGCAACCAGCCGACAGCGCTGCGTGCGCGCCCTGCACGACCGTGCCGGCGACGCTTGCGCCTTCCATTGACAAATCGTCGCTGAAGATCACGCCTTCGAAGCCCAGGTCCTTGCGTAGCAGGTTCAGCCATTTCTTCGAGAAACCAGCCGGATGCTTGTCGAACTTCGGATAGATCACATGCGCCGGCATCACGGCTGACAGGCTCATGCCCAGCCAGCCATACGGCGCGGCATCTTCCTTCAGAATGTCTTGCGGGTCGCGCTCGTCGACCGGGATCGCGACATGCGAATCCGCTGCGACAAAACCATGGCCGGGGAAGTGCTTGCCGCAGTTGGCCATGCCGGCCAGTTGCAGGCCGTGATTGACGCTCTTGGCGAGCAGGGTCACGGTGCGCGGGTCGCGGTGGAAAGCTCGGTCGCCGATGACTTCGGATTGTCCATAGTCGAGGTCCAGCACCGGCGTGAACGACAGGTCGACGCCGCAGGCGCGCAATTCGGCTGCCAGCACGAAACCCAGCGCCGTCGCTGCCTTGCAGGCTTCGAGCACGTCGCGATCCCAGAGTTCGCCCAGCTTCTTCATCGCGGGCAAACGGGTGAAGCCATCGGTACGGAAACGCTGCACGCGTCCGCCCTCGTGGTCGACGGCGATCAGCACGCCGGGACGCGCATCGTGGATCGCCTGGCATAACGCCGTCAGCTGCGCACGGTCGGTGTAGTTGCGCGCGAACAGGATCACCCCGCCCGTCAGCGGGTGGCGGATGCGGCGCAGGTCGTCGTCAGTCAGCGTGGTGCCGGCGACATCGAGCATCACCGGGCCGAGGGCCTGCTTGTCATTCTTCATATCTTCTCCACGATCACGAAAGCTACTGCGTATTCTGCCTCATCGGTCAGCGATACTTGCGCGGCGATGCCATGCGCCTGCATGAATTCCGTCAACGCGCCGCTGGTCACGACCACCGGCTTGCCGCTGGGCGCATTGACGAACTGCACCGCGCGCCAGGTCATTGGCATGCGCATGCCGAGGCCGATGGCCTTGGAAAACGCTTCCTTGGCCGCAAAACGCGTCGCCAGAAACCGGATGCCGCGCGCCTCGACCTTGGCCTTGCGGCGCAGGTATTTCTCCATTTCCTGCGGTCCGAGGACTTTTTGCGCAAAACGATCGCCATGGCGCGCGACGGCAGCCGCAACGCGGTCGATGCGAATGATATCGGTGCCTATGCCAAAGATCATCGTCTGCGCCCCCTGTCCGGTGCAAAGCTGGTGTTGCTTAACGCGACTTCAGCGCTTCGAGCCGCGCGCGGGTCATGATGGCCTTCATCTCGCGCACGGCATTTTCCCAGCCGGCGAA
>JBDKLN010000079.1:0-13132 GCA_039806045.1 Pseudomonadota bacterium
TGAAGACTGGGGCAGCACGCCGGCTGCGATCGACAACTGCCTGTCAGTGGCGGACAGGATGGACATCCAGGTCGCGATCCACACCGATACGCTGAACGAAGGCGGCTTCCTCGAGCACACGCTGGCCGCTTTCAAGGACCGTACCATCCATACCTTCCATACCGAAGGCGCGGGCGGCGGCCACGCACCGGACATCATTGCCGCCGTCGGCCAGGGCAATGTGCTGCCTTCTTCCACCAATCCGACCCGCCCGTACACCCACAACACGCTGGACGAGCACCTCGACATGCTGATGGTCTGCCATCACCTCGACGCAGCCATCGCCGAAGACATCGCCTTTGCCGAATCGCGCATCCGGCGCGAGACCATCGCCGCCGAAGACATCCTGCACGACCTGGGCGCGATCTCGATGATGTCGTCCGACTCCCAGGCCATGGGCCGTGTCGGCGAAGTGATCATGCGCACCTGGCAGACCGCGCACAAGATGAAGGTGCAGCGCGGCTCGCTGAAGGAGGATTCCAGCCGCAACGACAACTATCGCGCCAAGCGCTATGTCGCCAAGTACACGATCAACCCGGCGATCACGCACGGGGTTTCGCATATGGTCGGTTCGATCGAGACCGGCAAGCTGGCTGACCTCGTCCTGTGGAAGCCGGCCTTCTTCGGCGTCAAGCCGTCGATGATCCTGAAATCGGGCATGATCGCCGCCGCGCAGATGGGCGACCCGAATGCGTCCATCCCGACACCGCAGCCGGTGCACTACCGAATGATGTTCGGCGCCTACGGCGGTGGCCTGAAGACCTCGTTCACTTTCGTGTCGCAGGCGGCCCTGGATGCCGGCATCGCGGAACAGCTGAAGCTCAACAAGCCGGTCGCCGCGGTGAAGAACATGCGCCGGATCCGCAAGGCCGACATGATTCACAATGGCTACGCGCCGACGATGGAAGTCGATGCCGAGACGTATGAAGTGCGTGCCGATGGCGAATTGCTGGTCTGCGAGCCGGCCAAAGTGCTGCCGATGGCACAGCGCTATTTCCTTTTCTGATGTCAACGGAATCAACGATGCTCACGCTGCACACCAAACTCGACCACGCCGACCAGATAGACGGCGAACTGGTCTTGCCCTATGAACTGCGCGAAAAAAGTCGCCTGCGTGCCGAGCTGAAATCCGGCGAGGAAGTCGCTGTCTTCACCGTGCGTGGCACCGTGCTGCGTGACGGCGACCTGCTGAAGGGCGACGACGGCCGCATCGTCAAGGTATCGGCGGCGCCGGAGGCCACTTACCGCGTGGCCTGCGCAACGCCGCAGGCCCTGCTGCGTTGCGCCTTCCACCTCGGCAACCGCCATACACAAGCGCAGGTCGGCGATGGCTGGCTGCGCATCCGCCGGGATCCGGTCCTGAAAGACATGCTGGCCGGCCTCGGCGCCGACGTCACCGAGGAACAGGCGCCGTTCGAACCGGAGTCGGGTGCTTACGGCGGCGGTCATCATCACCATGACGACGGCCATCACCACAATCCGCTGGCGCCGATCCCAGTGCGACAGAAGATCCACCGGCCGGGCGACAAGGCATGACCATGCCGGCCGCATCGCTGCTGCACCTGCTGCAGCTGTGCAGTCCGTCGCTGCCGGTGGGCGCGTACAGCTATTCGCAGGGGCTGGAAGCAGCGATGGAACACGGCTTCGTCAAGGACGAGGCCGGCGCGCGGGCATGGATCGTCGACATGCTGGACGAGGTCGTCGCCCGCTTCGAGGCGCCCGTGACATGGCGTTTGCTGCAAGCGTTTGAAGAACGCGATGCAAAGGCTGTCGCCCACTGGAACGCCGTCTTCATTGCCTCGCGCGACAGCGCCGAATTTCGCGCCGAGACCATACAGATGGGCTATTCGCTGGGCAAGCTGCTGCCGGAGCTGGTGCCGGGCGAAGCCGACTTGCTGAACCTGCTGGCATCGCAACCCGAACTGCCGTTCCCGACCGCACTGGCGGCGGCGGCTGTCGCCCTGAAAGTGCCCGCGGACGAAGCCTTGCTCGGCATGCTGTTCTCGTGGGCCGAGAACCAGGTGATCGCCTGCGTGAAGTCGGTGCCGCTGGGCCAGGTCGCGGGGCAGCGCCTGCTGTTGTCGCTGCGCGCCGACATCGAAAAGGCCGCCGCCACCGCGCGCGCGCTGGCCGATGATGAATTGTCCAACTGGTCGCCGGGCCTGTCGCTGCTATCGATGCGGCATGAAGTGCAGTACTCGCGACTCTATCGTTCCTGAATTTTTGAAAGAAGACACCATGACTACGTCCAATCCCCTGCGCGTCGGCATCGGCGGCCCGGTCGGCTCCGGCAAGACGGCGCTGTGCGAAATGCTGTGCAAGCAAATGCGCGACCACTACGACATGGCCGTGATCACGAACGACATCTATACCAAGGAAGACATGGAAATCCTGCTGCGTGCCGACGCGCTACCGGCCGAGCGCCTGATGGGTGTCGAGACCGGCGGCTGCCCGCACACGGCGATCCGGGAAGATGCGTCGATCAACCTCGAAGCGATTGCGCGCATGAGCGCCGATTTCCCTGACCTCGACCTGATCCTGGTCGAGTCGGGCGGCGATAACCTGGCCGCGACCTTCAGCCCGGAGCTGTCGGACCTGACGATCTACGTGATCGATGTCGCCGGCGGAGAAAAAATCCCGCGCAAGGGCGGCCCCGGCATCACGCGCTCGGACCTGCTGATCATCAACAAGACCGACCTCGCACCGCATGTCGGCGCGAACCTCGACATCATGGCCGCCGACGCGAAGAAACAGCGCGGCGACCGTCCTTTCGTGTTCACCAACCTGCGCAAGGGCGAAGGCGTGGACGAGGTGATCGCCTTCATCCGCAAGCAGGGCTTGCTGGACGCGGCCAGGGCCTGACCGCATCGACCGTGCGCGTCAGTTCGGCACGTATTCCTGTTTCAGTTCATCGAGCCCTGCCAGCAGCTTCAGGTAGGCCGACGCCACCTGCAAGGGCTCGCCTTTGACGCCCAGTTCGATATGGCGGCGACGATTGGCGTCGCCGACGCTGGGCAGGCTGAACACCTTGACGTCGCCGAACTCGGCTTCGATGGCTTCCATCAGTGGCGTCAGGCGCGACTCGATGCCGTCATAAACGATCACTGATTTTTCAGCGTGCGCGACCTGATGGAACAGGTGCGAATGGTGGGTGTCGAGCGCCCATGCCATCATGGGCGCGGCCATCACCGGGAAGCCGGGCACAAAGTAATGCACGCCGCCGACTTCATTGCGGAGCATGAAGCCGGGGATCTTGTTATACGGGTTGGGCACGATCTCGGCGCCCACCGGGAATTCGCCCATCTTCAGGCGGTGCTGGTGATCCGGCGTATCCAGGTCGGCCACCTTCCCTTCTGCGGCTGCCATCTCGGCGATGCGCTCCTGTATCTTTGCCTTCGCATCCGCATGCAGCACCAGTGGCACGCCGAGCGCGGCCCCTGCACATTGCCGCGTATGGTCGTCAGGGGTCGCGCCAATGCCACCGCAAGAGAATACGATGTCACCGCTGGCCAGCGTGCGCTTGAGCGTCGCAGTGATGCGCTCCGGGTCGTCGCCTACGTATTCCGCCCACGCCAGCGACAGGCCGCGTTCGCCGAGCAGTTCAATGATCTTCGCGAGATGCTTGTCGGCGCGCTTGCCCGACAGGATTTCGTCGCCAATGATGATGATGCCGAATGCCATCTGGAGTCTCCGTGCTTGTTCTTGTTCACAACCTGTCTTCATCGATCAGCGGCGCCGCCGGCAAGTCCTTCACCGGATGGCTGCGCAAGCGCGCCAGCGCATCGAGGCAGTAATGCTGGAACCACAGTCCGCTGAACACGAACACCAGCAGGTACAGCCAGATCGATACCGCCGCCAGCAGCGGGAAGAAGATCACCGACATCACGCCACCCAGCCACAACAGGCCGGGCGCAGCACCGAGACTGCCGGTGACGATGCCGATCGCCAGCAGCGGCCAGCGATGGCGCGCCATGATCATCCTTCTTTCCTCTTTGTCCGCATAGTCGGCCAGCGCATCGTAAGACATCACGCGGCTGGCCAGCCAGCCCCACAGCAGCGGCTGCACGAACAAGGCAAACAGGGGTATCAGGTTCAGCGGCAGCGTCAGCAGCCACGCGATGATGAAGACCACGAAGGCCGACAGCGATACCCACAGGCTGCCGGCGAACGAGCCGCCATGCCGCATCTCGAGCTGCGAATACAAGCGCTGGCCGACGTGGCGAGCGATCGCCGGCATCGCCATCGTACCCACCAACACGAGCGCGGTGACGATCATGAACGGCAGCAGCAGCCACATCGCCAGCAGCGGCACGAGGATCGCGCGTACCGAACCGAGGCCGATCGAGTCCAGCATTTCGCCAGCCGCATGGAAAAGTCCGTAGTCGGCAAACCATGCGTGCAGCTGGTCGATCAGGGGCTGCAACCCCTGCCACAGTGCCAGCCCCCACAGCGCGACCGCGACCATGAAGGGCAAAAGGGTCAGCAGCAGCATGCGGATATGCAGCTGGGAAACCAGGGCGCGAAAAAAGGAAATGAATACGGGCGTCATTATCTGACCGATTATAAGAGCTGGGCATGGACACCGCGGAGGGCGGACTATAATGCCGGCTTCACACGCCACACTTTCAAGGAAAAACGATGTCCCTGACCATGACCAGCACTGGCCTGCAATATGAAGACCTGACCGTCGGCGACGGCGACGAAGCGAAGGCTGGCAGCTATGTCAGCGTCCACTACACGGGCTGGCTGCAACAGCCGGATGGCAGCGAAGGCGAGAAATTCGACTCCAGCGTCGACCGCGACGAGCCTTTCGAATTCCCGCTCGGCGCCGGCCATGTGATCCAGGGTTGGGACCAGGGCGTGCAGGGAATGAAGGTCGGCGGCAAGCGCCGCCTGGTGATCCCGTCAGCGCTGGGCTACGGTGCGCGCGGCGCGGGCGGCGTGATCCCGCCGAATGCCACGCTGATCTTCGATGTCGAACTGCTGGGCGTCTGATACGGGAAGCGATAGCCAGTGACCCACAGCCCTGCGCATCCCGTCACCGGGTGCGCGCGCTGCGGTCTTGATCAGGCGGCGTCCTGTGCGGCGTCGCCACTGAAGAGCTTGCGCATGTTGCGCCCCACCTGCTCTTCGATCTTTGTCCTGAATCCCTTGAGCATGAAGCCGAGGTTGATGTCGAGCTGCGCACGACCTTCGGTCAGCGCCAGCGTGCCGGACACCCCGCTGCGCTTGAAGGCCAGCACATCGCCTTCCCAGTTGCAGGCCATCTCGTAATCGGCCGTCATCTGGTCGGCCACCTTTTGCGCTGCATTGCGTGCGTCGTCCATCGACAGCACATGGTCTTCAATCAGTGTGATATCGGCCATGCGGCCTCCCTTTATTTTTCGAGGACTTCCGGATTCAGCAGATTGGGCGGTGTCTGGCCCGACAGCGCGGCGATCAGGTTGCCAGCTGCGGTGTTGGCCATTGCCAGCCGAGTGTTCAGCGAAGCGCTGCCGATATGCGGCGTGAGCGCGACGTTCTTCAGTTCGAGGAAGCCGGGATTGAAGTTGGGCTCGTTCTCGAACACGTCGATGCCGGCGGCACCGATCTGGCCAGCCCTCAGCGCGCGGATCAGCGCTGCGTCATCGATGATGCCGCCGCGGGCAATGTTCACCAGCGTTGCGGTCGGCTTCATCATCGCCAGTTGCTTCTCGCCGATGGTGTGATGCGATTCAGCCGAGTACGGCAGCACCAGCACGATATGGTCGGCGGTGCGCAGCAGCTCCTCGCGCGAAACGTACTGCGCATGGTTGGCCTTCGCTTCCAGCTCCGGCGCCAGACGCGAGCGGTTGTTGTAGATGACCTTCATGTTGAAGCCCATCGAGCGGCGCGCAACCGCCTGCCCGATGCGGCCCATGCCGATGATGCCCAAGGTCGAGCCATGCACGTCATTGCCCATGTAGCCGTCGTAAGTCCACTTGACCCACTCGCCGGCACGCAGCGAACGCTCGGATTCGGTCACGCGACGGGCGGCGGCCATCAGCAGCGCCCAGCCGAGGTCGGCCGTGGTTTCGTTCAGCACATCGGGGGTGTTGGTGACCATCACGCCGGCAGCGGTCGCAGCCGGCACGTCGATGTTGTTGTAGCCGACGGCCATGTTGCAGATGGCCTTCAGTCCGGGTACGGATTGGATCACGGACGCCGACATCCTGTCAGTCGGGTTCGAGAAGACCCCGTCCTTGTCCTGCAGGCGACGCACCAGCTCGGCTTCGCCAAAGGTTTCATCCTGCTGGTTGGATTCGACATCGAAATGCCCGGCCAGTCGCGCGATCACTTCCGGAAAGACAGCGCGCGTGACAAGTATCTTCGGCTTCATGTCAGGCTTCCTTCACAAGGATGACATGCACGCGGTACGGGCCATGGGCGCCGAGCACAATGGTCTGCTCGATGTCGCCGGTGCGCGACGGGCCGGAAATGAAATTGGTCGCCCGTGGCAGCTCGCCACGCTCTTTCTTTGCCAGCGCAAACGCGTCTTCGATGCTGCCCACGATGCGGCCGACCGGCACGATCGCGATATGGGTCTCGGGCAGCAGCGCCGCCGACGCAAAGGTCTCGGCGCCGGACAGCAGCATCAGCGTGCCGGTCTCGGCCACCGCGCAGAAGCAGCCGGTGACACCGACCATGTCTTCATTGACCGGCGGGCGGAACTCGACCTGCATGCCCGATCCACCCCAAGGCAGCGAGCGCAGCGTCTCCCAGGCAATCGCCTGATGCCCGACACCGATGCCGTCCAGATAGCGCGCCACGGCCGCCGGCACCTCAGCCAGGCTCGCGACTTCGTCCAGGGTCTGCGAGGTGCGCAGTGCCTGCTGGCGGAAACGCTCGACCAGGTCGGCCCCGAGGTCGGGGCGCGGGCCCTCGCTGTGGTTGGCCAGATACTGCCGGACCTGTTCGTATTCGGCCTCGGCGGGCTGGACGGGACGGTTCTGGGCCTGGCGAATGCGGCTCAGGATGGCACTGCGTGCGGCGGAGGTATCCATGGTCTTCTCGGAAAATAGTTGCCAGATTCTAGCCCAGCTGCCGCCCGGAATGCCTGCAGGGCTGCGGGTTTTCGCGTGATTTAAATTCAGATCGCGCTGGCAAAATATTCAAGGCCGGCAACCCGCGGCTGCAACAGGCCGGCATTTGCATATTCAAAATTCATCTAAGCCGGGTTTGTGGGGCAAGCCTGCTTTGCCTTAAAATACAAGGCTTTGCAATTGGAGCGCAGGTTCCGGTCGCGCGTCGCGTTGCGGCGCAGCGATGCTGCCCCTCCCGCACCGGCTTGAATGTTTCAAAAATAGATAGGACTGGCCCATATGACCCACGTTGTGACCGAATCCTGCATCCGCTGCCGTTATACCGACTGCGTCGATGTCTGCCCGGTGGACTGCTTCCGCGAAGGCCCGAATTTTCTCGCGATCGACCCGGATGAGTGCATCGACTGCGCAGTATGTGTCGCAGAGTGCCCGGTCAATGCGATCTATGCCGAGGAAGACGTTCCTTCCAACCAGCAGCAATTCATCAAGCTGAATGTTGAACTGGCGCGCAAATGGCCGTCGATCACCAAGTCCAAGGAAGCGCTCGGGGAAGCCGAGGAGTGGAAGGACGTGACAGACAAGCTGCAATTCCTGCAGCGCTGATGAATCGGGCGCAGCCAGCACCGAGCGCCCTTGCCCTACCCCGCGCCCCGGCTGATGCCGGGGTCGGTTTTTATTCCCGCTGAAACGAATGAATACTTCTGTTGCCCCCATTGAAACCGATGCCGTCATCGTCGGCGCTGGCCCGGTCGGCCTGTTCCAGGTCTTCGAACTCGGCCTGCTCGAAATCAAGGCCCATGTGATCGACTCGCTGAACGCCGTCGGCGGACAGTGCGTGGAGCTGTACCCGGACAAGCCCATTTACGACATCCCGGCCGTGCCCAGCTGCACCGGCCAGGAACTGACCGACAACCTGCTGAAGCAGATCGAGCCCTTCGAGCCGACCTTCCACCTTGGCCAGGAAGTGACGCTGGTACAGAAGCGTGAAGACGGTCGCTTCGACCTCGAAACCTCGACCGGCACCCGCTTCATCACCAAGACCATCTTCATCGCCGCCGGCGTGGGCTCGTTCCAGCCGCGCACGCTGAAGGTCGATGGCATCGAGGACTTCGACGGCAAGCAGCTGTTCTACCGCGTGAAGGATCCGGCGCGCTTCGAGGGCCGCAATATCGTCATCTGCGGCGGCGGTGATTCGGCGCTCGATTGGGCGCTGAACCTGCAGGGCAAGGCCGAGTCCGTGATTTTGGTCCACCGCCGTGAAGAGTTCCGCGCCGCGCCGGCTTCGGTCGCGAAGATGAAGGAACTGTGCGAGCAGTACGAGATGCAATTCCTGGTCGGCCAGGTGACCGGCTTCGAGGCCACGGATGGCACGATGACCGAGATCAAGGTCACCGGCGCCGACGGCGTGACCCGTCGCATGCCGCTGGACGACCTGCTGGTGTTCTTCGGCCTGTCGCCGAAGCTGGGCCCGATCGCCGAATGGGGCCTGGCGATCGAGCGCAAGCAGCTGGTGGTCGACACCGAGAAGTTCGAGACCAATGTCCCGGGCATCTTCGCCGTCGGCGACATCAACACCTACCCGGGCAAGAAGAAGCTGATCCTGTCGGGCTTCCACGAAGCGGCGCTGGCCGCCTTCGGCGCGGCGCCGTACATCTTCCCCGAGAAGAAGATCCACATGCAGTACACGACGACCTCGCCGAAGCTGCACAAGGTGCTGGGCGTCGAGTCCCCGGTATTCGACTGATCTCCGGATCCGTGGCACCCAGGAAAAGCCGCACTTCGGTGCGGCTTTTTCATGGCGCAAGCCAGCGATGGGTGAAGCGGTTTGCAACGACGGGCGCCAGTCTTGCCGTCGACCGGGCGCGCATCGCTGTTCAACCCATGCGGCATATCGCCGCCATTGCGAAATGAGCAATAGCGTCTTGTGCTATAGTCGCCGCCTCTGATGCGCCACTTATCCGTCACCCGCTGGATCGCAAGTTATGTGCTTGCAGCGTTGCTGCTGCAAGTCATGGCCCCGCTGTTCGCGCAATCGCGCGTCAATGGTGCCCAGGCATGGACGGAAATCTGTACCGTTGCCGGCACCAAATGGGTCGAGGATTCATCGACGGACAGCAGTCTACCGGTTGGCAGCAAGCACGGCGCCGGCGAGCATTGTGTTTTCTGTCTGGCGGGCACACCGCCGGACGCGCAGGATCCGGCGCGCCACCTCTGGCTCCCCTCATCAAGCTATGCCCTGCCACAGGAGTTCGATGCCGTCGTCATCAGCTTCTCCGGGCATGACATCCGCTCGCGCGCACCGCCGCTCTGAAACACCACCGATTGCTGCTTGCCTGTTGCGATTCAGGCCGCGGGCAGCACGCGCCCCTGACTGCTCATTGAATGCCGCCGGACCTCGTCCGTTGCCGGCTTCATTGAAAACGCTTCGATAAATCTTATTGAAGGCCTGGCCATCAGTCGCCACAGGTGACCGAGGCCGCGATTGCGCACTGCCGAACCTGCGCGATCCATGATCGGAATAAACATGAGAAAAAATAATTTCGTCCTCTCGCCGCTATCGCTCGCGGCGCTGATGTTGAGCTTCCATGCCCACGCGCAGGAATCGATGGCAGTCCTTGGTGCCGTGACGGTCACCGGGTCGAGGGAAGCGACTTTGCCGTCGGCATCCATCCTGACCTCGGTCGATGTGATGGGTGCCGAAATGATCGAAGGCAAGAACGTCAAGAACAGCTGGGAATTGCTGGGACAAATGCCGGGGATATCACTGAAATCCTGGCAGATGGGCCTGGAATCCGGCAAACCGGCGTTTCGCGGCTTTAATGGCGCAGGCTACGTGAATGGCATCAAGCTGCTGATCGATGGCATCCCGAGCAATACCAATTCCGGAAACATGCGCCACTTGGACATGATCTTCCCAATGGATATTGACGCGATTGAAGTCGTCCGCGGCACCAATGATCCGCGCTATGGGTTGTACAACATCGGCGGCAACATCAACATCTCGACGCGTCAGGGCGGCAACTACACCGATGCACGGGTTGCCTACGGCAGCTTCAACACGCTGGATATCCAGACCACGTTGGGGATCGAAACCGCCGAATGGCAACAGAATTATTTTTTTGCGAAATATGATTCCGGCGGCTACCGCGATCATTCGTCGACGGACAAATATGGCTTTGGCGGCAAATGGTTTTACAAACCCCAGGGCAGCAATCTGAAGATCGGGCTTGTGATCCGGGCTTTCGACGGCAGCGCTGACGAAGCCGGCTACCTGCGCCCCGCAGAATATGCAGCTGATCCGTACCAGTACGTCGCGTCGAGGAATTCCGGCGACCATGACCAGCGCCGCATGAATCACGTCAGCACGCACCTTGAGTACACCTTCACGCCTGACATGCTATTCAGTGCCAAAGCCTACCTGAACACGATCGACGACGATCGCTTTGTCACCTATCCCTACGCCACCCTTCGCTCTGAAAACAGGAAGTGGAACGAAGACCATTCCGGTCTCCTGACGTCGCTGACATGGAAGCAAAGCGAGGCCCTGACGCTGGACGGCGGCCTCAATGTCGAGCAGCAGGACAATCAGTACCGTCGTTTCCGATGGGGAAGCGGATCGGCGTTCGCCGGCTCGCCCAGCACCTGTTCCAGCACCCCGGCGGGCTCGTCTGCAGCCACCTGTCAGGATTACACGGTCGAGAATATTGGCGCCTATGCACAGGCCATCATTCGTCCGACGGAGCACCTGAAGATCATTCCGGCATTTCGCGTTGATCACTTTGACGGCAAGACGACTCTGTTCTCGGTCGCCAACCCGAATGGCATCAGCTATGACATGAACAAGTATGGCTGGATCCACCAGCCTAAGCTGAGCATTGTTTATAGCCCGACCGCCGGCGCCAGCGTGTATGCGAACTGGGGCAAGACTTTCCAGGTTCTGACCGGCGGCACCGCCAACACGGCCTATGCGCCTTATGGCAGCACCCTTCCGCTGACCAAGCCGTCGATCAATACCGGCAAGGAAGTCGGTATCAAGTTCGCGCTCAATACCCATACAGAGGGCCGCATTGCGATCTGGCAGCAAGACGCCACCGACGAAGTCAAGAACCTGGCTGCAGCGGTGGATGTCACGCCGCTCGGAGCGACGCGACGCCGAGGTATTGATTTCCAGATGAACAGCCAGCTGAGCCAACGCTGGGGATTCTGGATGTCGCACTCGATACAGGAAGCCAAGGTCATCGGCGGTGTCGCCAGCCTGGTCGGCAAAGAAGTCGCGGAGACTCCGCGGTATATCTCGAATGTGGGTATCGATTTCCGTGCAACGGACCAATGGCGCTATGGCTTGTTGGGCCGCGCGCAAAGCGGCTACTTTGTCGCCGACGACAATTCCACCGGTCGCTTCGGCCAGCAAGTGCTGTTCGACGCGACGGCACGGCATCAATACTCCGAGCGCACCAGCATCGATTTCCAGATCAGGAACCTTCTGGACCGCAGGTACGCAAGCGATGTCTGGACCTATGCCGGGACAGGTTATGACGCCTATTACTCGGCAGGCGCTCCGCGCGCTTACTATTTGTCGGTGACAACGAAATTCTGATCCATGACACGCCGTTCGTTGCGTCGCCATTTCCTGACGGTGCATCTTTATTTCGGAATCGTGCTCGGCAGCCTGTTCGCACTGATCGGGCTGACGGGCAGCTTTCTCGTTTTTTATCCGGAAATCCAGAAGGCACTGAATCCGAAACTGGCGATCAGCAGCAACGAGATTCCGGAGATCAGATATCAGCAGGTATTCGAGCAATTGCGGCATCAGTACCCGCAGCGCGCCGGAAAGTGGCGCATTGAAGCTCCGCGCTCGGCACAACAGCCGCTGTTTGCGCGCTACCTGAAGCCGGAAGAAAAAGATCCGTCGCGCTTTGCCCCCCTGGTGGTCGCACTCGACCCTTCAACGCTGGAAATCCTGCATAGCAGTTTCTGGGGCGATGATCTGGTCACCTGGGTGTATGACCTGCATTATTCATTGCTGCTGGGCCCAGCGGGAAAAAGGGTCGTCAGCGGCCTCGGGCTGGCGCTTTTCCTGGTGCTGGTGCTTGGCCTGTATTTATGGTGGCCGCGGGGACGAAATCGCTTGCAAAAATCCCTGCCAAAAATTCGCGATGGTTCGATCAAGGGCACCTATGATTTGCATACCTATAGCGGCGCCTATGGTTTTCTTTTACTGGCCGTCCTCATCGTGACCGGGATTGGGCTGGCAACGCCAGAATGGGTTGCGCCGGTCATCGCGCCTGTCTCGGCGCGAGCGCCAGTGCCCGTCATCGAATCGTCGCCGCCCGAATCAGAGGCGGTGCGCATCGGTGCAGACAGGGCGATTGCCATTGCACTGACCCGTTTTCCGAATGCAAGGCTGCGCTGGGTCGAGGCACCCGCATCAGCGATGGACACCTATTTCCTGCGCCTGAAACAAGACGGCGAGCCCAGCGATCGCTTCCCGAAAACTTATATCTGGATCGATCAGTTCAGCGGCGAGGTCCTGGCCGTGCGTGACCCGATGCATGTACCGGCTGCGGATGTTTTTTTTGACTGGCTTCATCCCTTGCACAACGGCGAAGCCTTCGGGCAAGGGGGGCGCATCGCTGCCTTGCTGTTCGGCTTGCTGCCGGCATTTCTTTTCTTTACCGGGCTGCGCCGATGGCGGCAGAAGCAAGGCTCAGCACATCGGTCACGTTGACGATGGCTGCTGGCCGCTGCCGGTTCCAGCACCGCCCCCTCGTGCTCGGAAGCGAAACCGAAAAACCGTCAATTTCCTATCAATTCCGGCAATTTTTTGGTTCGCCCTCGTCGCAGCCTGAACCAGATTTCGCCGGCGTAACACTTTGCAAGTCCGCCTGCCTCGGGCGCATTTTTCTTCCCAAGCTTGTCTAATTCAAGTGGACTTGTGTCCTGATGTCAGGACGGCAACATCAATGAATGAGCAGGAAAAGACCGCTACTCCACGTAAAGGCCGGGTTAAACAATGCGTAAGCTCTGCCTCG
>JBDKLN010000080.1:0-23695 GCA_039806045.1 Pseudomonadota bacterium
CGCGGACCGGCCCGTGTGTTTGAAACCGAAGAAGCCGCGTTCGCCGCGATCAAGGCCGGCGAGATCCGGCCCAATGATGTGATGGTGCTGCGTAACGAAGGACCGCGTGGCGGCCCCGGCATGCGCGAGATGCAGCTGGTCACCGGCGCCTTGCAGGGCGCAGGCCTGGGTGACTCAGTGGCACTGATGACCGACGGTCGCTTCTCCGGCGCATCCCACGGTTTCGTGATCGGCCACATCGTGCCCGAGGCTGCCGATGGCGGCCCGATCGCCGCACTGCGCGACGGCGACACCATCGTGATTGATGTCGAACGTCGCAGCCTCGATGTCGAGGTCGCCAGCGATGAACTGGACGCCCGCCTCGCCGACTGGACCCCGCCGGCACCACGCTACACCAACGGCGTGCTGGCCAAGTATGCGCGCCTGGTCACCGACGCCTCGCAGGGCGCCGTGACCTCGGCCTTCGCGCCGGCCCCAACCAATACCCGAACCACCTCTACCCGAATCAAGGAGTCTGCATGAAACCGAACGCCGTCAAACGCATTGGCCTCGTCAAGCGCCGCAAGGACCTGAGCTACGAAGAATTCACCCACCACTGGCTGAACGTGCACGCCGAGCTGTGCAAGAAGCTGCCCAACATGCGCCGCTACTCGGTCAACCTCGTGTCGCGTGACCAGTCCGAAGCCTTCGGCTACGACGGCTTCTCCGAACTGTGGTTCGACTCGGCCGAGGCGCTGGCCGCTTCGCTGGCCAGCCCGGAGGGCAAGACCCTGCTGGCGGATTTGCCGAATTTTGTCGACAGCATCAATCCGCTGCTGGTCGAAGACTATCTGATGCTCTCCTGATGACACTCGACGCTACTTCCGTCGATACGCTCGACACGCTGGCCATCGGCTTTATCGGCACCGGCCGCCTCGGCAAGGCGCTGGCGCTGGCGCTGATGGATCGCGGCCTGAAAGTGGCCGGCGTCGGCAGCCTGACGCTGGAGGAATCGGCGCCGCTGGCGGCCGCCATCCCCGGCTGCGCCAACCTGACGCCGCAGCAAGTGGTGGACCAATGCGACCTCGTGTTCGTCACCACCGTCGATGGCGCGATCGAATCGACCGCCAACGCGCTGCAATGGCGGGCCGGCATGGGCGTCGTCCATTGCAGCGGCGCGACCGACGTGTCGTCGCTGGCCAAGGCCGGTCGTGATGGCGCATCCATTGGCGGCTTCCATCCGATGCAGACCTTCGGCGATCCGGAAGCGGCGCGTCGTTCGCTGCCGGGCTGCACCGTGACCATCGAAGCGTCGTCGCAGCTGGACGAGCTGCTGCGTGCCATAGCAGGCCGCCTCGCGTGCCCGGTCAATCACCTGCCGCCGGGCATGCGCGGCCGCTATCACGCCGCTGCCGGCTATGCGTCGCAGTTCATCAACGTGATCCTGCGCGAAGCGTCGGCCATCTGGCAGTCGTGGGGTGCGCAGGAGGACGCCGCCATCAAGGCCATGCTGCCGCTGGTGCAGGGCACGCTGGCATCGATCGCCAGCGCCGGGCTGGCCAAAGGCATGCCGGGGCCCGTGTCGCGCGGCGACATCGTGTCGATCGAAAAGCATCTGGACGCGTTGTCAGCGCTGGATGCGCCGCTGCAACAGCTGTATCGCGAAATGTGCGGTCGGAGCATTGCGCTGGGGATGGAAAGCGGCGGCGTCAACGCCGAGCAGGCCAAGACCCTGCACGCGATGCTGGGCACGAGCGAGCGCCTCGGGCGCTGAGAAGTTTTTTACCGGATGGTGCCGCGGCCCATCGCCGGGCGCGCGTGGTCTGCGAGGACGCGCGCCGGCATGGGGAGGCGGATGCAAGGAGTTTGTTTCGGTATCGAGACGGACAGGCAAGTGGCAGGAACTTCGCGGTTTCTGCCCGGGCCGTTGTATCTCCCTGGTGGATTGCCCGCGGACCTCACCGGTCTGCGGGCCTTTTTCGGGAGCGGCTCCTTGTAGTGCAAGGCGACAGGATTCAGATCGAAAAATTTCTTTTCAGGGGAGGTGCGAGCAAAGACGGCTAACGACACATTTTCAGATTTTCGAGGATAGCGCTCACGGGTCGCTACGGCTCCCATCAGCGGCACTGGCCGCCGGGATCAGGATCCGCGGGCACGAAAAAAATCAAGAAGGAGATAGGGATGAAGCTGAAGTCCAATGTTTTGGCAGCCGCCATGCTGGTCGGCCTGTCGTCAATGTCGTTTGCATCCGACTGGGGCGTGTACGGTGGTGACTCCGGTAACACGCGCTACAGCGCTGCAAACCAGATCAATGCATCCAACGTCGGCAACCTGAAGGTGAAATACGCCGTCCAGCTGGGCACCAACCGTTCGCAGGAATCGACCCCGATCCTGGTCGATGACATGCTGGTCGTGACCTCGTCGTACGGCCCGAAGAACGTCATCGCCGTGAATGCGAAGACCGGCGACCTGAAGTGGAAGTACTCGCCTGAGCTGCCGCGCAACGTCGACCAGTTCACTTGCTGCGACGTGGACAACCGCGGTGTCGCGCAGGCCAACGGCCGCATCTTCGTCGGTCGCCTGGATGCCAAGCTGACCGCACTCGATGCCAAGACCGGCAAAGAGCTGTGGACCTCGACCGTGATGGATTACACCCAGGGTGCCACCATCACTTCGCCGCCGACCATCGTCAAGAATACGGTCATCACCGGCTACGCCGGCGGTGAATTCGGCGTACGCGGCGCACTGGTCGCCTTCGACCAGAAGACCGGCAAGGAACTGTGGCGTACCCACACCGTCCCGGTCGGCAACGAGAAGGGCGCGGAAACCTGGAAGGGTGATTCGGGCAAGACGGGCGGCGGTACGGCATGGCTGGTCGGCTCCTACGATCCGAAGCTCAACCTGGTCTACTACGGCACGTCCAACCCGGCACCGTGGTCGGCTGGCGTTCGCGGCAATGACTCCTCGGACATCGGCCCGTACACTAACCTGTACACCGCTTCCGTCGTTGCGCTGAACCCGGAAACCGGCAACATCGTCTGGCACTATCAGTTCACCCCGCATGATGCCTGGGACTACGACGGCGTGAACGAACTCGTGTTCGCTGACCTGCCGGTCGAAGGCAAGACCACCCCGGTGATCATGCAGGCGAACCGTAACGGCTTCTTCTACGTGATCGACCGTGCCAACGGCAAGCTGATCTCTGCGAAGCAGTTCGTCGATGGCGTGAACTGGGCTTCGGGTATCGACATGAAGACCGGTCGTCCGATCGAGACCGCTGGCAACGTCAAGCGTCCTGGCTTCAAGCGTAACGCCAAGGACATCTGCCCGAACCTCGTCGGCGGCAAGAACTGGATGCCGATGAGCTACAACAAGCAGACCGGCCTGGTGTACATCCCGACGGAAAACCTTTGCATGGACATGGAAGGCATTCAGGAAGAGTACAAGCGCGGCCAGTTCTACCTGGCTGTGAACTTCGACCTCGGCAAGTGGGGCCCGGGCGGCCATGGCGGCGGCCTGAAGGCATGGGACCCGGTCAAGCAGAAGGAAGTCTGGTTCCACAAAGAGACGCTGCCGCTGTCGGGCGGTACGACCACCACCGCTGGCGGTGTCGTGTTCCAGGGCGATGTGTACGGCAAGTTCCGCGCGTTTGACGCCAAGAACGGCAAGATCCTGTGGGAGTTCAACACCGGCTCCGGCATCATGGCTGCACCGATGACCTACACCATCGACGGCAAGCAGTACGTCGCGGTCGTGTCCGGTCGTACCCAGTCGATCCCGGCCTTCTACGGCGAGATCGGCGAGAAGATGTACGCCGCCAGCCCCGAAGGCGGCACCATGTTCGTGTTCGCGCTTAACTAATCTGGAGATGATGTGATGTCCAAGTTGTTTGCTACTACCAGTACAGCCCGTATGGCGATCGCCGTCGCTGCGATCTTTGCATCGGCCATGGCCGTTGCAGAACCCTTGAAGGTCTGCTCTGATCCGGACAATCTGCCGTTCAGCAAATCCGAGGGGGAGCAGCGCGGCCTCTACATCGAGTTGGCTGAGCTGGTTGGCAAGCAACTTGGCGTTCCAGTCGAATACAACTGGTATCTGACGTACAACCAGCGTCGCGCCATCCGCAACACCATGGATGCGTGCGACGCCTATTTCGCACTACCTGCCAGCCCCGACTATAAGGCGGCCGGCATGGATCGTACCCAGCCCTTCCTGGATGTCCGCTACGCTGTGGTGTCGAAGCCGGGCTTCACGATGGCGCAGATGAGTGACCTGAAAGGGCGCACCGTGGGTGTGACCTTCAGCTCGCCGCCGCAGATATATTTCTCGACCGCCGAAGGTTATACGGTGAAGGCGTATCGCAATTCGGAGCAAGTGATTGCCGCGATCCAGTCGGGCGACGTCGATGTTGGCGTGTTGTGGGGCCCGCATATCGGGTACCTGAACCAGACCGAATACAAGAATTACTGGCAGCTGACGCCGATCTCGGGCACCGGCCTCGGCGGCCAGGTGGCCGTTGCCGTACCCAAGGGTAAGGACGCGCTGAAGCTGAAGATCGAGGAGGCGCTTGGCAAGCTGCGTCCCGAGATCGACCAGTTGCAGAAAAAGTATGGCTTCCCGACCGGCGTGCCGGTGGCGCTCGACGCCAACAGCTCGTGGAACATGATCTCCAGCCATGTGGCCGGCGGCAAGACCGTGGCAGATGCCCGCTACGCAGCGCGTCCGTACGCACAGGCCATCAAGGCCCAGGCCTTCCAGTCCGATGCGTCGGACTTCCGCGCCTACCTGCGCAAGGTGAACGATGGCGGTGACATTGACGAGTTCCGCAAGGTCTTCAACAGCCGCTGCTCGCATTGCCATTCGCAGAATGGCGCAAGCCCGCAGCCGGAACGTGACCTGCGTCGCCTGAGCAGCCGTTATGGCGAAAAATGGCGCGACGTGGCGCTGACGACGATCACCAATGGCCGTCCGGAATACGGCATGCCGAACTGGGGCGCGTCGCTGTCGAAGCAGGAGATCGACAACATGGTGACGTATCTGGAAACGATACAAAAGAAGCCGCAGTAATACAGTAATACGTAAGACACTGGGTCCCGGCGTTCGCCGGGACGACGGGTCCAGTGCTTAGGCGCTCGTCGGAGTCATCCCGGCGCATACCGGGATCCAGCGATGTAGAGCTGTGCCGCCTGAAGGCGGCACGCCGGTAAGCTTATGAGCTGCTCGCTTCCCTGATCATCTTGCGCGCGTCCTTCAGCACTTTCACGGCATCCTGGTCGCGGCCTTCGTCATGCAGTTTCTGGCCTTCGGCGCGCATGGTCTTCACTTTTTCGAGCGTGTCTTCTTTCAGCGATCCCGATGCGATCGACGAATCGATAGCCTTCATTTCGCAAGTTACCGGATCGGGGCAATGGGCAAAGGCACTGGACGAAGCCATCAGGGCCAGGGCGATGAGCAGTTTTTTCATATCGTCTCTATGGGTTATTTTTTATTGGATTTTGCGGTGGGACCAACAGCTGCGGCGTACCCAAGACGTCACCGGAAAAACCCGGGGTTTTGGAATGCAGAACAGCCAAGTGCGTCACAAGCACCGCGGTGAATTGTACTATCCGAAAAGCGAAAGAAAACCCCCGATGACATGGGGTTGATGGTTAAAGAAATTTGAATTTGAAAGCACAGGAACAAAGCATGAATATCGGAATGATCGGCATCGGCCTGATGGGCCACGGCATCGCCTCCAACCTCGTCAAGCATGGCCACCAGCTGACCGTGCTCGACCATCCGGGCAACCAGCCGCTGGATGCCTTGCTAGCCGCCGGCGCAAAGACTGCGCCGACCCCGAAGCAAGTGGCGGCCGACGCCGAGATCGTGATCATCTGCGTCACCGGTTCGCCGCAAGTCGAAGCAGTGCTGACCGGCGAAGGCGGCGTGCTGCAAGGGCTGCGCAAAGGCGCCATCGTGGTGGACTGCTCGACGGCCGTGCCGTCGTCGACCGAGAAGCTGGCTGCGCTGGTCCAAGAGGCTGGCGGCGGGTTCATCGATGCGCCGATGACGCGCACGCCGAAAGAAGCGGCCGAGGGCCGCCTGAACTTGTTGGTGGGCGGCGACAAACACCTGTTCGACCAGTGCCTGCCAGTGCTGCGCTGCTTCGCGGAGAACATCAGCCATGTTGGCGCGATCGGCGCCGGCCACCGTATGAAGCTGCTGCACAACTACGTATCGCTGGGCTGCATCGCGCTGATCTCGGAAGCCGCAGCCAGCGCGCTGTCGGCCGGCATAGCGCCGGACGTGTTCATTGACGTGTTGGCCAAGGGCGGCGGTGGCGGCGCTGCGCTGGAACGCCTGCGCCCGCAGCTGCTGTCCGGTGACGCCGGCGCGCTGCGCTTCGCGATGAGCAATGCGTTCAAGGATCTCGGCTACTTCACAACCATGGCCGCCGACAGCGGCACCGTGCACCGGATCGCCGATGCGGTGCAGTCGACGTTCGAGGCGGCGATTGCCCAGGCGGGTCCCGACACCTTCGTCCCACAGCTGGTGAACCTGCTGCAGCAGTCCGCCAAGACCCGGCACTGATGCGGGCTGGCGGCTTGTACAGCCTGTTCGGCAAGGCTCGAACATTGCGCGTACGATAGCGCCTTGACCACGTGGCCATGCGGGTCTCCCCGGCATGGCCATGGACACCCACGACACTTTTGTTGATCACTTACTGATTTCGAGGCTCGGCCATCATGAACGACTTCGCTCCCGGCGCTGTTTCCATCAATCCTGCCAACGGCGAGATGATCGCCCGCTATCCGTTCGACGACGATGCGGCGATGAACAAAGGCCTCGACCAGGCCAGGCAGGGCCAGCGCGCATGGGCCGCCACGTCCGTCGCCGAACGGCTGGCATTTTTCTCCCGACTGGCACAGTTGCTGCGCCGTGACATCCGCGAGCTCGGCGAAATGGCCGCGCGCGAAATGGGCAAGCCCATCACGCAGGCGATGGCCGAAGTCGAGAAGTGTGCCGTGCTGTGCGACTGGTACGCCGCCAATGGCGGCCCCATCCTGAACGACCGCCCGACCTCGATCGGACCGGACGCCTATGTGTCCTTCCATCCGCTGGGCACGGTGCTGGCCGTGATGCCGTGGAATTTCCCGTACTGGCAATCGATGCGCGGCGCGATCCCGATCCTGTTGGGCGGCAATGGCTACTACCTGAAGCATGCACCGAACGTGATGGGCTGCGCCTACCTGACGGAGCGCGTGATGCTGGAAGCGGGCCTGCCGGCCGGCGCGTTCAAGGCCGTCAACCTGTCGAATGATCAGGTGTCGAAGGCCATCAACGACAACCGCATCGCCGCGGTCGCCGTGACGGGCAGCGTGCGTGCCGGCGCGGCGATTGCGGCGCAAGCCGGTGCGGCACTGAAAAAATCGGTGCTGGAACTGGGCGGCGCCGACCCGTTCATCGTACTGGCCGATGCCGACCTCGAAGCGGCAGTGAAGGCGGCCGTCATCGGTCGCTTCCAGAACACCGGACAGATTTGCATCGCGGCCAAGCGCATCATTCTCGAAAAGCCGATCGCGGCCGAATTCACCGAGCGCTTCGTCGAGGCCGTGAAGGCGCTGAAGATGGGCGACCCGCTCGATGAGTCCACGTATCTCGGCCCGATGGCGCGTGCCGACTTGCGCGCGGAGCTGCATCAGCAAGTCGAGCGTACGGTTGCGGCCGGCGCGCGCCTGCTGTTGGGCGGCAAGCCGGTCGACGGCCCGGGCAGCTACTACCAGCCGACCATCCTGACCGGCGTCAAGCCCGGCATGCCGGCCTTCGCGCAGGAGACCTTCGGCCCGGTAGCGGCGCTGATCGAGGCCGACGATGTCGAGCACGCGATCGCGATGGCCAATGACAGCGAATTCGGCCTGTCCGGTGCGCTCTGGACCCGCAACAAGGATCTCGCGAAGCGGCTGGCGCGCCGCATGGACACCGGCGGCGTGTTCGTCAACGGTTTCTCGGCATCGGATCCGCGCGTGCCTATCGGCGGCGTGAAGAAGAGTGGCTATGGACGGGAGCTCAGCGACTACGGCGTGCATGAGTTCATGAACATCCAGACTGTCTGGTTCGACCGCCGCTGATCAGCCCCTGCCTTTACCCTGCAGGCCGCTGATGCCGAGACTGCCCTGTCCGCCGTTCAGGACAGGGCGCGCATGAACCAGACAGCGCCGCCTGCCGTCCCCGCTATCAGCAATAGCGTCACGAACAGCAGCCAGTGCTGTGTGCGCCTCTGGGCGGCGATGCGCGCTTCGACGGCGGCCGTGTCGACGGCAAGCGCATCGAGCCGTGCGTTCGTCGCCTTCAGCTTCTTGATGGTGCGTTGGATGCGCATTTTGTCCATGCCCGGACTTTACCAGTCCGGGCATCGATTTTCCTGATTTCTACGATTACCAGCGACCATGGCCGCGACCATTTCGGCCATCGCGGTCATCCCAATCGCGATGATGATGGTGGCGATAGCCCCAGGCATTGCCATACGGGGGGCCGTACATTGCGCGCGGCGCCGGATAGATGACGGCCGGGGGCGGTGCGTAGACCACCGGCGGCGGTGCATAGACCGCATACGGATAGCCATAACCGTAGGTGATGCTGACACCGGGGCTGCCACCCGAGATGGCGCTGCCGATCACGGTGCCGGCCGCGACGCCGACCAGGACGTCGCCGGAGTGGGCCTGGGCGGCTCCGGCGCAGGCGGTCATCAGGACAAGTGCGGCGATTCGGTTCTTCATGGCGGGTCTCCTTTTTCTGAAGCCTGTGCAAGCAGTGTACGGAGCGGTACTGCCGGGTGGAAGCGTAAAAGTGTCACGACCTGTAAGCCGGGAAATACGGCCACGCACTCCACAGGCTCAGGTTTTGAGCCACGCTGCAGCGATAATAGGGACATTTTTCACGCCTTTGTTTGCCATTAGGCAAGGAGTTCCCCGAATGGACCTGAGTTTCTCGCTGATCGTCGTCCTGGTCGTCCTGCTGGGCGCCGGTTTCGGTGCGGGCCTGTGGGCCGGCCGCCTGCTGGGCCGCGCGCGTGCTGATGGCGAATTGGCGCTGGCACAGGCCGAGGCTGCCGCGCGTTTGGCTGCGGCCGAGACCCGCGCAGAACAGGCGCAAACAATGGAGCGCGAGCTGGCACAGCTGCGCAATGACCAGGCCCAGCTACGCGCGCTGCTGGCGTCGGCCGAAACCGAGCTCAAGGGCGAACGCCAGCAGGCGGGAGAAAAGATCGAATTGCTGGGCAAGGCACGCGAGGCGCTGTCCAACGAATTCAAGGCGCTGGCCGCGCAGGTGCTGGACGAGAAGACAAAGAAGTTCTCCGAGCAGAGCGAGAAGGATCTGTCCAACCTGCTCAGCCCGCTGAAGACCAAGCTTGAGGAATTCAAGCAGCAGGTCGACAACGGCCGTTTGCAGGATGTGCGTGACCGCACGGCGCTGGCAGAGCAGGTGAACCAGCTGGCCAAGCTCAATCAAGCGCTGTCCGACGATGCAAAGAACCTGACCAAGGCGCTGGTCGGCGACAGCAAGACCCAGGGCAACTGGGGCGAACTGGTGCTGGAGACCATCCTTGAAGCCTCGGGCCTGCGCGAAGGACATGAGTTCTTCGTGCAGCACAGCGCGAACAATGACGAGGGCAACAACCGCCGTCCCGACGTCGTGGTGCAGTTGCCCGGCAATCGTCAGCTGGTGATCGACTCCAAGGTGTCGCTGACGGCCTACGAGGCGCTGGTATCCGAAGGGGATGCGAGCCAGCAGAAGAAGCGACTGGATGAACACCTCACTTCGATCAAGCGCCATATCGGCGGCCTGTCGGACAAGAAGTACCACCTGCTGTACGAAGGCGTGCAGTCGCTGGACTTCGTGCTGATGTTCATCCCGCTTGAACCGGCTTTCATGACCGCGATCTCGAACGACAAGAGTCTGTTCATGAGCGCGTGGGAAAAGAATGTGCTGCTGGTCAGCCCGTCGACATTGCTGTTTGTGGTGCGTACCGTCGCCCACCTGTGGCGTCAGGAATCGCAGAACCGCAATGCGCAGGAAATCGCCAAGCGCGGCGCCGAGCTGTACGACAAGCTGGCCCTGTTTGCCGACAGCATGGAAGCGCTCGGCGACCGCCTGCGTCAGGCGCAGGATTCATATAACGAAGCGACCTCTCGCCTGTCGACCGGCAAGGGCAACCTGATCCGCCAGGCCGAAATGCTGAAAGACCTTGGCGTGAAGCCGACCAAGCAGATTACGAAAAAATTTGCCGACGCCGATGAAGATGCATCCGCCTCAATCGCGTCGGCCGCCGAGCCGTTGCCGCGCCTGCCGCAAGTGCGCGACCTGCTGTCAGATGGCGATGCGAGGACGGGCACCTGAGCAAACAGGAACGGCTCGGCTGACGACGCATCATTCCGACGTGCGCGTAGCGCAGCACGTTTTGTTTTTTGCAGCGTTTGCAGCACGATTGTTAGGAAACTGAAAATCTTTACACTTTCGCTCCTGAAAACCCTGCAAATTTTTCTCTTGATTAGTGCCCACGCATAAATCAATCAAATCAATCGCTAAGCCGGCACTCTGCAAGCTGATTGTAGAAAGATGCCAAATTGATGCCAATTGATTGATTGACACCACAACGCGTATCGCCGAAATTCATGCGACTTACATCAGCATGGATACGCAAATGGGAAGCATCGACAAGCGATTGCTGAGCAGCCGACAGATGGCCGATACGCGCATCGACTTTGAAACTTCGATACGCGGCAACATCGAGTTCGACGGCGTGTTCTATCTTGATGGCGCACTTAACGGCGACCTGAAGGGCAAGCCCGGCGACAAGACCACGGCCGTGATCGGCACTCGCGGTCGCCTGACAGGCAACCTGTATTGCCGCAACGCGATCGTCGCCGGCGTAGTGCATGGCGACATCCATGCGCATTCGCTGGAACTGCTGGCGGGCGCGCGCGTGATGGGCGACCTGTATTACGAGACGCTGGCCATCGATCCTGCTGCCGAGATCAATGGCTCGTTCATCCCTTCGGATTCCTCCACCAACCACTCCGACCTGCAGAGAGACAAACATGCGTCGCGCTGAACTGATCGAAGAACTGAAAACGTTGCACGCGATGGAGTTTGACGTCTGTGACGAGGCCTTGCGTCTTGCACAGGAAGTGGACTTGTCGACCTTTGCATCGATGTCGACGCGCGCAGCGGCGGTGGTGATCACCAAGCGCGGGTTGGAGCAGAAGCACCAGGGGCGTGGATTCCCGACGATGATGCGCACCGGACGGCTGGTGCGCACCCGCATGGGTGCAGGAATGCAGGCCTGAGGCCTGCTGCTTCGCGGCCTGCGGGAGCTGCGTTCGCAGCACGCCTGCGCGCAGGCGTGTGCGCCGAATTGCTTCAGTAGTGCTTCGCCTGCACCTTGCCCGGGCGACCCGAGTAACGGTTCATCGCATCCGACACTTCGAATTCCAGCGTCGCGGTCTTGCCGCCGTAGACGTATTCCTTCAGCCACACGATTTCTTCCTCCATCGCCGCGCGTGCCAGTACCGTGGTGTACCAGGTCCTGGCCTCGGGATCCCAGCGATAGCCGCGTCCTTTCAGCGCGTCCTTGGTGCTGAACGGCGAGTTCAGCGCGCGTATCGTGCAGGTGCTGCGGTTCACGAATTCGGCCAGTGATTTCAGCGCCGGCGCGCCGGAATTCGGCAGCGGATGCTGCAAGATCTCGAGCAGCGCGCGGCAGTCGGTCTCGGCGCGATGCGCATCGTAGAACAGCCCGAATTTGTAGGCGATGAATTCCAGCTTCGCCGAGCCCAGTCCTTCCTCGTCCCACGCCACTTCCTCGAACGAGCAGCTCCACGCATAGTCCTCGAACACCGGGAAGCGCACCTCGCAAAAGCCACGGTCGAAGCGGGCGTTGTGGGCGACGATCAGGCTCGCATCCCTGACGAAGGCCGCGACTGCGTCATCGGCTATCCGCTTCCCCTGCACCATCTCGTCCGTAATGCCGTTGACGGCCGTCGCCTCGGGCGGGATCGGCATGCCCGGGTCTTCCAGCTGGTTGAAGGTGCCGAGGATGCGAAAGGCCTCGCCGGTCTCGGCGTCGTACTCGAAGGCGACCATGCCCAGCTCAATGATCTTGTCGCGGCCAGCGGTCGTTCCGGTGGTCTCGGTGTCGAGGATTACGCCCTTGCGGACCGTGCGCCCGGCGGCGTCGGCGAATTGTGTTCGCTCCGGTATGCGGGTCAGGACACGGTAATCGGGGTGAGCACGCAGCAGCGCTACGGCGGCGTCGAGTGAAGGCAAGGTATCCGGCATCGGTCGAGGGCTCTTGTTCTGGTTCGTGGTGTTGATGCGCCCGCAGGCGTCATCCGGATTATTCCATGGCCAGCCACAAGAACGTTGAAATCGATCGACTCTCCCGGTGACCGGGCCAGCCAGTGTTTGGGTTACAGTAGTCGCACAACCAGCCTTCCCGGAGGTGACCATGAAGCTCCTGTCCTTTCTGCAGGATGTCGGCCCTGACCATCAGGGGCGCTACCTGTCTGACATCTGGAAGTTCAGCGACCAGCAAATTGAAGGAACCCACGACTTCATCCAATGGGTCTTCCCGCTGGCAGAGGCCAGTGCTGCCGTCCCCGGTATGCCGGTACTGGAGCCCGCCGAGATCGACCTGATCCACAAGTCTTCGCCGGCGACGATGAATCTCGAGAAGTCGGCGCAGTGGTTTCTCGGTTTCCTTGCGCGCAGCAAGGACTGGCTCCGACCGCACGACCATAATCATTTGCGGATCACGCGCATGATCAAGTCGCAGCGTTTGCTGCTGGGCGAACTGGCCGCCGAATCGACGCGGGCGAGGGTGCTGCAAATGGCCAGGAAGGCGAAGGCACCTATTGATGAAGTCGCGTACGAGCATTGGCGTGCGGCCTGAGCGCGCGCATGCGGGGCAGGGGTTGCTGCGCCGGTCGCGATGCGCGGTCGCGTTGCTCTGCCTGCTGATCATGGTGCGGCCCGGATTCGTGCGCGCCGAATCCTTCCTTGGACTGGAGCCGCTGCAGACGCTGTCGTCGGTACGCCAGCGCTTCCCGTCGGCGAAGCTCGATGCCGAACATCCGCCATGGCTGAAAGATAACCAGTACTACTGCATGCTCGATGCCGACGGTGCCGATGGCATGGTCGCGCTGTTGTTCGAGCATGACGATGAAAAGCGCAAGCAGAAGCTGGCCGACTTGCAGAAGAGCCTGCCATCGACGGTCAACCATGCAGACAATCCGCAGGCGAAGTCGCTCAATTTGCTGATCCGCCAGCAGCGCGAGGCGCTGGCGCGCCCGCTGCAGGACAGGCTGGCGCTGGTGCGCATACGCTGGATACCGGATAAGCCGCAGCGTCTGGCCATGTTGCAGGCGAAGTATGGCAAACCTGACGCCATCGAGATCAAATCGGGGGCGCCCGGGCCCATCTTCGTGTGGCAACGCGGCGTGCACGCTTACCTGACGCCGGACCGCAGGCTGGTGAAGATGATCGAGTTCTGGTTTACCGAGGATGATCTCGCCGAGGTCTTCCTGCAGCGCTGAACCTCAACTGTCATCGGCACATCGCCGTTCGCTCAGTTGAGCTTTTCCATCTGCACGAAAGCACCGTGCTCCCACACGCCTTCCAGCGGCACGCGCCCGCCGGCAAAGGTTTGCTTGCCGCGGCCGTGGTGCATGCCGTTCAGGACTTGTCCGGTATAGGTGTCGCCGTTTGCGTACACGAAGCTGCCGACGCCGGTCAGCATGTCGTTGTTGAAGTCGCCGGTATAGCGGCCGCCGGTCGCAAAACGATACGTGCCGCGGCCATGGCGCCTTCCCTTGACGAAGTAACCGTCATACCTGTCGCCGTTCGGGTAAGTCATGGTGCCGACGCCGTGGATGGTGTTTTTCAGGAAGCTGCCGTAAAAGACCTTGCCGTCCGCGTAGTCGACCCGGGCCGGGCTCAGCACAAAGCCGCCCTTGAAGGTGCCGGTCAGCTTGTCACCGTTGGAGAACGTGAATTCGCTCGGGCCGTCACGATTGATCTGGCGCACGTACTGTTGCTGGTGCTTGTCGAAGCCCCACAGCTGGTGCGTATCCCAGTTGGTCGCGTTCCACGCGAGCTGATCCATCATGCGCGTGCCGCTGCAACCGGTGACGGACACGGCCAGCAAAGCGGACAGGAGTATTCTTCGTTTCATCGCATTTCGCCCCAGGGACGGTGCTGCCAATTCGGCAACGTGGCATTGGTCTGGCACAGCGCGCACATTGCGCGCCACTGCGCCCATCAGCCACTCTATCGGCGCGAGCGGCGAAATCTTTACGCGCATGACGACAAGAACAAGGGGGATTGCAGCGATGGAGGCGTATTTCAGCGGCGGCAACACGATGCCCGGCGCGCAGCTGGCGACGACCATACGCAACATGGCTGCCCTGGGCCGGATCGGCCAGCAGGTGCTGGAGGCACACGGCATCCATGAGATCGACCCGAACCAGCGCTATTCCTTCCGGATCCGGCGCTCCATTCATGCGATTGTGCTCAAACGCTTCGGTCCCGAGGCCCTGTACTCATTCGGCTTTGCGTATGGCGACTACTGGTCGCATATCCACGATGCAGCGGGTGCGCTGCGTACCCGCTATCTGAGCGAAGGACGGGAACGGCTGCGGCAGCCCGATGCGCTGGCCGAGATCCTCGATTGCTGTTTCAGAATGATGCGCGAGATCCTTGAAAGGAATTCGGTGGGCGACATCCGCTACGGCGCCACCATTGATGTTGCTGATGCCGTTGCCGGCGCAGATTCTGACGGACTGCGTTTTCGCGCGACGATGACCAATACTTCCACGCCGGATCAGGAAGCCTTTCCGCGCGGGCTGTTCGAGAATTTTCTCTACATGTATCTCAGCGACTGCTGGCGCTTTTCGTCGACCTTCCGTCCCGAGGAAACGACCCATGGCGAAGAATGGACGCAGTTCGTCTGGTCGCTGGCGTTCGAGCCGATTCATGCGGACGAGGATGCGAAGGAGCTCGCCTGGGAACAGCGGCTGGCCGCGCGTGAAGCGCTGCTGGGGCAGGTATTGGCCGAATCGGATAATCGCAACCGGCTGGTGATGGAGTCGATGAACTATGCACGACTGCTACAGCAGGCGCAGTTACCGCGAGCTAATCGCTACCCGTCTCAGGTGAAGCAGTTGGGTGTGCTGTGGGAGCCAAGGGACACGATAGGCGGCGACTTGTGGTGGATGACGCCGGCCGATGACAGTGGACGCTTTACGCTGTTCGTCGTCGATTGCGCTGGTCATGGCGTACCAGGCGCGATGCTGGCACTGCTGGCCAGTACGACGCTGGAACGATTGCATGCCTCCGATCCGTCGATGTCGCCGTCGTTGGCGTTGCAGGCGCTGGGCAATGCATTGCGGCGCGGACTCAACCAGGATCAAGACCTGCATGACGGTGAATCACCACACGACGACGGCTGTGATGCAGCGGCCTTGCAGGTGGATGTGCAAGCAGGGAAAGCGACGTTTGCGGGCGCCAACCTGGGCTTGATTTGCTTGCCCGCAGGTGCGCCTGCTATCCGGTTGCGCGGCGATGCAGTACGGCTCGGCTATCGCGATGCGGCCGATGCACTGCCCGCTGAACAGGTCATAGCGTTCAGTCCCGGTGATCGTTTTGTGCTGAATACGGATGGCATCACCGACCAGGTAGGGCGCGGCGACGATGCGCGGACGATGGCCTTCGGTTTCCGACGCCTGATGACAGCACTCGACGAATATCGCAGCTTGCCGGCACAGGCATTGATGGAAGTTGTCGGTGATACGGTGCGACGCTGGCAGGGAGAAGGTCTGCGTCGCGATGATGTGACGGCCATTTGCATCGAACTGTAACCGCAACAAGCTGCATGGACATCCACTGAATTGCTATCGCATGGCTACCCCGCCTGGCAATATCGACGCGGGCGCCAGCGCCAGCCTCAGTGCCTGATAGACCGGCAGCGCGGCCAGCGCTGCCGCCGCGCAGGCCAGCCATTGCGTGGCCGGCAGAGGTTCGAAGCGAAATGCATGCGCCACCGGTGTCACGGTCGTCACCAAGGCCAGGGCCGCCAGCGTGGCGGCGATCACCCATGTACTGATTGCCGGCAGCCTCGTGCCCAGCCTGCGCCAGCCGGCATCCGGCGAACGCAGCGGCAGGATCAGCAGCGCATTCATGCACACTAGCAAAATGAAGGCCGAGGTCGCGGCAACAGCAGGGGACGTACCTCGGTATTGCAGCAGGGCGTAGGCCGCAAAGGCAATGGCCGTGGTCAGCAGGCCGCAGGCGACGGCCAGCACCGCATTGCGTCGTTGTAGCAAGGGTTCGTCGACCGGGCGCGGCGGCACGTGCATCAATTGACTGTCTTCTTCCTCGGCCTCGAACACGACCGAGCAGGCCGGGTCGATCACCAGTTCCAGGAAGGCGATATGCAGCGGCGCCAGCAGCAGCGGCAGTCCGAACAGCACCGGCAGCAAGGCCAGTCCGGCAATCGGTATGTGTACGGCCAGCGTATACACCATCGCCTGGCGCATGTTACGGAAGGTACGTCGCCCCATGCGTATGGCCTCGACGATCGACGTGAAGTCATCCCTCAGGAGAACCAGCGATGCGGCTTCGCGCGCAACATCGGTGCCGCGCTGTCCCATGGCGATGCCGATGTGTGCCGCTTTCAGCGCCGGCGCGTCGTTGACGCCATCGCCCGTCATCGCCACGATGGCAGCTTGCGATTTCATCGCTTCGACCAGCGCCAGCTTCTGCCAGGGTTTGACGCGCGCGAACACATTCGTACCGGCGGCCGCGCGCCGCAGTTCGGCCTCGCTCATGGCAGCCAGCTGGGCGCCGGTCAGCACCTTCCCATGGTCTATGCCGGCCTCAAGTGCGATGGCCGAGGCGGTACTGGCGTGATCACCCGTGATCATCACCACGCGTATGCCGGCCTGGCGACAGAGCGCGACAGCCGCCGGCACTTCCGGTCGCAGCGGGTCGGCCAGCGCGACCAGCCCGACCCAGTCGAACCGGAAACCTGCCTGCGATGCCGGCCAATCGACATCGCGCGGGTGGCTCGCACGCGCCACGCCCAGTACGCGCAGGCCGCGTGCGGCCAGCGCTTGCGCATCGGCTGCCACAAGTTCGCGTTCTGCGTCGGTCAGGCGGCACAAACCGGCGACGGCCTCGGGCGCGCCCTTGGCGGCGACGATGTCCGCCGCGCCCGCCGGGCCGCGCCAGACGTGCGACATCGCCAGCAATTCGGGAGACAGCTCGTACTCGCGCATCAGTTGCCTGTCGTCGCGAACGCCGTCGCACGATTCCGCGGAGACAGCGGCATTCGCGCCATGGCGCAAGCCGGCTGCGATGCCGCAATCCACGATCGCCTTTTCCATCGGGTCATGCGGCACCACTTCGCAGGCCAGCACGGCGGTGGTCACCAGCAGGCGTATGTCGGCAGGCATGGCGCCGCCGGCGGTCGCGCCATCGCCGTCGCCGGCGCGATGCTCGCTCGACGGCGTGCGTAGTTCCGCTACCCGCATGCGGTTTTGCGTCAGCGTACCCGTCTTGTCGACGCACAGCACCGAGGTTTGCCCCAGCGTCTCGATGGCGCCGAGCCGGCGCGTGAGGACCTGCAGCTTGCCCAGTCGTCGCGCTGCGAAGGCAAAGAAGATGATCATGATGACCGGGAACTCTTGCGGCAGCAGCGACATCGCCAGCGCGATGCCGGCCAGCAGCGCCTGGGCCGGATCATGGCGCACTGCCCAGAACGTCGCCGCCAGTGCCAGCGACAGCAGCAGCCCGATCGCCGCGAAACGCCGCGTGAGCTGGTCCATCTGCTGTCGCAACGGTGAAGCTTCGAGATCCAGTTCATCGAGCGAGATACCGATGCGGCCCATCTCGGTATGCCGTCCGGTGGCGCTCACACGCACCATCCCCTGGCCGCTGACAGCCAGCGTGCCCGCATAGACCAGATCGCCGGCCGCCTTCGTGACAGGCAGTGATTCGCCGGTCAGCATCGATTCATCGATGGCCAGTTCATGCGCTTCCAGCAGCACGCCGTCGGCCGCGACGCGGTCGCCCTCGGCCAGCGCCAGCAAATCTTCTCGCACCACCTCGCTGCCGGCGATGCGCGCCGGCACGCCATCGCGTATGACCCGCGCGCGCGGGCTCGACAGGTCGCGCAAGGCTTCCAGCGCATTGTCGGTGCGGCGCTCCTGCGCGATCGTGATGCCTATGATCGCCAGCACGAAGCCCAGCAGCACCAGCGCTTCGCCGGCATCGCCCATCAACAGGTAGACCAGTCCTGCGGCGATCAACAGCAGGAACATGGGTTCGGTGCCGACCTCGACCACGATCGCGCCCAGGCTGCGTTGATGCGACAGGCCGATATCGTTCGGCCCTTCATCCAGCAGGCGTTGCGCTGCGCTGGCCTGCTCCAGTCCGCGCAGCGAGACCGGGCCGGACGGGGAGTTCCCGACAGCGCCCTGGCCCTGCCGAGACCATGGCGCGCCCTCCGTGCTTGCGTTCATTTTTGCTCCGTGTCCCGTGGACAGCGTTCGCCGGCGCCGGCCGTTACCGGCGGCCGAAGCCTGCAACCGGCCTGATCAACTCAAATTCTGGCATGATCGACCGCATCGACACCAGAACAAAAGGACCCGCCATGAAGCTGATGTTTCTGGGCGGAGCCGGTACTGTCACCGGCTCCAAGTACCTGATCGAGCATGATGGCGCACGGGTGCTGGTCGATTGCGGCCTGTTCCAGGGCTATAAAAACCTGCGTCTGCTGAACTGGCAGCCTATGCCTTTCGACCCCGCGCGTCTCGACGCGGTGATCCTGACCCACGCTCACCTCGATCACTCGGGGGCGCTGCCTTTGCTGGTGCGTAATGGATACAAGGGTCTCATCCACGCGTCGCCATCGACCATTGCGCTGTGCGGGCTGTTGCTGCCCGACAGCGGCCACTTGCAGGAAGAGGATGCGAACTTCGCGAATCGTCACAAGTCTTCCAAACATGATCCGGCGCTGCCGTTGTACACGGAAGAAGATGCGCGCCATGCGCTGCACCACCTCCGACCGTTGGAGTTCGATCATACGGTGGACATCGCCGGCCTGAAAGTGCGGCTGCGTCCCGCCGGCCACATCCTCGGCGCGGCCTCGGTCGAGATGCGGGGCGCGAATGGCAGCCTGTTTTTCTCCGGCGACGTGGGGCGCCCGGACGACTTGCTGATGAAGCCGCCGGCCGTCATTGAACTGGGCGACACGCTCGTCGTCGAATCCACCTATGGCGACCGCAGCCACGGCAACGAAGACAGCTCTGCGTTGCTGGCCGACGTCATCGCGCGCACCGCGGCGCGTGGCGGCAAGGTCGTGATTCCCGCCTTTGCGGTTGGCCGGGCGCAGTCGCTGCTATACCAGATCCACCTGCTCAAACGTGCGTCGCGCATTCCCGATCTTCCGGTCTTCCTTGACAGCCCGATGGCGATCGATTCCACCGACATCTATCGCCGCTACCACGCCGAGCACAGGCTGTCGGCACAGGAATGCATCGGGATGTCGCATGTCGCGAAATTCTGCAGGACCGTCGACGAATCACGGGCGCTGTCAGAGATGCACTACCCCGCCATCATCATCTCGGCCAGCGGCATGGCGACCGGCGGACGCATCCTGCATCACTTGCGCAATTTTGGCCCGGATCATCGGACCAGCATCGTGCTCGCCGGCTTCCAGGCCGGTGGCACGCGCGGCGCGCGGCTGGCTGCCGGCGAGCGCGAGTTGCGCATCTTTGGCGAAGACGTGCGCATCAATGCCGAGGTGGTGTCTTTGCCCGGAATGTCGGCGCACGCCGATGCCACGCAGTTGATCGCCTGGCTGCGCACGCTGAAGCAGGCGCCGCGCCATGTGTACGTGACCCATGGCGAGCCGGCTGCCGCCGATGCGCTGCGTTGCCGGATCGAGCGCGAGCTGCGCTGGAAGGCCAGCGTGCCCATGCTCGGTGATGTGGTGTCGCTGCCGGACATGTGAAGCGCAGCCCGACCGCCGAGCGCGGCGGACGGGCTTGAAACATTGCCATGAATTTCTGAACAAGGCCGAGATTCGGGCCTTGTTTGCCGGTTCCCTACTTCTCGCATGGGCCCACGATAGCGGGTAGCCGGGAAGGATCGCCTCGTGGTCGTCGCTTCCCGTCCATTTACCCACCGGGATCGAGCCGACACCATCATGCGAACCAATCTCCCCGTCACCAGCAACGAGGTGGAACTCAGCAATGAGAAGTCCATCGTCTCCAAGACCGACCTCAAGGGTCGCATCACCTACATCAATCCCTATTTCATTGAAGTCAGTGGCTTCACCGAAGAAGAGTTGATGGGATCACCGCACAATCTGGTGCGCCATCCCGACATGCCGCCCGAAGCCTTCGACGACTTGTGGCGCGTGCTGAAGTCCGGCCTGCCGTGGACCGGCATGGTGAAGAACCGCTGCAAGAATGGCGACTACTACTGGGTGGTGGCCAATGTCACACCCATCATCGAGCGCGGCCAGCCGGTCGGTTACATGTCGGTGCGCAGCAAGCCGACTCGCGAGCAGGTTGCGGCGACAGACGCCATCTACCGCAAGTTCAGGGATGGCAGCGCGCGCGGGCTGGCGATACGCAATGGCACCGTCGTCCGCACCGGCCTCGCGGCGCAGCTGGCAGCGCCGCGCGACATGCGGCTGGCGCTGCGCATTGGCCTCGGCTTCGGCCTGCCATCGCTGCTGCTGGCAGTGATCACAGCGATGACGCTGGCTTCCGGCGCATCGGGTGCATTGCTTGGCATGGAACTGGCATCGCTGGCTTTGCTGTTGGCCGCATGGCTTGCGGTGCACAAGGCGGTGGTGTCGCCATTGCAGCTGGCCACGCGCGTCGCGCGCGCCATTGCCGGCGGCGACCTGACCCAGCAAGTGAAAGTGGATCGCGGCGATGACACCGGCCAGTTGCTGCAAGCCTTGCAACAGATGAGCGCCAATCTGGTGGCGGTGGTCGGCGACGTGCGTGCCAACGTGGAAGCCATCCATATCGGCAGCCGCGAGATCGCGCAGGGCAACATGGATTTGTCAGGCCGTACCGAAGCGCAGGCATCGAGCCTGGAAGAGACTGCGGCCAGCATGGAACAGTTTGCATCGACCGTGAAGCAGAATGCGGAGAACGCGCAGCAGGGTAATCGCCTCGCGCACTCGGCGTCGGACGTGGCGCAAAAGGGCGGCAATGCGGTGTCCGAAGTCGGTGCGACGATGGAAGGCATCAGCGGTTCGGCGAAAAAGATCGTCGAGATCATCGGCCTGATCGACGGCATCGCTTTCCAGACCAATATCCTCGCGCTGAACGCGGCAGTGGAAGCAGCGCGTGCCGGCGAACAGGGGCGGGGCTTTGCCGTGGTGGCCAGCGAAGTGCGCAGCCTCGCGCAGCGCAGTGCGGGCGCCGCGAAGGAGATCCGGCAACTGATCCATGACTCGGTACAAAAGGTGGATGCCGGCAGCCAGCTGGTGGCGCATGCCACCACGACCATGCAGGACATCGTGCAGTCGGTACGCCATGTGACGGACTTGATGTCGGAGATCAGTGCGGCCAGCAATGAGCAGAGCCAGGGGATCGACCAGGTGAACCAGGCGGTGACACAGATGGACCAGGTGACCCAACAGAACGCTGCGCTGGTCGAGCAGGCCGCTGCGGCAGCCGCCAGCCTCGAGGATCAGGCCGCACGGCTGGCGCTGTCCGTGTCGGTGTTCAAACTGCGCTGACAGTACGGCGCGCCTTACTTGTTGCGGAATTCTTCCTTGCAGCGCTCGGCCATGGCGCGGAACTGCCGGTCGTTATCGGAGCCGCGCGAGGCTGCCAGCATGCAATCGTCATAGGTCTTTGGACCGGAGTCGCAGCCGGCCAATGCCAGTAACAAGAGGGCTGCCGCGAGTTTGCGTGCAGCCGCGCAATGAGCAAGGGTCATGGGGCGGGACGTGTTCTTCTTCGGGCAGCGCCGCTGCTGCCTGTCAATGATGGATTTTACTGTGTGAAAGAAATAAATTCTCGTCCTCAAGTGCAAATCGCGCGTCACGCGCCGGGCTTTGAAGGCCGGATTCTTTTTCCCAATATGAATTTCACGCCGCTTTCGGCTGGAAAGCTATCCACATAAATCTTGGATAAGTCTGTGGATGACTTGCGTGAAATCGATCTAAGCCTTTGTTTTGATTTGCTATTGTATTGCTGAGGCAAATCAAGGCAAGCCCTGCGCACCGAGCGGGCAGTCCGGCCTCGCCACAATTCAGAAATTCATAATAAAAAATGCGCGATGCCTTGCCGGCATTCGGCGCGCGTTGGGCGCACATTGGGCAGGCATTCGGCAGACATCGGGCCGGTACGGGCCCGTGGCCTCCGGCTGGTGGCGGGCTTAGCGCGGCCGCTGCGTACTGACGGGCAGCTCGAACGCGCCTTGATATTCCGGCGACGTGAAAAATGCGTCACCGGCGACGCGCGCCAGCAGCATATCGGTGGCATCGACACCCCAGAACAGGTCGCTCCCGACCACGGCCGTCGGTACCCCGAAAACACCAGCGGCAATCGCGCGTTCGCCATTGGCCTTCAATGCGGCCTTGACGGCATCCGTCTCCAGTTGCGCCGGCGATGCGCCGAGTTCGTCCAGCAAGCGCTGCCAGTCGGATGCGGCACCGGGCAGGTGTCCGTCACGCCAGACGAAGTCGAACAGCCGATCGATCACCTGTGTCGTATTACCGAGGGCGATCGACAGGCGCAGCAGCGGAAGAGGATTGAATGGATGGCCGGCGGGTAGTCGCATCGGGATGCCGTGCCGGCGCGCTATCCAGAGACAATGCGCATAGGTCCAGCCGCGCTTCGGCGGTATCTCTACCGGGCCTTTGTTGTCCCAATGCGCCAGCAGCCCGGCGAACAGCACCGGCACCGGGCGCAGCGCCAGCGAAGACGCTTCCTTGCGGAGCCGCCGCCATTGCAGGTAGGCGAAAGGGGAAATGAAATCGAAGTACCAGTCGGCTGGCGAACGGTCGCTGCTTTGTGAATCCATCGCGTGGGCGGCCTCGTGTCAGTGCGCGTCGGGCGGCAGGCAGTAGGTGGGCATTTCGCAATCAGTGCAACTGCACTGGTTGCGCACGAAGGCCATGCACTTGCCGGGACCGCGTGTCTCGATCATGCCCTGCGTGATCGGGTTGCTGGGCTTGCGGCACTCCGCTTCGAGCCTGCCTTCGAGGGCAGTCTTTTGTGCGGCAGTGAGCTTGCCGGCGCGTACCGCATGAATGAACTCCATGCGGCCGCCATTCTCGATGGCCATCGGCGGCTTGTCATCGGCGGCGAGCGCCGCCAGTGGCAATAGCAGTGACAGCAGCAGTGACAGCAGCAGGAACAAGCCCTTCTTCATCCGCGATTACTCCAGCATGTCGGCCCAGATGGTGCGAGCCCAGTTGTTGGCGTAGGAGCCTTCGAGCTCGGTCGGGCCGGTCGATACGCCGCCCGAGCCTTGCACGACCTTGAAGGTACGCTCGGTCGCCACATACTCGTGGACGCTGGCCACGTGCACGACATTCTTGTCGTCGATAAAGCTGTAGCAGGTGTTGGTCAGCATGGGCTGCGGGTTCGGATCGAAGCCCGACAGCTGCGCGACGATGGCCGCTGCCGCAACCTTGGCG
>JBDKLN010000081.1:0-23702 GCA_039806045.1 Pseudomonadota bacterium
GCAGCTGCCGGTTTCTGAAAACAGGCGCGGCTTGAACCAGCGCGCGTACTTCTTCGGGTCGGCTGCGTTCAATTCTTCCTGGGTCAGGTAGCGTCCGCTGTTGGTCATGTATTCATTGGCCATCAGGAAGTCACCCGTTTCCAGTTCGATCTTGTAGTAATACTGCTCGATGAACCGGCTGTCGACGCGGTTGCGGTCTTCGTGCGCGATGATCTTGTTGTCTTCCCACTTGTCGATCACCACCGGCACACTGGGTTCGTCGTCGCTGGCATGACGCGTCATGGTCCGGGCGCGTTCATTGACGGTGAAGATGAAAGAGCAGACATTGACGTCGTCCTTGCAGATCCACTTGTTGCCTCGAAAGGCCTTGGTCACGCAGGTATAGGTCGCGGCATGGGCCGGTATCGCCAGCGTCGCCAGCATGGCAGCGATCAGGGGCGCCAACAGGCGTCGTTGCAGCAGGGGCATGGGAGCAGTCATCACGGCATCCGGTCGTGTCGGCTGTAAAAGGTCTGGCGAGTATAAACCAGGGCGCGGCTTGTTCAGCTGGCCGGCAGGTCGACTTCAAAACGGGAACCGATGCCCGGCTGGCTGACAAAGCGGATGTCGCCGCGGTGCGCATTGACCACGGTCTTGGACAGCCACAGGCCCACGCCCATGCCCTCGGCCTTGGTGGTCTTGAACAGCTCGAACACCGAAGACTGCATTGGCACGGGAATGCCGGGCCCGTTGTCCTGGACGATCAACTGCAATCGACCGCCGCGCAGGCTGGTCTGCACGTCGATGTGCTTGTCGGCCTGCGCGACACTGCCCAGCGCGTCGAATGCATTGTTGAACAGGTTGAGCAGCACCTGCTGCAGTTGGGTGTGGTCGCCATTCAGAATCACGTCGGCGCCCAATGCCGGTCGCAGGGCGACATTCTCCGAGCACGCACGAGATTCCACCAAGGCCAGCGTGTCGCGCACCAGCGCATCGAAATCGACAGGTTCGTTGCCTTCCTTGCGGTTCTCGAACAGGTTGCGTAGCTTGGTGATGATGTTCGCGGCCCGGCGATTGTCGGCATTGATGGATTCGAGAAAACGGTGCGCTTCCTGCAGGTCGAAATCCGACGAGCTGAGCTTGCGTTCCACCAGCTGGGTATTGAGGCCAATCGCGCACAGTGGCTGGTTGAGTTCGTGGGCGAGGCTGGCCACCAGCGCGCCCATGCCTGCCGTTTTGTTCGACAGTGTCAGTTGGCGGATGATTTCCTCACGCTCGATCAGCAAATCCTGCAACTCGGCCTTGTGCTGCGACAGCAGGCTGGCACGTTCTTCCGCAGCGGCCAGGCTACGCTGGGTCTGCAAGTTTTGTTGTTCGCGACGATCGAGGAAGATCCGCAGGAAGCCGATATTGATCAGGGGGATCGCGATGAACTGGCCCGTGATCAGCACATACTGGTCGATGCCGGGCGCATAGATATTCGGCGCGCCCAGCCCGGCCGCGACCATGACTGCCTTGAAGCTGAGCGACGACCACAGGACCAGGCCACCCAGCATCAGCACGCGCGGACCCAGTGAGCCGGGCTGCACATTGCGGCGCATTTGCCAGCCGACCAGGAAATACTCGATGCAGACGACGGCGTAGAAACCGTGATACGCGATTTCAAGCGTTTGTTCGGACACGCCCGAAAAAAACGAGTAAGCGATCCAAAAATAGAAACCGAGGCCCGCTGCCAGGTGCACGACAGTCGCGGTCCTGATTGAATAGGGCAGGTACCAGCGCAGTGCGATCAAGCGGCCGGCATTGCCCAGCACCATCAGCAACTGGCCGGCGTGGATGAACAGCAGGTCGCCGACCTGCTCGCGTAGCGACAGGAAGACGATGGCAATGCCCGACAGAATGCCTGACCCGCACCACAGGCGCAGCTGGTTGTTCTGCTGCTCCGACAGCGCGAACCAGACCGATGCATGCAGCAGCAAGTACACCAGGCAGATCATGAAGATCGCAGTCTGCGTATGCAGCGGCATCAGCGGATATTCCCGAAGAGGATAAGAAGTTTCATTATTTGCAGCTAATGCCGCGCCCGATGGACGAGGCTAGCAGCGTGTCCCGTCGCAGGCAATGGCCCCCAGGGGCAGGCGCGGCGCGAGGCGAGGGTGCCGTGCTAGCATCTTTGCATCGCCGGCCGGCGCAAACCTTGCTGCCCGCGGCGACGCCCGCTAACCCACGACACCAACACCATGACCGCCACGACTGCCAACACTCCCCTGACCCTAGACTTTGTTTCCGATGTGGCTTGTCCATGGTGTGCCGTCGGGCTCGCCGCGCTGGAAAAAGCGATCGACAGTGTACGCGACGAACTTGACGTCGCACTGCACTTCCAGCCCTTTGAACTGAACCCCGGCATGCCGCCCGGTGGTGAGGACATCATCGAACATCTCACGCGCAAGTACCAGATCACGCCGGCGCAGGTCGAGCAGAACCAGCAGCACCTGTACCAGCGCGGCGCCGACGCAGGCTTTCAGTTCACGCCCGGCGCGCGCAAGCGCATTTACAACACCTTCGATGCCCACCGCCTGCTGCACTGGGCGGGCGAGTCGGCAGGCGCCGAGGCACAGCGTCGCCTGAAGCGGGCTTTGCTGGCCGCGTATTTCACCGACGGACGCGATCCTTCCGACCCCGGCGTGCTGCGTGATGCGGCCCTGGCCGCCGGGCTCGATGGTCAGCAGGCGGACGCCATCATCGCCGGCACCGAGTATGCGCAAGCAGTGCGGGCGCGTGAGCAGTTCTATCAGGAGCAGGGCATCCACTCGGTGCCTTCCGTGATCGTCAACGGGCGCTATCTGATTCAGGGCGGGCAACCGGCCGACGTATTCGAACAGGCACTGCGCCAGATTGCGGCGGAGCGCGCGGCCGACACCGGCGCCGGTGCGTGAAGGTGCGCGCCGGCATGATTTCGCCCGTGTCCCGGTTTGCAAAAATCTTCTGTCGTTCCACGGAAGGCTGGCAGGTGGCGCACGATCGCTGGCGGCACGGCCTTGCAGCGGTGATCGCTGCACTGGCCTGGTCGATGACATCCGCATTGTCCGCAGCGCCGCTGGAAGTCAGTGAAATCGCGCCCGGCGTCTTTGTGCACCAGGGCGTGCATGAAGAATTCGGCGATGGCTACCACGGCGACATCGCCAGCATTGGCTTCGTGATCGGCGAGGAAGCGATCGCCGTGATCGATACCGGTGGCAGCTTCCGCGTCGGCAGTGCCTTGCGCGAATCTATCCGGGTCCGTTCGTCGCTGCCCATCCGCTATGTGATCAACACCCATGTGCATTCCGACCATATTTTCGGCAATGCCGCATTCGCGCAAGACCAGCCCGCATTCATTGGCCACCACAAGCTGCCGGCCGCGATGCGCTCGCGCGGGCCCTTGTACGAGGAGAACCTTGCGCGCATGTTGGGTGAGGCGGCGCAAGGCAGCCATATTGTGCTGCCGACCCGCACCGTGCAGGATGCGCTGGCGATCGACCTCGGCGGGCGCAGGCTGCTGCTGCGTGCATGGCCGTCCGCGCATACCGACCACGACCTGACGGTGATGGACGAGAAGACGGCCACATTGTGGGCGGGCGACTTGCTGTTTTTGGAGCGCACGCCGACGCTCGACGGCGACCTGAAGGGCTGGCTGGAAGCGATGAAGGTGTTGGCCGCATCGGGTGCGGTACGGACGGTGCCGGGGCATGGACCGGTGGTGGCCGATGCGCGCCCTTATTTCGACAAGCAACGGCGCTACCTGCAATCGCTGCAGGATGATGTGCGCCGCGGCCTGGATGAAGGCCTCAAGCTGCAGCAGGTGACAGCGCGTGCGGCGGAAGCTGAGCGTTCGCAGTGGCTACTGTTCGACAGTGCCAATCCGCGCAATGCCGAACTGCTGTACCTGCAGATGGAGTGGGAATGAGGCTAGTTTCCTGCCGCAGCGGCGTCAGAAGGGAATCAGCAGGTCGATCGCGGCAAAGCGATACCAGTAGTTCGGGTCCGACGCTGCCAGGCTCGCCGCGTGCGTGTAGCCGGCGCGCAGGCGTAGCGCATAGCCATCCATCTGTCGTTCGGCCGACGCTTCCGCGAGACGGGTCGTGGTGGCTGAGCCGGCGTCAATGCGCTGTTGGCCCACCCCTGCAGTCACCGCGGTGCGCCAGTTGTTGATGCGCTGTCGCCAGCCGACCGCCAGCATGATCTCGTCATATCGAGACGGATTGAAGTAGGCACCACCGACATCGGTTTTGCTGCTGTCATACCAGCGATAGCGCAGCTGCGTGGTGAGTCCGATATCCAGCGATGGTTGGTAGATCAGGCGACCGCGCAGGTGGCGGCGCTGGTTCCCGTCCGAGAAGTTTTGTACGCCGGCCAGGCCCACCGTCGTCCATTTCGGCGCCCATTGATAGTCGATGGCAGCGCCGGCGAAGTCATACGACACGCCATTGTCGATGGCGGTGGCCGTCTCGACGAAATCGCGGTTCAGGAACAGCTCATACGAGCGTCCCGGTGCCAGCGCCTTGCGCCAGGTGGCATCCAGCGTGAACAAATCTTTGCTCGCCGCCTGGAACATCCCCGACTCGACCGACCAGCCTTCGAGCGTCTTGCGATCGAACTGGTTGGCGACGAGGCGCAGTTGCTGTCCGCTGCGGCTCCAGCCCGGTTTCGAGAACTCGTAATTGGTGTAACGGACGCCAAGCTTGTCATCAAGGTGCTGGTACCGGGCCATGCCGTCGATCGACCAGCGACGGCTGCTGAAGCCTTCGCTATCGGTCGAATAATAAAGTCCGCCGCCACCAGCGGCGCGCAAGCCTTCGGCGGCTGCGGTTGCCGGCAGGGCTGCAGCCAGTACCAGAGCCGGCAGGGAGACAGCCAGCAGGGGTGTCTGCGGTTTTCGGCGGCGGGCAGGTCGATGCGGGACGAAGATGTTCATGGCAGTGTCAGTCATGGCGTTCTTGTTTTATTTGGTGCCCCAGGTCTTGCGCAGGTTGAGAACTTCGGCGAGGTAGCCCATCAGCGATACCGGCTGCATGATCATGCTGTAGAAAAGGGTGTAAATGAAGAAGCCCGATGGGTTGAACCGTACCTTCAGCCCTTTCTCGATGAACAGCTCACGGCCGATACGATACATGAAGTAGTTCATCGCCATCGCCATCGGTACCAGGGCCAGTGTGATCGGGCCGGCAATCCAGTAATAGCCGAACATTGCCAGCACGATGCCCGGGATGAAGACCGTGGTGAAGATCAGGTCAAGGAACGGGAAGAACAGGTTCCAGTAGACGAAGGTCGTTGGCAGTGACGGCATCAGCAGGATGCCCGGATGTTTCTTGAAAGCCTCGACCATGCCGCGCGCCCAGCGCTTGCGCTGGCGCGCGAACTGCATCAGCGTGGCCGGTGCATTGGTGAACAGCAGTGCATCCTCACAATGGCCGATACGGTAGCCCTCTTTGAGGATGCTCCATGACAGCACGATGTCCTCGCCCACGCAATCAGGCCAGCCACCGACCTTCTTCAGCGTGGCAGTGTCGTACAGCGAGAACGCGCCTTGCGCGACCATCGTGCCCTGGTACATCGACTGCACCCGCTTGATGGCGGCAATGCCCTGGAAATAATCCCATTCCTGCGCACGCGTCATCCAGCTCTCGCGCGAGTTGCGCACCAGGACGGCACCGGCCACGGCACGGGTGTTCTTCGGGTCGTGGAAATAGCGCTCGACGATACTGGTCAGCGCATCATGGAACAGCCAGGAATCGGCATCGACGGTGGCGGTGAGCGTATACGACACAAGTTTGAGCGCCTCGTTCAACGCATTGGCCTTGCCGACGTTCTGCTTCAGGTCCAGCAATTGCAGCCATGGGTAGTTGGGCAGTTGTTCGCGCACCAGTTCGGCCGTGCGGTCCTTCGAGCCGTCATTCGCGACGATAACCTGCAGCGGTCCCGGATACTGCTGGCGCGCGATGCTCTCGATGGTCTCGACGATGGTCGCCTCTTCGTTGTACGCCGCGACCAGCACGGTCAGGCCCGGATAATTCTCCAGCGGCGCATGGGAAGGCCGGCGGTCCATCGCCAGGCTGATCAGCAGGAAGGCATTCATGAAACCGGGTATCAGCGCAATGCCGGCGACGATGGCCCAGGCCACGGGCATCGTGACCCAGGAGCCGAGTTCATGTGCCCAGGGACTTGCCAACGCGACGGACGCCAGCATCCAGGCCGTGGCGGCGCTGATCGCAATCGCGAATTTGATGCGTATCGGCACATACCAGCGTGAGCGCTGGTCATAGCGATCGGATTCGCGCGAAGGCAGTTCGACGACGGAGAGGCCCGCTTCGGGCTCGCGCTGGCGCTCAGGTGTTTCCTTTAGCTGATACATGCGAGTTTCCCGGTGTCAAAGAAATGGGATGATGATCGAATCCTTGATGCAGTACGTTACCAATCGTGATTTTGTGCAACTTTGTCATAAGTTAATTTTTTTGCCAAATTTCACCCGAGAAACCAACGAAACCGGGAGGGCTTGCGCGGCTGCGCCGGCCTGCGTAGGCTTCGGTCTCCCTGATGACGGCGCCCCGGCGCCCCTGTTGAATCCATGCGCACCCTGCGTTCGGCCGATGTGTTTTGCGAGGTCATCGACAATTTCGGTGATGCCGGCGTCTGCTGGCGGCTGGCGCGCGCGCTGGCGGCGCGGGGATTGGCGGTCACGCTGTGGATCGACGACCTGCAGCGGCTCCGGCGGCTGCGCCCGGCGATGGATCCGGACTTGCCGGAGCAGACGCTCGACGGATTCCGGCTGCGGCATTGGCGCAAGGGCGGGGCCCTGGTGAGCCCGGCGGTACAAGCGGCCGACCTTGTCGTGGCGGCCTTTGGCTGCCGGCTGCCGGAGGACTATCTGTCGGCGATGGCGGCGCGCGCTGAGTCGCCGGCCTGGCTCAACCTGGAATACTTGTCGGCCGAGGACTGGGTGGCGGGCAGCCATGGGCTGCCGTCACCGCACCCGCGCCTGAAACTGACCGAACACTTCTATTTCCCCGGCTTCCGCGCCGGTACCGGCGGATTGCTGAAGGAAGCCGGGTATGACGCCCGGCGGCGCGCCTTCGATGGCGGCCACAGGCAAGCCTTCCTCCGGCATCTCGACGTGCATGTGCCAGAAGGCGCGCCGCTGGTTTCCTTGTTCTGCTATCCGGGCGCCGATGTGGAAGGGTTGTTCGCGGCCATGGCGTCGGGGCCGACGGTACATTGCGTGATACCCGAAGGCGTGACGCCGCTGGCGCCGCCGGTCGGGAAGTCGCGCACGACGGGTTCGCTGACCTTGCATGGCATGCCCTTCGTCGAGCCGGACGATTACGATCAGCTGCTGTGGAGTTGCGACCTGAACTTCGTGCGCGGCGAGGACAGCGCAGTGCGAGCGCAATGGGCGGAGTGTCCGCTGCTGTGGCAGTTTTACCCACAGGACGATGACGCCCACCGCGTCAAGCTCGATGCCTTCCTCGCGCTGTACACGTCCGGCATGGCACCGGAACTGGCGGGCCTGGTCACAGGCGCGATGAGACGCTGGAACGGGGCGCCGGAGGATGGCAGCGACTTGCGCGCGGGCGCGGGCAGCCATGCCCCCGGCTGGCCGGCCTTGCTGGCGGCGCTGCCTGCCTGGCGTTTGCATGCCGGCCATTGGGCGGCACGACTGGGCGCGCAGACTGAGCTGGCAGCAGGGCTGATCGAGTTCGCGGGCAAAATCGGTTAGAATGCCAGCGCTTTGACTCCCGCGTGCTGGTAATTCAGACAACAATCCCGGAGCCTTTGACAACAAGCCGCTGGCCGCGTCTGAACGCCGTGCCAGCGTCCGCATCGCTGCGCGATGTTCGCGTTGTTTGAGGATCATGATCGTCTTCACCGCCAACAGGGCCTGGCCCGCGCAGGCGAGCACGCATTCCGAACTTTTTGGCTATCTCACTATGAAAACCGCACAAGAACTCCGCGCCGGCAACGTGTTCATGATCGAAGGCAAGCCCTGGGTCGTGATCAAGACCGAATTCTCGAAGTCGGGCCGCAACGCGTCCGTCTGCAAGATGAAACTGAAGAACCTGCTGACGGGCGCAGCGCAGGAAGTCGTTTACCGCTCGGATGAAAAATTCGAAATCGTCGTCCTCGAGCGCAAGGAAGCGACCTATTCCTATTTCGCCGATCCGCTGTATGTGTTCATGGACACCGACTACAACCAGTATGAGGTTGAAGCCGAAAACATGGGCGACGCAATCAGCTACCTCGAAGACGGCATGGCTTGCGAAGTGGTGTTTTACGACGGCAAGGCCATCTCGGTCGAACTGCCGACCACCGTTGAGCGCGAAATCACTTATACCGAGCCGGGCGTCAAGGGCGATACCTCCGGCAAAGTGCTGAAGCCGGCGAAGATCGCGACCGGTTTTGAAGTGTCGGTGCCTTTGTTCGTCAACCAGGGCGACAAGATTGAAATCGATACTCGCACCGGCGAATACAAGCGCCGCGTCTGATCGGGACGATGCTGACTTCGTCATCGGTCAGGACGAAAGAAAAAGCCGCAGCTTGAGCTGCGGTTTTTTTTCGCCGGTGGGTCTGTCACGCACCTTGGCGTCTTCATCAATCTTTCACCGTCGAAAAAATTTTGCTGCAGCGTTGGAACTTTAATCTCCTGCAATAGCCCAAGCCTCAGTGCGCTGCATTGCGCCATCATTTGATCCAGGAGATTCCATGCTCAAGTCAGAAAAATTTTTCGGCAAGCGCGAAAGCGTCACGGAAGCGAAGGCTGCCCCCGCCAGCGACAAGCCTGCGTCCGACAAGCCGGTCAGCGGTTTGTCGATTGCATCATCCTTGCCGGGCGCCGCCGTGGCATCGGCACCAGCATCGCTGACGCCGCGCGTGGTGCCAGCGTCGATCGCCACACCGGCGGTAACGACGGCGGCGCCTGCAGTCGTCACAGGATCGGATGTGCGCAGCAAGCTCACCGTCGGTCCCAACATCAAGCTCAAGGGCGTTGAAATTACCGATTGCGATACGCTGGTGGTCGAAGGCCGAGTCGAGGCAACGATTGATTCGCGCGTCATCCAAATTTCAGAAAAAGGAGCGTTCATCGGCAGCGCCGAATTCGACATCGCTGAAATTCGTGGTGAATTCGATGGCGACCTGACTGTCCGCCAGAAGTTGGTGGTGTATGCGAGCGGGCGAGTCACCGGCAAGGTGCGTTACGGCAAACTGGTCATCGAGGAGGGTGGCCAACTGTCCGGGGATGTTCAGCTTGCGTCGACGCCGGTCAGGGGTTTGGCCGTCGCGCTGGGTTGAATCGGCGCCTGTGACGCAGTCATGAAAAACGGCGGGGGAGGACCCCGCCGTTTTTTTTGGTTTGCCATCGCGCCTGGCAGGCCAGACATGCGCTCGCCGATGATTCGGCAGCGGGATCAGCCCTGCAGGTCAATCATCCTGGCACGCGTGAGGAAATTCTTGGAACGGTACTGGCACACGAAGTCCAGCCGCATCGCGCCCGCCGAACCCGGCACCACTGACTGGAACTTCAGCCGAGACACCGGATTTTCCGGCTCCTGATGTACCGGTGTGCCATCCGGCTCGTCACCTGCGAAGTAGGTATTGCCGGTGTACGCGATCTTGCGCGCATCGCAATCGAAATAATTCAAATAGGTTGATGACTGGTAGAGCGTTCCATCCTCGGCGTACTGCGGCATCGACCACGAGGTGCGAAGAAAGGCGCGCAAGTAGTCATCGTCGCGCACGATGCTGCCCATGTCGACGTACCAGCTGATGACCTTGTCGGGATCCTCGGTTTCGGAAATCAGCTTCCAATCGACCGCCGCTGCCGGCAGCGACAGCATGGCCAGCAGCATGAAGCACCATAGCGGCACCAGCCGGGCGCGTACCAGGGGCAGCATCATGAGTGTCTCCGGAGTGAATTATTTTTGGTGTACGGACGATCTTACCGGAATCGACATCGGATTGCAGACGACCCGCCCAGCGGGTAGGCGATTGGCCGCAGCGCGCCGTCGAGTCCGCGGCGAATATGGCCGATGCCTCACTATCGCGGTTATGATTGCCGGAGATTAAAAATCAAGACGGGAACAACCCGCTACCGAAGGAGGCAGCATGGAGGATGCAGCACTCGCTGGCGCGTCGGAGGCGCAGGCGGCCGTGGCGTTCGGCCCTTGGGGGCGGCGCCTGCATGGATGGACCCGTGCATTCGCCATCGCCGGCGGCGCCGGATTCATTGCGCTGGTGACGATGTCGATCGTATCGATCGTCGGCCGCAAGTTGGCAGCCTCGCCCGTGGCGGGTGATATCGAGATCATGCAGATGGGCACGGCGGTCGCATCGGCCGCCATGCTGGCGCACTGTGAGATGGAGCACCATCACCTGCGCGTGGACTTCTTCACCGCCGGCCTGTCGCCCGCATTCCGGCATCGCCTCGATGCCTTGTCCCATGTGCTGCTGGCACTGGTTGCCGCTGCCATCGCCTGGCGCACCGGCGCGGGCGCTGCCTCGCTGAAGGAGGCTGGCGAGGCATCGATGCTGTTGCTATGGCCGGTCTGGACCGTGGTGGCGGCGATGGTGCCCAGTTTTGTGCTGCTGGCGCTGGCGGGCTTGTACAACGCCTGCCTGTACTGGCGCATGGCTTCGCATGGCCATCAACTCGCATCCCCGCGAGGCGGCACGGCATGAACGACCTGACGGGCATGGCCATCGGCCTCATCATGTTTGCCGTACTGCTGCTGATGCTGGCCATCCGCATCCATATAGGCATCGGCATGTTCATCGTTGGCGCTGGCGGTTTCCTGGTGATGAACGATTTCTCGTGGTTGCCGATACTGTCATCCCTCAAGAACGTCGCCTACGCACGCTTCTCCAATTACGACCTGGCGGTGATCCCGCTGTTCATGCTGATGGGGCAGTTCGCGACCCACGGTGGCCTGTCGCGCGCGCTGTTCCAGTGCGTGAACAGTTTCGTCGGACACTTTCGTGGTGGCGTTGCGATGGCGGCGGTCGGCGCGTGCGCGGCCTTTGGCGCGATCTGCGGCTCGTCGCTGGCCACGGCGGCCACCATGGGGCAGGTCGCGCTGCCGGAGCTCCGGCGTTACCGCTACGCCGGATCGCTGGCGACTGGCGCGCTGGCGGCCGGCGGCACGCTGGGGATCATGATCCCGCCATCGGTGCCGTTGGTGATCTATGCGGTGCTGACGCAGGAGTCGATCGGCAAATTGTTCATGGCGGCGGTCATCCCCGGCCTCATCGCCATGCTTGGCTACATGATCGTGATCCGCATCGTGGTCGCATTCCAGCCCGATGCCGGTCCGGCCGGCGAGCGCGTGCCGCTGCCGGAGGCACTGCGGTCGCTCGCCGGCGTCGTGCCCATCCTGCTTGTGTTTCTGGTGGTGATCGTCGGCATCTATGACGGCTGGGCCAATCCGACCGAGGCCGCATCAATCGGCGCAGCAGCCTGCGGAGTGCTGGCCGTGGTCAGCGGTGGCATGCGCATCGACGGAGTGATGAAAAGCATCACCGGCACCGCGCAGGCGACGGCCATGATCTTCCTCGTGCTGCTGGGCGCCGACATGCTCAATGCGGGCCTCGCCATCACGCAGATGCCGGCCGAGCTGGCCGGATGGGTGAAGGACAGCGGACTGCCGCCGCTGTCGGTGATGTTCGCGATCCTGCTGATCTACATCTTCCTTGGCTGCGTGATGGATTCGCTGGCCATGATCCTGCTGACGATCCCGATCTTCTATCCCATCGTGATGGGCCTGGACTTCTGGGGCATGACGGTCGCCGACAAATCGGTGTGGTTTGGCATCCTGGCGCTGATGGTGGTCGAGATTGGTCTCGTGCATCCGCCGGTTGGCATGAACATCTACATCATCAATCGCATGGCGAAAGATGTACCGGTGATGGACACCTTCAAAGGCGTGCTGCCTTTCCTTGCATCGGATTTGCTCCGCATCGTGCTGCTGGTATTCTTCCCGGCGCTCTCGCTTTACCTGGTGCGCACCTTCGGCGCCTGATACTTCACCTCCCAGAGATAGGACGGAACCATGGCAAATCGGATGCTCCGCAAATTCGCGCTGTTGGCTATCGGCGTGCTGGCGCTTGCCGGGGGCGCGGCGGCGGCCCCGGCCGTCACGCTCAAGGTGCATCACTTCCTGCCGCCCGGGTCGACCGCGCATCAGAACTTCATGGTGCCGTGGTGCGACACGATCGCGAAGGAGTCGGGCGGCAAGCTCAAGTGCCAGATTTATCCGGCAATGCAGTTGGGCGGCACGCCACAGCAACTGTTCGACCAGGCGAAAGACGGTGTGGCCGACATCGTCTGGACCGTTCCCGGTTATCAGGCGGGCCGATTCCCGGTGTCGGAAGCGATCGAGCTGCCGTTCATGGTGTTCGATTCCGAGCGCGCCAGCCGCGGCGCCTGGAATTACGTGATGAAGAATGCGCAGGCCGAGTACAAGGGCATCAAGCCCATCTTGTTCCATGTGCACGACGGCGCGCTGCTGCACACGACCAAGCGGCAAGTGAAGATGATGGAAGACTTCCGCGGGCTGAAGGTGCGCGCGCCGACGCGACAGGGTACCAAGATGGTCACCGCGCTGGGCGCCACGCCAGTGCCGATGCCGCTGCCGCAGGCAGCCGAGGCGATGTCCAAGGGCGTGATCGATGGCGCGCTGATCCCATGGGAAGTGGTGCCGTCGATGAAGTTCGAGGAAATCACGAAATTCCACACCGAGTCCCCGCCCGGTTATCCGCAGATGCTCAATACGGTCTTCCTGTTCGGGATGAATCAGGCAAAGTACGACAGCCTGCCGCCGGACTTGAAGAAGGTCATCGACGCCAATAGCGGTGCCGAGAAGTCGGCCTGGGTCGGCAAGGTGTTTGCCGACGATGCGGCACCCGGCCGCAAGGCTGCCGTAGCGCGCAAGAACACCTTCTACACCTTGTCCGAAGCGGAGATCAAACGCTGGATCGCTGCGACTGCCAAGCTGGCTGATGAGTGGGTGGCTGACATGAATGCCAAAGGCTATGACGGCAAACGCTTGCTGGAAGAGGCAAGGGCCGCTTGCAAGTAAGCAGGAACTTTACCGACTCACGTCGTTGATGCCTGAAAAAGCACCCGGTAACGGGTGCTTTTTTTTCGCCCTTGTCCTGATTTTCCGGCAGCTGCTTGTAGGCATTTTTGCGGCCATTGCCGAAAAGCTGATTGAAAATCGCAAGTGTCTGATTTGGCAGGAAAAGTCGGTTGATGGGCAGTCGATTGATTTTCAAATAAATAAGGTTTGCACAATTTTCCGGGTTAGCAGACAAATATTTTCATGAAACCCTTGAAAATGTTGCCCCGATGACATATAAATTAGCATTCGAGTAATTGCTCGGGGGTAATGGTTCTAAAAAATTGACCATTGCCACTCATACCAACTGCTGGGGAGAGACGTGATGGACAAACATCCTCTGGTATCGCAAGAAGGTTACGACCCTAACCGCCTTCTTGATGCACTGATCCAGAAGCTGAACCTGAAGAATGATGCTGCGCTGTCGCGTGCACTGGAAGTGCGTCCGCCGGTCATCAGCAAAATTCGTCACCGCACCTTGCCGGTCGGCGCATCGCTGCTGATCCGCATGCACGAAGTCACGGACCTCAGCATTCGCGAACTGCGCGAACTGATGGGTGACCGTCGCAAGCGCATGCGCATGAGCGAAGTCGACGGCAAGCCAAGGGTTTCGGAAGAAGACGAACTCGCGTAAGTCCTTGCAGGCGCGATGCCTGCGCCGGCGATTCAGCCGCGCAGGTTCGCGCCTATCACGGTAGTCATCAGCACCAGCACGACGACGATCGTCAGTCGTTTGCGCAGGTCGATCAGCCAGTCCGGCATGCCATAGGCCGGGTAGAGCTGTTGGTCCACTTTCAGTGCGGCGACAAAGCCCGCCATCAGCACCGCAAACCCGAAGCCGCCGAACAGCGTCGCGCTCCATGCGAGCAGTGACGGCGTCACGCCCCACATCAGCGCCTTTTTCGTGTCGACTGCCGACAGTTCGCTGCTCAGCATGCCTGCGCCCCAGTGCACGCCGCCGAGGAAGGACAGGATCACGATCCCGTAGGCCAGCTGACCCTTGACGAAATCCTGCAGCCACGAGACATCGGCAAACCAGACCCCGAACAGCATGAAGACAAAGGGCAGCAGCCCGGCATAGCCAAGCTGGTGTGACAGGCGCTTGTTGAGGAAGTGCGGGTTCATGCGGCGAATCTTATGGATTTTGTCGGCGTGGATGTTCGGCGCTACCGGCGCCGCAGCCGATATTGTACGAAAGATCGGCGCTGCAGCGCAGTCAGGCGCGTGTCGCGTCAGATGTCCGTGCGACGCTCAGGCGTGCGCGGCGATGAAGCGCTGCACGGCGTCGATCACGGCCTGCGGCTGGTCGCGGTGCGGCGAATGCCCGCAGGCCGGCAGCGCCAGTATCTCGGTGCCCGGCAGGCGATCACGAATGCCCAGTACTTGCTGCATGGTGCCGTATTCATCCTCCTCGCCTTGTATGGCCAGCAGCGGGCAGCGTATCGCATCGAGTTCGGCTTCGATGGTCCAGTCCCGGAACGCGGGCGAGAGCCAGATATCGTTCCAGCCGTAGAACGCAGAGTCCACGTCATCGTGATAGCGGGCCAGGCGCTCGCGCAGGCCCTGGCTTTCATAGGCAATCTTTGCCTGTGCAATGCTGGTGACGCTGAGTTCTTCCACCATGATGTGCGGCGCGAGGATGATGGCGCCACGTAGTGCATCCGGGAACATCGATGCATGCAGCAGCGCGATCGATCCGCCGTCACTGTGGCCAAATAGCCAGGGCCGCCGGATGCCCAGTGCATCGAACAGGACCGGCAGTACCTCGCGCGCCTGGCGGTGCATGAAGTCGGGCGCCCAGTGATCGTCGCGGGCACGCGGGGTTGAGCGTCCATAGCCGGGACGCGACCACACCAGGCCGCGCAGGCCGAGCGCCGTACACAACGCGTCGGGAAAATCCTTCCACAGCGTGACCGAGCCCAGCCCTTCGTGCAGGAACACCATCACCGGCGCGGCAGACTCGCTGCTGCCAACCCAGCGATATTCGATGCGGATGTCGCGCCCTTGCCAGCGCAAAGGCAGCAGGTCAGTGTGCATCCTGCTCGCGCAGTTTGAAGCGCTGGATCTTGCCAGTCGCCGTCTTGGGCAGCTCGGCGGTGAAGTGGATCTCGCGCGGGTACTTGTGCGGTGTGAGCCGCGTCTTCACGAAGGCCTTCAAATCAGCCTCGATGTCGTTGCCCGCGGCATGGCCTTGTCGCAGCACGACATAGGCGACGGTCTTGGTCAGCCCTTGGGCATCAGTCTTGCCGACCACCGCGCATTCGAGCACCGCATCATGACCCATCAGCGCCGATTCGACTTCGATCGGCGACACATACTGGCCACTGACCTTCAGCATGTCATCGCTGCGTCCGGCATAGGTGTAGTAGCCATCCCGGTCCAGCACGTACTTGTCGCCGCTCTTGACCCAGGGGCCCTGGAAGGTGCCGAGGCTCTTTTCACGATTGGTCCAGTACAGGTGGGCCGCGCTCGGACCCTTGATGTACAGGTCGCCCACCTCGCCTTCAGGGACCGGGCGGCCGAGCTCATCGCGCAGTTCCACTTCATAGCCAGGCACCGGCTGGCCGGTGGTCCCGTAACGCACTGAACCGCTGCGGTTCGACAGGAAGATGTGCAGCATCTCGGTCGAGCCCAGACCATCGAGGATCTCGCTGCCGAAATGCGCGGTGAACTTTTCGCCGACTTCGCGCGGCAGCGCTTCGCCGGCCGAGGTGCACAGGCGCAGTTTCACTTGCTCGCGCGCGGGCAGCTTGTCGGATGCCAGCATGGCCACGTACAAGGTCGGCACGCCATAGAAGATGGTCGGCTGCCCATCGAGCAGCCGCTTGAACACCGCATCCGGCGTCGGCCGTTCGGCCATCAGGACGACGCTGGCACCGACCGCCAGCGGGAAGGTCAGGGCATTGCCCAGCCCATAGGCGAAGAACAGCTTCGCTGCGGAGAACACCACGTCATCTTCGCGCAGGCCCAGCACCGGCTTGCCATACAGCTCGGCCGTCCAGTACAGGTTTGCATGCGAATGCACGGTGCCTTTCGGCTGACCGGTCGAGCCACTCGAGTACAGCCAGAAAGCGAACTGGTCAGCATGCGTGTCGGCCGCGTCGGGCAGCGGGTCGTGCGCAAGCAGCGCATCGAAAGGCTGGCCGGCGTCGGACGCTGCGCCCGAGATGAACAGCGGGATGGCGCGTTGCGTGTGCGCCAGCGCTTGCTGCACGGTGGGCAGCAGCAGGTCGGACACGATCGCGATCTTTGCATCGCAGTGTTCGAGCATGTAAGCGTAATTCTCGGCCGGCAGCAGCGTGTTGACCGGCACCGGAACCACGCCTGCGTACAGCGCGCCGAGGAAGGCCACCGGCAAGTCGACGGTGTCGAGCATGACCAGCAGCACCCGCTGCTCGGTCTGCAGGCCTTGTTTCAGCAGGCCAGCGGCAAAGCGCCGCACGCGCTGGTCCAGTTCACCATAGCTGAGGTCGATTTTGTCGTCGCGGTAGGCGAGCTTGCCATGCCGGCCGCCGTTGACGGCCAGGATATGGCGAGCGAAATTGAAGCGCGCCGGCGGCGCCTTGCGCTCTGTGTGCATGTTGTCTCCTCCTGCGGCAGCGGCCTGGTGGGCCCCGGGGCTGCCGTCACTCTGTCAGTGGGCGCTGCGTCTTTGCGCATGCTGCCTTTGCGGTGTCGCGAATCGCGTCACAGATCCGGCACCTGCGGTGCCGGCACGGCATACCCGGCGCACTTGCCGGCCAGTTGCCGGCTTCGTGGCCGAGTATGGATTCAGTTTCAGTAATTGAGCGTCGTGCTGCCTTGCTTCGCCAGCTCCAGCGCCGCAGCCGGCCCCTGGACTGCGCTCTTGCGATGGTAGAAGCCCAGCGCGCGCACGCCGCCGAGTTCTTCGCCACCACCGGCGCGACCGGGGCCGCCATGGATGGAGGCCGGCATCACGTTGCCATGGCCGGTTTGGGTCTTGGCCACGTCCGGGCTGACGAGGTGCACGCGGCCATGCGAGGTCGCCAGTTCAGTCGCTGCACAGGCGAGCAGGGCGTTGTCAGCGCTGTAGACCGAGGCCACCAGCGAACCCAGGCCGCGATGGGCGATCGCCATCGCATGCGCGGTGTCGCGGTAGCCAATCAGTGATGACACCGGGCCGAACACTTCATGGTCGTGGACGAGCGTGGCGGCATCCGCATCCCGCACCCCAAGCAAGGTCGGTGCGACACAGGCCGACGTGTCGGCGGCATCCAGCAACGGTTGCGCGCCGCCGTCGAACAGCACGCTGGCTTCGCCCTTGAGCAGGGCCAGACCCTGCTGCACGCTGTCGTATTGCTCGCGGCTGACCAGCGAGCCCATCGTTGTCTCCGCATTGCGCGGATTGCCGGTGCGGATGGCAGCCAGCTTACCTGCCGCGGCTTCGGCCACCGCGTGCATCAGGGCCTTGGGCACCAGCGCGCGGCGCGGTGCCGTGCAGCGCTGGCCGCTCTTGATCGTCATATCGCGCACAAGGTTGTCGACGTAAAGGTCGAAAACCTCGGAACCCGGCTGTGCGTCTTCACCAAGAATGCTGACGTTCAGGCTGTCGGCCTCGATGTTGGCACGTACCGAATCACGCGCGATCGCATGATGGCCACGGATCGTGGCCGCAGTATCGGCCGAGCCGGTGAAGGACAGCACGTCGAACGGCGTCAGTGCATCGAGCAGTCCGGCCGAGCTGCCGCAGACGATGGAGATGGCACCCGGCGGCAGGATGCCGGCATCGACCACGTCCTTCACCATCTGGTGCGTCAGCCAGGCGGTGACCGTGGCCGGCTTGACGACGATCGGCACACCCGACAGCAGCGCCGGGCCGGCCTTTTCCCACAGGCCCCAGCTCGGGAAGTTGAAGGCATTGATGAACAGCGCGAGGCCGCGGATCGGCACCATCAGGTGCTGCGACTGGAACAGCTGGTCCTTCGACATCACCGCAGCGGCGCCATCGGCGAGCGTCTTCGCATCGCCGAGCGCGGCACCCAGCTTCGCGTAGAAGCCCAGCGTGAAGATGCCGCCATCGACATCGACGCCGGAGTCGGCCTTGGTGGTGCCGGAGTTGGCCAGCGAGATCGCGTAGTAATCATCGCGCTTCGATTGCAGCAGTTTCACCATGTCCGACATCATCGCGGCGCGTTGGCCATAGCTCATCGCTTGCAGGGCCCTCGCACCTTCGGTGCGCGCGAACGCAAAGCCTTCCTTCAGGCCCTGGGCGGCACCGCCGGTGGCTGCCAGCGTTTCGCCAGTGATCGGGTCCAGCAGGGTGTGGACTGCGCTGCCGCCTTGTTGCCATTGGCCGCCGAGGTAGTTGTTCAGGAAAGTCGTCATGGGGTCCCCGTAGTGGAGCGGCGCTTACGCTGCCGCCTTGGTGAATTCGATCGCGCCTTGCGGCAGCAGGTAAAGAACGAGTGCGCGTCCGGAAGATACTGTCGGCTGGTGCGCGCTACCCGGGCCGTACACGCACCAGCCGGCCGGATGGCCGTCGAAGCGCGCGCCGTCGGTGAGCGGCATGATGAGGTCGATTTCACCTTCAGGATGCACGTGGTGCGGACCGACGACATGGTCCATGTCGACCACGTCGACTGAAAAACCATGCGTGTCGGGCAGCGGCTTGACCACGCGCCCGTAACGGATGCCGCCGCCTTCGTGCTTGCACATCCAGCCGTCGGCGATGCCGGACTGGCAGGCATCAAAGATCTGCTGATACAGCGCGCTGCCAGGGCCGTGCCGGCCATTCAGGTGTTCGGCCAGTGCGGCATCGAGCGGACGACCGGCGATCTCGGCCGTCAGCCCCGCGATGAGCTGCTGGAATTCAGGTTGCCCCATTTGACGTGTCTCCTCGCCCTTTGATTTGTTTTGTTGATTCGAGGGCATGAATTTATAATGCATCTGGCGCCGATGTTATATGCAATATGTTGCGTGCGTCAAGAAAGCTGCGCCATCGACAGCCTACACCGATGAACTCGAACCACGATACCGACAAGGATCCCTTCCTCGCCGCGCTCGGCGAGCGGGTCAAGCTGCTGCGCGCGCGCCGTGGCCTGACACGCAAAACGCTGGCTCAGCTGGCCGACGTCTCGGAGCGCCACGTGGCCAACGTCGAATCCGGCGTCGGCAATGCCTCCATACAGTTCCTGCGCCAGTTGTGCGGTGTATTGAATTGTTCATTGGCCGAAATGACCGGCGACGAAACAGCCTCATCGCCCGACTGGCTGATGATCCGCGAGATTTTGCGCGGACGCAGCGATGAAGAGATGGCGAAGGCGAGGGCCGTGCTGGGTGATTTGTTTGCTTCGACTACCAGCGAGGCCAGCCGCCGTCAGCGTATCGCGCTGATCGGCTTGCGCGGCGCCGGCAAGTCCAGCCTGGGGCGGCTGCTGGCCGAGAGGCTGGGCATGCCCTTCATCGAATTGTCGCAGCAGGTCGAGATGCTGGCGGGTTGCAGCATCGACGAAATTCACGCGCTGTATGGTCAGGCGGCTTATCGCCGCTACGAGCAGCGCGCTCTGGAAGAGGTGATCCACCATCACCCGCAGGTCGTGATCGCGACCCCGGGCGGCATCGTTTCCGAGCCGGCCACCTTCAACCTGCTACTGTCGCATTGTTATACAGTGTGGCTGAAGGCCTCGCCGGAAGACCACATGGGCCGGGTGCTGGCGCAGGGCGACCGGCGACCGATGGCGGGCAATCATGAAGCGATGGATGACCTGAAACGTATCCTCGAAAGCCGCGCCCAGTTCTATTCCAAAGCTGACAAGACGTTCGACACCAGCGAGATGGGCGTCGATACGGCCTTCGAGCGCCTGCTCGACCAAGTCAAGGCAACGGTCTGACGGTCCACGACCGCAAGCCTGGGTGCCAGGGGAGCCTAATTCCCCCGACATTGTGGGTGTATGCGCCGAAAGTCTTGATTCGCGTTGACCGGTCGCTGAAACTGCAATATAGTGCGTTTAACCAAATCAAATGCAGAATATTGCAAGAGGAGACCCATGAGCGCCCCCTTCGTCGTCAATTACGAGACCTCGCCGGACAAATACCGTCACTGGACGCTGGCGACCGATGGTCCCGTCGCCACGCTGACCATGAAGGTCGATGAAGACGGCGGCCTGCGCGAGGGTTACAAGCTCAAGCTCAATTCCTACGATCTCGGCGTCGACATCGAACTGCACGACGCCGTCCAGCGCATCCGTTTCGAGCATCCGGAAGTGCGCACCGTCGTCGTCACCAGCGGCCGTGACCGCATCTTCTGCTCGGGCGCGAACATCTTCATGCTCGGCAAATCCACGCATGCGTGGAAGGTCAATTTCTGCAAATTCACCAACGAGACCCGCAATGGTCTTGAAGACTCGAGCGAGCATTCGGGCCTGAAGTTCATCGCGGCTGTCAACGGCGCCTGCGCCGGCGGCGGTTACGAACTCGCCGCTGCTTGCGACGAAATCATCCTGGTGGACGACCGCTCATCGTCAGTCAGCCTGCCCGAAGTGCCGCTGCTGGGCGTGCTGCCGGGCACGGGCGGCCTCACGCGCCTGACCGACAAGCGCAAAGTGCGCCACGACCATGCGGACATTTTCTGCACCACGTCGGAAGGCGTGCGCGGGCAGCGTGCGAAAGACTGGAAGCTGGTTGATGAGATCGCAAAGCCGGCGCAATTTGCCGACGTCGTGCGCGCACGCGCTCAGCAGCTGGCAGCGCACAGCGATCGTCCTGCCAATGGCAAGGGCGTGCAGCTGACCCCGCTCAAGCGCAACTTCCATGACAACGGTGTCGACTATGAATTCGTGTCAGTCACCATCGATCGTGCCGCACGCAATGCGACCCTCACCGTCAAGGCGCCATCGTCGATGCAGCCGACCGACATCGCCGGCATCGAAGCCGCCGGCGTGAACTGGTGGCCGCTGCAAATGGCGCGCGAACTGGACGACGCCATCCTGCACCTGCGCACCAATGAAATCGAGATCGGCACCTGGCTGCTGAAGACGGCCGGCGATGCGCAAGCGGTGCTGGCCTGCGACCAGGCGATGGAGGCGAACCAGTCGCACTGGCTGGTGCGCGAGACCATCGGCCTGATCCGCCGCACCTTTGGCCGCATCGACGTATCGTCGCGCAGCCTGTTCGCACTGATCGACGAAGGTTCGTGCTTCGCCGGCACGCTGGCCGAACTGGCCTTCGCCGCCGACCGCAGCTATATGCTGGCGCTGCCGGACACGCCGGAAAAAGCACCGGCGCTGACGCTGTCGGCCATGAACTTCGGCCTGCTGCCGATGGTCACCGGCCAGTCGCGCCTCGCGCGCCGCTTCTATGAAGATGAAGCGCAGATCGCAGCGGCCAAGGCACAGGTCGGCCAGCCGCTGGATGCCGATGCCGCACTGGCGCTGGGCCTCGTGACCTCGAACCCGGATGACATCGACTGGGCCGACGAAATCCGCATGGCGCTGGAAGAACGCGCCAGCATGTCGCCCGATGCACTGACCGGCATGGAAGCCAACCTGCGCTTCAACGGCAAGGAAAACATGGCGACCCGCGTGTTTGGCCGCCTGTCGGCATGGCAGAACTGGATCTTCAACCGCCCGAACGCCGTTGGCGAACTGGGCGCGCTGAAGGTCTACGGCAGCGGCAACAAGTCGAAATTCGACTTCGACCGCGTTTGATGGTCTGCAAACCGACTGCGCGATCCGATTCCGGCCCTGCGATGCTCGTCGTACGTCACGTACGACTGCGTTGCTCAAACCGGACCCGGACCGCTCGCTACGGTTTTCAAGCCATCAACAATACAAACTAAAATTTTTTAAGAATTCTTTTGTAGTACTCAAGAGGAGACATCGTGAGCACCATTAACTACAGCGAGAAAATCCCCAACAACGTCAACCTGTCGGAAGACCGCACGCTGCAGCGCGCGCTCGAGCACTGGCAGCCGAACTATCTGCAGTGGTGGAATGACATGGGTCCGGATGGCTCGCAGAATTTCGATGTCTACCTGCGCACCGCGATCAGCACCACGCCGGATGGCTGGGCGCAGTTCGGCCATGTGAAGATGCCCGACTACCGCTGGGGCATTTTCCTGGCCGCCGCAGATGAAGGTCGCCAGGTGAATTTCGGCGAGCACAAGGGCGAAGCTGCCTGGCAGGACGTGCCCGGTGAACACCGCGCCAACCTGCGCCGCATCATCGTCACCCAGGGTGACACCGAGCCGGCATCGGTCGAGCAGCAGCGTCACCTCGGCCTGACCTGCCCGTCGCAGTACGACCTGCGCAACCTGTTCCAGATCAACGTTGAAGAAGGCCGCCACCTGTGGGCGATGGTCTACCTGCTGCACAAGTACTTCGGTCGCGATGGCCGCGAGGAAGCCGAAGCGATGCTGCACCGTCATTCAGGCTCGGAAGACAATCCGCGCATCCTGGAAGCCTTCAATGAAGAGACGCCGGACTGGCTGGCTTTCTACATGTTCACCTACTTCACCGACCGTGACGGCAAATTCCAGCTGTGCGCGCTGGCCGAGTCGGGATTCGACCCGCTGTCGCGCACCTGCCGCTTCATGCTGACCGAAGAGGCGCACCACATGTTCGTCGGCGAATCGGGCATTTCGCGCACCATCCAGCGCACCGTCGAGGTCATGAAGCAGCATGGCATCGAAGATCCGGAGCAGGTGCGCAAGCATGGCGTGATCGACCTGCCGACCATCCAGCGTTACCTGAACTTCCACTTCAGCGTCACCATCGACCTGTTCGGTGCCGATCAGTCGTCGAATGCAGCAACCTTCTACACGTCGGGCCTGAAGGGCCGTTACGAAGAGACCAAGCGCGGCGACGACCATAGGCTGAAAGGCGAGCACTACAAGATCCTTGAAGTGCAGGGCGACAAGCTGGTCGAGAAAGAAGTGCCGATGCTGAACTCGCTGAACGAAGTGCTGCGCGACGATTACATCAAGGATTCTATCGCCGGCATCGGCCGCTGGAACAAGGTGATCGAAAAAGCTGGCCTGGCCTTTCGCCTGCAGGCGCCGCACAAGGCCTTCAACCGCCACATCGGCACCTTCGCCGGCATTCGCGTGTCGCCGGATGGCCGCGTGATTTCGGAAGCCGAATGGGCGGCCAATGTCCGCAACTGGCTGCCGTCGGAAGAGGACCGCGCCTACGTGGCTTCGCTGATGGGCCGCGTGGTCGAGCCGGGCAAAATGGCCAACTGGATCGCGCCGCCGCCGGTGGGCATCAACCGCCAGCCGGTTGATTTCGAATACGTTCGCTTCAACTGATTCAGGAAACAGCATGGGCGCGCCGGAAGCCGTGGTGCTGATTCGTCAGCACCTGATCGACCCCGAGGTTTGCATACGCTGCAATACCTGCGAGGACACTTGTCCGATCGATGCGATCTCGCATGACGATCGCAACTATGTGGTCGATGCCAACATCTGCAATGGCTGCAACGCTTGCGTGCCGCCTTGCCCGACCGGCTCGATCGACAACTGGCGCACCGTGCCCAAGGAAGCCGCATACTCGGTGGCCGAGCAACTGACCTGGGACGAACTGCCGGAACAGCAGGAGATCGCCGCCGATGCCGTCGTCG
>JBDKLN010000082.1:0-9860 GCA_039806045.1 Pseudomonadota bacterium
TCGCGCATCCAGCACTCGGACCTGATGATCTTGCTGGCGCGCACCACGCCGCTGGCCGAGGTGACCAAGAAATCCGAGGGCATGTCGATTTTCATCGTCGACTTGCGCGAAGCGATCGGCAAGGGCATGGAAGTCCGGCCGATTCGCAACATGGTCAATCATGAGACCAATGAACTCTTCTTCGAGAACCTCGAGATCCCGGCCGAGAACCTGATCGGTGAAGAGGGCAAGGGCTTCAAGTACATCCTCGATGGCCTCAATGCCGAGCGCGCGCTAATCGCGGCCGAATGCATCGGTGACGGCTACTGGTTCATCGACAAGGTCACGCAGTACGTGAAAGAGCGCGTGGTGTTCGGCCGCCCGATCGGCCAGAACCAGGGCGTGCAATTCCCGATCGCGAAAGCCTATGTGAACGTCGAGGCGGCGAGCCTGATGCGTTACAAGGCTTGTGAACTGTTCGACGCCGGCAAGCCCTGCGGCGCCGAAGCGAACATGGCCAAGATGCTGGCCGCCGATGCATCGTGGGAAGCCGCCAACGCTTGCCTGCAGTTCCATGGCGGCTTCGGCTTCGCGGCCGAGTACGACGTCGAGCGCAAGTTCCGCGAGACTCGCCTGTACCAGGTGGCGCCGATCTCGACCAACCTCATCCTTTCCTATGTGGCCGAGCATGTGCTCGGCCTGCCGCGTTCGTTCTGACACGGGCGCGCGACGGAGATCATGATGAAAGACACCATCGCCCCCGGCATGCAGTTGGCGCACTTTGCGTCCACGCTACGGTACGACGACATTCCCGAGCCGGTGCTGCGCCGTGCCGAAGACCTGTTCTTCGACTGGTTCGGTTCCGCGCTGGCCGGCAAGGCCGGGCGCCCGGTGCGGGCGATCGAAGCCTTCGCCGCAGAGCAAGGGCCAGCCAATGGGCGCGCCGAGGTCTTGATCTCGCGTCGCAAGACCTCGCCGCTGTTTGCGGCACTGGTCAACGGCGCAGCCTCGCACTATGCAGAGCAGGACGATGTGCACAACGGCTCGGTGTTCCATCCGGCGGCCGTGATCTTCCCGGCCGTGCTGGCCGTCGCACAAGACCGCGGCCTGTCGGGCCGCGACATGATCGTGGCTGCCATCGCCGGCTACGAGGCTGGCATCCGCATCGGCGAATTCCTCGGCCGTTCGCACTACAAGATTTTCCACACCACCGGCACTGCCGGCACGGTCGCCTCCGCGATTGCCGTGGGGCGCCTGATCGGTCTGGACCCGCAACAGATGCAGCATGCGATGGGCTCGGCCGGCACCCAGGCCGCGGGCCTGTGGGAATTCCTGCGCGACGCCGCCGACTCGAAGCAACTGCATACCGGCAAGGCCGCGGCCGATGGCCTGACCGCCGCGCTGCTGGCCGAGAAGGGCTTCACCGGCGCGAAGCAGATCCTCGAAGGCAAGCAGGGCATGGGCGCCGGCATGTCGCAGGCCGCCAACCCGTCGGCCCTGATAGACCGGCTCGGCGAGCGCTGGGCCACGATCGAGACCTCGTTCAAGTACCACGCCAGCTGCCGCCACACGCATCCGGCTGCCGACGCCTTGCAGAAAGTGATGCGCGATCACGGACTGGCTGCAGCCGACATCGCGGAAGTGATCACGCAGGTGCATCAGGGTGCGATCGACGTGCTGGGGCCGGTGGTGGACCCGAAGACCGTGCACCAGGCGAAGTTCTCGATGGGCACCGTGCTGGCCATGGTTGCGTTGCGTGGCGCGGCCGGCGTCAATGAATTCGAGGCGCACTACAAGGATGAGGACGTCGCCGACTTCCGTGTGCGCGTGAAGATGGTGCTGGATGAAGAAGTCGACGGCGCCTATCCGGCCTACTGGATAGGCAAGGTCACCGTGCACACACGCGATGGCCGCGTGCTGCATGGGCGTGTCGATGAACCGAAAGGGGATCCGGGCAATACGCTGACGCGTCCCGAGCTGGAAGCCAAGGCATTGCAGCTGGCCGACTTCGGCAAGGCGGCGACGCCGGATGAAATGCGGCAGGTGTTCAAGCGGCTCTGGAACATTTGCAACGAAACCGGACTGCAGGCGTTGCTGCCGCCATGACGGAATAAATTTCAGGCCCTGGATTTGGCCCTTGCCCGTCGTTTCAGCCAGCGACGGGCATTTTTTTCGGTTCGCCGCAGTGACTGCTCGGCGACATTCAAGAAAGTCACGGGATCCCGGCTTGCGCCGGGATGACGTTTGACGGCCGATCGCCCTTGAGAAGTCGTCCCGGCGAAGGCCGGGACCCAGCGACTTTCAGGCAGCCACTTTCTCGTTGCGCGGGATATGGTTCTTGATCAGCGCCAGTCCCACCAGGCTGATGATCATCGAGCCACCCAGCAAGTTCAGGTAGGCGGTCGCGCCACCGGCCGTGATCACGCTGGCGCCGACGAAGGAACTCAGGATCGCGCCAAGTCGGCCAAAGCTCAGCGCCGATGCCGTGCCCGTGGCACGCATCCAGGTCGGATACAGGTGGGCGCACAGCGCGTAGCTGGTGGTCTGCACCGCATTCATGAACAAGCCATGCACGCCCAAGCCGAGCAGGAAGGTGTCGGTATCGGTGCGCACATCCACGCCCTTGAGCGCGAACGCAGTGACAACGGCCATCAGGCAGAACACCATCATCGACGCGCGCGAGCCATAGCGGTTGATCGCGATCGCGCACGCAATCGCACCGATCACGCCACCGAGGTTGTACGCCGTCAGGCCCATGCCGGCTAGCTTCGGCGACAGGCCTTCGGCCGTCAGCATGGTCGGCAGCCACGAGAACGCGCTGTAAATCGACAGCAGCGTCATGAAGAAGCAGATCCACATGCCTGCGGTGTCGCGCAGATAGGCGGCCGAGAACAGCGTCGAGAAAGTGGCGCGCTGCTCGCCGGATTCTTCCTGCTGGCCGTCATGGAAGCCGAGCCCGGCCGGGACTTCGATGGCCATCCGCGCGAGGATGGCGCGCAGTTCCTCCCAGCGTGCCTGCACGCGGGCCAGGTAACGCGGCGATTCGCCCAGCGTGAAGAACAGCACGACGGCATACACCATCGGGATCGCGCCACCGACGAAGAACAACGGACGCCAGCCGGCCGCCGGCAGCATTTGTCCGGCGAACAGGCCGGCCAGCATGCCGCCCAGCGGGTAGCAGATGATGGTGGCGGACACCGCCAGCGTGCGCAGCCGCTTCGGCGTGTATTCGGCCGTCATCGTCGATGCGCTCGGCAGCGCGGCGCCAATGCCGAGGCCGGCGAAGAAGCGGATCGCGGTGATCGCGCCGACATCCGGTGCAAAGCCGATCAGCACCGTCGCGCCGCCGAACAGGAACACGCTGGCCACCAGCAGCAGGCGGCGACCGATGCGGTCCGCAATGTAACCGGCAGCCACGCTGCCGATGGCCATGCCGAACAGGCCGGATGCGACGGCGGTCGAGAACGCTTCGCGGGTGACGCCCCATTCCTTCATGATCGACGGGATCGCGAAGCCGATCAGCTGGCCGTCGAAGCCGTCGAGGATCATGGCCAGCGCCGCCAGCACGTACATCATTTTTTGCAGCGGCGAGAAGCGGCGGTCGATGGCTTCCGTCACATCGAACAAGCCGGTCGGGCTAGATACGTTTCCAGACACGTTGATATCCTTTTTGTGGGTGTCGATCAAACAGGGGTCTCCGTCCCTGTGCTGCGTGTTCATGACCGCCGTCCGTCTAGCGGGTCGTTCCGGCTCAAGCACGTTGCCGTGAGAATAACGCATTCTGGCCGGCGCGCAGTCGCGCCTTGCCTCCTTACGCCTTCATGGTTCGCCGTCTTCCGGGGGGCCTTCGGTGCCCAGCGTCGCGATCAGCTTGTCCAGCAAGGCATACAACGCGACAGCGAATTCAGCGCCGACCGCCGCCTCGAAGGCCTTGTAGGCGGCCTCGACGCGCGGCGCGAGTCGTTTTGCCAGCGCCTCGCCGGCCGGCGATACCGACACCAGCACCCGTCGCTGGTCGTGCGGCAGCCGTTCGCGCCGCACCAGCCCGAGGTCGTCCATGCGCGCCAGGATGCCGGCCAGGCTGGGGCTGGTCAGGCAGCAGATCTCGCCGATCTGGCGCGGCTCCAGCGGGCCTTGCTCGAGCAGCGCGCGGATTACCCGCCATTGCTGTTCGGTGATGCCGGCTTCATTGAGCAGGGGGCGGAAGCGCGAAAACACGGCTTCACGCGCCTGCAGCATCAGCAGGGGCAGGTTGCGGCGCTTGATCACGGGGTTCTTGGGCATGGGCGGTACGGGCTCTGGAGGCGACGGCTGCAGGCACTTGTTTCGGGAAAAATTTTGTCCATTATATTGACTTGCTCATATGTGAGTAAATAGAATGGGCACCTGTTCTTACTAACATGCTAGTGAATTCCGGAGGGTGCATGGGGAGTTCTGTGGGAGTCCCGGCGCAGGGTGCTGCAGCGGCCGTGTCCGTGCCGGTGCGGCCATTCGCGCTGTCGGGCATCGTCTATGGCGCGCTGCTGAATCATCGCCCGGCGCTGGACGCGCTCGGCGACGCCGTCAACCAGGCGCCCTACAAGGCGCCCCCGGTGGCGCCGGTGTTGTACCAGAAGCCGCGCAATACGCTGGCCGCGCATGGCGCGGCGATCGTGGTGCCGGTCGGCGACGATGGCGTGCGTGAGCTGGAGCTGGGCGCCAGCATGGGCATCGTGATCTCCCGTACTGCCTGCCGCATCAGCGTCGAGACCGCGCTCGACCATGTCGCCGGCTATCTCGCCGTCGCTGACTTGTGCCTGCCGCATGACAGCTTCTATCGCCCCTCGCTGCGCTTCCGGGCGCGCGACGGCTTTTGCCCCCTGGGCCCGGCCGTGACGCCGCGCGAACAGATCGCCAACCCGGACGCATTGGGCGTGCAGGTGTTCATCGACGACCAGCTGGTGCAGCAGACCACGACCGGCGACCGCATCCGCGGCGTCGCGCAGTTGCTGGCCGATATCACCGACTTCATGACGCTGTCGCCGGGCGATGTCGTGCTGCTGGGCGTGGCACACGGCGCACCGCGCGTGAAGCCGGGGCAGCAGTCGCGCATCGAGATCGACGGCCTTGCGCCGCTGGCCAACCGCTATGTTGCCGGGGAGGGCGCACGATGAAGACGGCAAGAGTCGCCTACGCAGGTGCGATCCACCGCGCAACGCCGCACGAACAAGGTGTGCAGCTGGCCGATGGCCGCGTTCTGGCCGAGGAAGCGGTGGTCTGGCTGCCGCCGTTCGAGGTTGGCACCATCATCGCGCTCGGCCTGAACTACGCCGACCATGTGAAAGAGCTGTCGAAGGAGCTGACCATCACCACCAAGGACGAGCCGCTGGCCTTCCTCAAAGGTCCGGGCAGCCTGGTTGGCCATCGCGGCGTGACGCGCCGTCCGGCTGGCGTGACATTCATGCACTACGAGTGCGAACTGGCGGTCGTGATCGGCCGTACCGCCAGCCAAGTGAAGGCGGCGGATGCGATGCAGCATGTGGCCGGCTACACGGTCTGCAATGACTATGCGATCCGCGACTATCTGGAGAACTGGTACCGGCCGAACATGCGCGTGAAGAACCGCGACGGCGGCACCGTGCTCGGTCCCTGGCTGGTCGATGCAGAAGACGTGCAGGATCCTCACGCGCTGGCGCTGCGCACCTTCGTCAATGGCCAGCAGACCCAGCAGGGCAGCACCGCCAACATGATCAACGACATTCCCGCGCTGATGGAATACCTGAGCAGCTTCATGACCCTGCAAGCCGGCGACGTGATCCTGACCGGCACGCCGGACGGCGTGGTCAATGTCAATGAGGGCGATGAAGTCGTGACCGAGATCGACCAAATCGGCCGACTGGTCAACAGCATCGTCGGCGATGATGCCTTCGGCCGCTGAGCACCGCTTAACAAGGAGCCCAAAGAGTGAAAGTCGATCACCTGATCAATGGCCGTGCCGTTGCCGGCACCACGTATTTCGAGACCGTGAACCCGGCCACGCAGGAAGTGCTGGCCGACGTCGCGGCCGGCGGCGAAGCCGAGGTGCATGCGGCCGTGGCCGCCGCGAAGGCGGCATTCCCGGCGTGGGCTGCAACGCCTGCCACTGAGCGCGCCAAGATCATGCGCAAGCTCGGTGAACTGATCACGAAGCATGTGCCGGAAATTTCCCGCACCGAGACCTGCGACTCCGGCCAGACCATCTCGCAGACCGGCAAGCAACTGGTGCCGCGCGCGGCCGACAACTTTCATTACTTTGCCGAGATGTGCACGCGCGTCGATGGTCATACCTATCCGACGCCGACGCATCTGAACTACACGCTGTTCCATCCGGTCGGCGTGTGCGCGCTGGTCAGCCCGTGGAACGTGCCGTTCATGACGGCGACCTGGAAGGTCGCGCCTTGCCTCGCGTTCGGCAATACCGCCGTGCTGAAGATGAGCGAGCTGTCGCCGCTGACCGCAGCGCGCCTCGGCGAACTGGCGCTCGAAGCGGGTGTGCCGGCCGGCGTGCTCAATGTCGTGCATGGCTATGGCGCCGAGGCCGGCGAGCCGCTGGTCACGCACCCGGACGTGCGGGCCATCAGCTTCACCGGCTCGACCGCGACGGGCAACCGCATCGTGAAGGCGGCCGGCCTGAAGAAGTTCAGCATGGAGCTGGGCGGCAAATCACCGTTCGTGATCTTTGACGATGCCGACCTCGACCGTGCGCTCGACGCGGCGCTCTTCATGATCTTCTCGAACAATGGCGAGCGTTGCACCGCCGGCAGCCGCATCCTGGTCCAGCAGGGCATCTATGCGGAATTCGCGCAGCGTTTCGCAGCGCGCGCACGCCGTATCACCGTCGGCGATCCGCTGGACGAGAAGACCATCATCGGCCCGATGATCTCGGCCGGCCACCTGGCCAAGGTGCGCAGCTACATCGAACTGGGCCCGAAGGAAGGCGCCACGCTGCTGTGCGGCGGCGTCGACCGTCCGTCGTATGCGCCGGCACTGGCGGCGGGGCTGGAAAAAGGCAACTTCGTCTGGCCGACCGTGTTCGCCGACGTCGACAACCGCATGCGTATCGCGCAGGAAGAAATCTTCGGGCCGGTGGCCTGCCTGATCCCGTTCCGCGACGAGGCGCATGCGATCGAACTGGCCAATGACATCGAGTACGGCCTGTCGAGCTATGTGTGGACCGAGAACATCGGCAAGGCGCACCGCGTCGCGGCGGCGATCGAGGCCGGCATGTGCTTCGTCAACAGCCAGAACGTGCGCGACCTGCGCCAGCCCTTCGGTGGCACCAAGGCCAGCGGCACCGGCCGCGAAGGCGGCACCTGGAGCTATGAAGTGTTCTGCGAGCCGAAGAACATCGCCGTCTCGATGGGTTCGCATCACATCCCGCACTGGGGTGCGTAAGCGCAGCCTGCAAGGACAACCACCACACCGCACACAAGGAAGCGATCTGCCATGGGACAACTCGCCTTAGCCGCCAAGATCACGCACGTGCCCTCCATGGTCCTCAGCGAACTGCCGGGCCCGCGCCACGGTACGCGCAAGGATGCGATCGACGGCCACAAGGAAATCAGCCGCCGCTGCCGCGCGCTGGGCGTCGATACGCTGGTGGTGTTCGACACCCACTGGCTGGTCAATGCCAACTACCACATCAATTGCGGCCCGCATTTCAGGGGCGAGTACACCAGCAACGAGCTGCCGCACTTCATCAAGAACATGGCCTTCGATGCGCCGGGCAATCCGGAACTCGGCCGTCTCCTGGCCAAGGCCTGCAACGAGCAGGGCGTGGAAACGCTGGCGCATGACGACGGCTCGCTGGCACCCGAATACGGCACGCTGGTGCCGCTGCGCTACATGAACGACGACCAGCACTTCAGGGTAGTGTCGGTGTCGGCGCTGTGCATGGCGCACTATCTGGACGACAGCGCGCGGCTGGGCTGGGCGATGCGCAAGGCGGTCGAGGAGCATTACGACGGCAAGGTCGCGTTCCTTGCCAGCGGCAGTCTCAGCCACCGCTTCGCGCAGAACGGCCTGGCGCCTGAATTTGCGTTCAAAGTCTGGAGTCCTTTCCTCGAGCAGCTTGATCGCCGCGTGCTCGAGATGTGGCAGCACGCCGAATGGAAGGATTTCTGCGGCATGCTGCCCGAGTACGCGTCCAAGGGCCATGGCGAAGGCTTCATGCATGACACGGCCATGCTGCTCGGTGCGCTGGGCTGGTCGGGCTACGATGCGCCGGCCGAGATCATCACGCCTTACTTCGGCGCGTCCGGCACCGGGCAGGCCAATGTCGTGTTCCCGGTCACGCCGCAGTCAGGGGACTTAGTCCCGGCACCGATCGCCAGCCGCGCACAGGGCTATTCGCCGGTCTCGGCACGGCTCTGAACCGAATCGGCAGCTTCGCATCGGCAGCTTCGCATCGTTCAACCTGCACAGACAAGGAACCGCAATGCCGCACCTGGTGATCCTGTACACGCCCAACCTCGACCGCGAGACCGACATGACCGCGCTCTGCCGCTCGCTGGCCGACACCATGCTGGCGGTGCGCGATGACGACGACAAGCAAGTATTCCCGACCGGCGGCACGCGCGTGCTCGCCTATCCGGCCGCGCACTATGCGCTGGCCGATGGCGGCGCTGCCGGGCGAGCGGCGGGCAGCCATACGGGCGCCGCGTCGGGCGACCCCGGCGACTATGCATTCATCTACCTGAACCTGCGCATGGGGCGCGGGCGCAGCGCCGCCGTCCATCAGCGGGTCGGCGATGCCTTGTCCGCGACGGCCAAGGCGCATTTCGGCGAGCTGTTCGCGAAGCGTCATATCGGCATCACCGTGCAGGTCGACGAAGGCCCCGAAGTCTTCGACAGCAAGCACAGCAACCTCCATCCACTGTTCAATCCCGCCCCGAAGGCCTGACCATGCTGAACCAGGACACCATTGTTTCCCTGGCGCGCCAGCTGTATGACGCGCGCAAGACCCGCACCCAGCTGCGCCATTTCTCGATGCAGCATCCGCAGATGACGATCGAGGATGGCTACGCGATCCAGCGCGAATGGGTGAGGCTGGAACTGGCCGACGGCCGCACCATCAAGGGTCGCAAGATCGGCCTGACCTCGCGTGCGATGCAAATGGCCAGCCAGATCACCGAGCCGGACTATGCGCCGCTGATGGATGACATGTTCTTCGAGACCGGCAGCGACCTGCCGTTCGAGCGCTTCATCGCGCCGCGTGTCGAAGTCGAACTGGCCTTCATCCTTGGCAAGCCGCTGAAGGGCCCGAACGTGACCCTGTTCGACGTGCTGTCCGCGACTGACTACGTGACGCCGGCCATCGAGATCATTGATTCCCGCATCGAGCAGTTCGACCGCGAGACCAAGGTCATGCGCAAGGTGTTCGACACCATTTCCGATTTCGCCGCGAATGCCGGCATCGTGCTCGGCGGCCGTCCGGTGCGGCCAATGGATGTGGATTTGCGCTGGGTCGGCGCGCTGCTGCACAAGAATGGCGTGATCGAGGAAACGGGTCTGGCCGCTGCTGTGCTGAACCACCCGGCGACCGGCGTGGCATGGCTGGCGAACAAGATCGCACCGTATGGCGAACAACTCCATGCCGGCGACGTGGTGCTAGCCGGGTCGTTCACGCGGCCCACGCCTGCGGTGAAAGGCGACAGCTTCCACGCGGACTACGGTCAGCTGGGCAGCATATCATTCCGTTTTGCGTGAGAAGGACAGAGATTCGATGGACATGCCCGTCAACCAATTCAAGAAGGCGCTGCAGGCGCGCAAGCTGCAGGTCGGGCTGTTCCTCGGCCTGGCCGATGCGCTGGCCGCCGAAGTCGTCGCCAGTGCCGGCTTCGACTGGCTGCTGATCGACGGCG
>JBDKLN010000083.1:0-13403 GCA_039806045.1 Pseudomonadota bacterium
TGCCGATCGCTTCGCGCAAGTCGACGATGAAAATCGACATGCCCTCGGATTTCTTGGTCACCTCGGCCAGCGGCGTGGTGCGCGCCAGCAAGATCATCAGGTCCGAGTGCTGGATGCGCGAAATCCAGACCTTTTGCCCGTTGACCACGTAGCGGTCGCCCTTCTTGACGGCCGTGGTCTTGATCTTGGTGGTATCGGTGCCGGTGGTCGGTTCGGTCACGCCCATCGACTGCAGGCGCAGTTCACCACTGGCGATTCTGGGCAGGTACAGCTCTTTCTGGACCTTGGCGCCATGGCGCAGCAGCGTCCCCATGTTGTACATCTGGCCGTGGCAGGCGCCGGAATTGCCGCCGCAACGGTTGATCTCTTCCATGATGACCGATGCTTCGACCAGGCCGAGGCCGGATCCGCCGTACTCGACCGGGATCAGCGCGGCCAGCCAGCCGGCTTCGGTCAGAGCGTTGACAAAGGCTTCGGGATAGCCACGCTGCTCGTCAACCTGACGGAAATAGTCTGCGGGAAATTGGGCGCACAGGTCGCGGATTGCGTCGCGGATGTCCTGGTGCGCTGCTTGGGTAGGTGCCATGGAACAGTGAGACTTCAATGTGATGCACGAAGTCTCACCGAACCCGGCGTCGGGAACAATTCAGAATTTAGGAAGCTGGGGTTAGGGGCGAATTAAGCGCCCCAAGGCCTTGATTTCTCGGCAGAATCAACCAGCCATCCGGCACTGGTCAGACCACTTCGGCAGCGACCATGGCCGCGCCTTCTGACACCAGCAGCTCGACCAGTTCACGCGCAAACAGCGGCAGCGCCTGCATGCTGCGGATGCAAATCTGCAGCTTGCGGATGGCCCATTCATCACTGATCTCGACCATCCGGATGCCCATGCTCTTCGCGTGGCGTGACGCCGCGGAGTACGGCACGACACCGATGCCGACGTTGGCGTCGATCATCCGGCAGGCCGCTTCGAAGTTGCCGACCTGGATGCGGATCTTGATCTGGCGGTGCAGCGCATTCGCGGCCTGGGCCAGGAAAGAATGAATGGCGCTGGCTTCGATCATGCCGACGAAGTCATAGGCCAGCGCTTCACTGAATTCGATGCGCTCGCGATTGGCCAGCGGATGGCTCTCTGAGGTCACCAGCACCAGGCGGTCTTCCCGGAACGGCAGCACTTCGAGACCTTCGGTGCGCACATTGCCGGCGACGATGCCGACATCAACCTTGCCTTCGGAGACGGCGCGCACGATGTCATGCGACAGGCGCTCTTTCAGGTCGACGTTGACGTCCGGGTGGGTGGCGAGGAATTTGGGCAACAGCGCCGGCAGGAATTCGGCGATGGCGGTGGTGTTGGCGAAAATACGTACATGGCCGCGCGAGCCCTTCACATATTCGGCGAGGTCGCCGCGCAGGTCGGTCAACTGTTGCAGCACGAGGCGCGCATGGTGCATGAAGGCCTGGCCCGGCGGGGTCAGGGTCACGCCCTGGCTGGTACGGTACAGCAGCTTGACGCCGAGTCCCTCCTCCAGGTTCTTGATGCGGATGGATGCCGCCGGTAGCGACATGTGCGAACGCTCGGCACCGCGGGTGAGGCTGTTGGCCTCGGCGATGTTGACGAACAGCTTGATATCGGGAAGATCGAAATGCGCAGCCATGGTAAGGATCTCTTTCGTCAGTTTTTATGGTTATGTCAGGCTGCGGGCGCCTTGTAAGCGCCGCAGCCTTCACCGGTCACCCGCGGGTTGCGGGTGCCTGTCTCAACCAAAGACCGGGAAGGTCGGGAATTGCCCGCCCAGCAAAGTTTTGCTGTCGGCATGTCCGAGCCAGCCCTCGATCATCGTCGCATAGACGCGTCGGAAGTCCGTGGTGAAGCGAAGGTTACCACCTTCATCGAGGTCGGTGAGCGATGGTGCACTGCCGTAATGCCCGCCCTTGACCGGTTTGCCGATGATATACATGTGGTTGGCGGTACCGTGGTCCGTGCCCAGGCTGGTGTTTTCCGCGGCGCGGCGGCCGAATTCGGAAAATACCAAGATGGTAACGTCGTCGGCGCGGCCGATGCGCTCCATGTCCTTCATGAAGCCGGCCACCGCATCCGACACATAGGACAGCAGTCGCTGGTGCTGCTCGGACTGGTGCACATGGGTGTCGAACGCATTGTGGCGGTACGCCGCATAGAACAGGCGCGACGGCAGCCCCGCATTGATCATGGCCGCGATCTTCGGCAGGTCCACCGGGATGATGCCGTAGTCGACCGGGGTCTTGTAGTTGTCCCAGGCGGCGCGCACCAGTTGCGATGCATCACGGGCGCTCCTGGCGATCTCGTCCAGGTATTTCTGCGACGGTGTCGATGCCTTGCCGTCGGCGCCCATATCAAGCAGCGCGCGGCTCTGCAGCAGGCCCTTGCGCGCAAAGCGCTCCGGGTCGTCGAACACGACCGGCACATGGCGCTCGGCGGTCACGGCCAGCGACTGGCGCTCGTCGATGTTGACCAGGAAGTTCGGCGTCAGCTGCGGGTCGATCGCATCGGCCACGCGGCCCAGCCAGCCATAGGGCTCGCCGCCATTGGGCACGCCGGTGTGCCAGTAGGCCATTGACGTGAAGTGCGAGAACGACGGCTGCTCATAGCCGCAACCGTGGATGATGGCCATGCAGCCATCCTTGTACAGCTTCTCGAAGCCGCTCATGCTGCTGTTGAAGCCGTAGTGGTCGTCGATCTTGCGCACCTTGTCGGCCCGGATGCCGATGCGCGGGCGCAGCTTGTAATAAGCGTCGTCGGCATACGGCACCAGCGTATTGAGGCCGTCATTGGCGCCCGACATCTCGAGCACCACGAGGATACGCTTGTCCTTGCTGGCAGCGTGGGCCGGCATGAACGGCGCCATCGGCAGGCCGGCCGCCAGGCCGGCGCCGGCCAGCGCCTTCAGCAGGTCGCGGCGAGAATAGTTCGTGTGGTGGTGTTTCATGGTCATGTTTGGCCTGTTGTCCTGTCGCCCTGGATGGCGCCGGTTCGGTATCCTGATTGCGGTCCTTGCATCAGCCGAGCTGGTAGCCCGGCAGCGACAAGATCACGTGCAGCGCGTTGCGCAGCGCCTCTTCCATGTAGGAATCCGCATGCTTGAGATCGGCGGTGCCCAGGTCCTCTGCCAGCAGTTTCGCGATCTTTTCGCGACGCGCGTCATCGACCGGCACCGTCAGGAAGCGAAGCACAAGGTGATCGACCGCCTGCCGCGCGGTGCTGCAGCCGGCATCGCGCACGATTTGCGACAAATCGATGCGGGCTGGCGCGCGCGGGATGGGCTTGACCTTCTCGATCGCCTTGCGCCATGCGTGGTAGCTGGCCAGGCGCGTGTTGAAGTCTTCATCGCGGTCGTTCTGCATCGACATCGACGTCACGTCCTTGCCGTCCGGTTTGGTGGCGGTGGTCACGTCCTTGCCCATCGCCAGCTTCTCGGCCACCGGCACGATGCCGTAACGCTGATCCGCGACGCGGTCGTTCGGCACGAAGTCGACTGACGGATACACGGTGTCATAGATGAAGTTGCCACGCACCAGCAGCAGGCCCGGCGTGATCCATGCCTTGCCGCTGGCCCAGCCGGCGACGTTGGGCGGGAACAGCAGCTTCTGGCCCATCGATTCGGTGAGGTCATTGAAGTCGGGGATGCCCGGCACCTCCTTGAGGCCCATCTTGCGATAGGTGGAGATCACCAGCTCGACCGGCGGCTTGATGCGCGTGCCGACCGATGCATCGCTGTAAAAGTCCTTCGACAGGAACACGGCCTCCATGAACGGCGCGATCTCGTATTTGGAATCGCGCAGCAGCTTGCCGAGCTTGACCCGCATCTGCGGCGTCACATCTTCACGCACGAAATATTTGTACAGCTTGGCAGCGATGTATTCCGAAGTCACCGGCTTGGACAGGATGATGTCGATCACCTGCACGCCGTCGAAATTGCCTGTCTGGCCGAGCACGGTCTTGGGACCGTCGTCGTGGCGCGACGGATCGACCACGAACTGCAGGCCCTTGTAGTTCCAGCCGGTGAAGGCGCGCGCCGCTTCGCGGATGTCCTTCTCGCTGTAATTGCCGACGCCCATGGAGAACAGCTCCATGATCTCGCGTGCGAAATTCTCGTTGGGCGCGCCCTTCACGTTCACGGCGGCGTCGAGGTAAGCCAGCATCGCCGGATCCTGCGCGACCGAGATCAGCAGGTCGCGGAAGTTGCCGGTGGCCTTCGCGCGCAGCAGCATGTTCTGCTTCAGCATCTTGCGATAGTCACGTACCTTTTCATCGCCGGTGGCGAAGTGACCGTGCCAGAACAGCGTCATTTTCTCTTCGAGCGGACGCTGGGTCACCAGCATGCGGTTGGCCCACCAGTAGCCAATGCGCTGGGTTTCCAGCTTCGTCGCACGCACCCAGTACAGGAAGCGGTCCGCCACCTGCTGCAGCTTGCGGTTGCCTTCCGGCTTGGCCTTCACACCCAGCGATTCGCCGGTTTCCTTGCCGAGGTCGGTCGCTGCCGGACGCGAGGAAGCAAACGGATCGAGGCCAGGGTCGAAGGCGCCGGACTCATCGAAGGCGGGCAGCGTATCGGGAATGCGCTGGTAGCGAACCAGCGATCGCACGGCCTCGGTCGGCGACATCGCTGCCAGCTTGTCAACTTCGGCCGGCGTGCCGCCGAAACCGGCGCGCTCCAGCAGATGAGCGGCACGGTCGCGGCTCCAGGCCGCGGCGGGCAGCGGACGAAGGTCGTCCTGCCAGTCCGGTTGCGAAGGTGCCGGCGCGGCGTGGGCGAGCGCAGCCGCCGTCAGGCCGAGGGCCGCGGCAAAATTCCTGATTGTCTTCATAGCGGGAAGGTGTGTTACGAGTGTTGCGAGCAATGCGGGCGATGCGGCGCGCCGGGCCTGCAGGCCAGCGGCAGCCTGCAATGCCGACGTCGCACGGCGATGGTGTCTCATGGTGTGCTGGTCCCGCTTTCGGCGGTTCCCCCGGTTTGTCTTTTGGATTTTTGAACCGGAGTCTAGGACGCGCGTGCTATGTTAACAATACGCAAAATCATGATTAGTGCATCGCAGCACATCATAAAAATCACGCAAGCGATGAAAAAAATTCTGTCCGGGTGGCTGCTGTCGGCCATGTCGGCCGTGCTACCCGCGACCGCGCTGGCCCAAATCAAGGTCTATGGCGTGCTGGACGAAGGCCTGATCGGCGGCTTCCACCGCTACATTCCCGCTTCCGACCAAGACGTACGCCATAACTGGTATGCCGGTAATGGCAGCGGCATGCGGCAAAACTACACGTCGCGGCTCGGCTTCGAGTCTTTCGAAGACCTTGGCGGCGGCAACAAGATGGAGGTGCGACTCGAGGGCACCCTCGATAACGCCAGCCTCTACCATTTTGACCGCCAGGCCACGATCGGGTGGTACGGCGACTTCGGCAGTTTGCGGGTCGGCCGCACGCGCGACCTGATCAATGGCGTTGCCAGCCGGGTCGACCCCTTCGTCAATGACGGTCTGGTGCAGGACAAGATCCTGCTTGCCCAGCAGGCCAGCATTGGCTTGTTCCGGATTCCCGATGCTGTCACCTGGGCCAGCCCGGTGGCCGATGGCGTGCAGGCCAGCGTGCAGTATGCCAGCCGCCAGAATGTGGGCGACACCAACGCATTCAAGCTGCTGCTGACCCTGGATCGCGATGACTGGGGACTGCATGCCGGCGTCGACATGCCGGGCCGCAAAGTGCAATCCAACGGCTATTACCTGTTCGGGCCCGACGCGCGCAACTACGTCGCCGGCGCGTTCAAGGACATCGGCTGGGCCAAACTCTCGACCGAGGTGCTGTACTCGACGCGCGACATGGATGGCGCAGGTAGCGACCCGGCCTTCGCGCGCCCCCATGCCAGCCCGTGGGGATGGATAGGCACGGCTCGCGTCCCGGTCACCGGCGGCGAGTACAAGGTGGTGCTGGTCCGCAGCGAGCAGGTGTTCAGCAAATACGGCGTATGGCAGCCGATCGAGGAATTCGGCGGCGGCTACGAACACTTCCTGTCACCCGATACCGTGCTGTACATGCAGCTCGGCTACGAGCGCCGCTCAGGCGGCGGCCACTGGCATTCGGGGATATTCAAGCGCTTCTAAAATTCGTGCGCACCGTGCAGGTGCGGCGGATTTCGCGCACAATCCCCGCAAACCCAACAACAACCCGGGACCCAACCATGACTCTCCATCCCTCCGCCCGCCGCGCGCTGATGGCAGCGGCCGGCATCGCCGCCCTCGGCATCGCCAGCCTCGCGACTGTTGTCACCGCCGCCGACACCGACAAGGCCCTGCTGGAGCGCGCACGCGGTCTGTTCAGCCCGCTGCCCGAGCATGCGCGCGTCGACGATTACCCGCATTCGAAGGAACGTGCCGAGCTTGGCAAGATGCTGTTCTTCGAGACCCGCGTCTCGGTCGACGGCAGCACCAGCTGCGCGTCTTGCCACAGCCCGTCCTTCCACGGCGCCGACTCGCGTGCGCTGTCGATCGGCGTGCGCGGCCAGAAGCTGCCGCGCAATGCGAACACGGTCTTCAATACCCCGCTGCTGGTCGCGCAGCATTACGGCGGCAATCGCCAGACCGTCGAAGAGCAGGCACTGAAGGCACTGCTCAGCCCGCTCGCCTACGGCAACAAGACTTTCGAAGAGGCCGAGGGCCGGCTCAAGGCGCTGGGCTATGAAGCCTTGTTCGAGCAGGCATTCCCGAACGAGAAGGACCCGGTCAGCGCCGAGAACTGGTCGAAGGCGATCGGCTCCTTCGAGCGCACGCTGCTGACGCCGGCGCCGTTCGACGCCTACCTGAAGGGTGACAACAAGGCCATCAGCGCCGAAGCCAAGATCGGCCTCGAAAAATTCATGAGCTATGGCTGTGCCGGTTGCCATAACGGCTCCACCGTCGGCGGCCAGTCCTTCCAGAAATTCGGCCTGACCGAGGACTACTGGAAAGCGACCGGCAGCGTCGAGATGCCCGAGCTGAAGGGCCGCGACATGGGCCGCTGGCATGACACCAAAAAAGAAGAAGACAAGTTCATCTTCAAGGTGCCGCAACTGCGCAACGTGGCGATGACGCCGCCCTACTTCCACGACGGCAGCGTCGACAGCCTCGACGACGCGGTGCGCATCATGGCGCGCCTGCAATTGGGCCGCCAGCTGAACGACGACGATGTCAGGCAGCTGGTCGCGTTCCTGAAGACGCTGACCGGCGAGGTGCCGAGGAACTTCGCGACCGCCCCCGTGCTGCCGGTCGCGCCTTACCGCAACTGAGCGTCCGGGGGCGGGTCCCGCCCCCGCATGCCGCTTCCCTGCACGGCCCGCGCTTGCCTGCGCGCGCGCAATCGGATATAAACGATATATCTTGTTGCCGCGAATAAAAAGGGATCCAACCCAATGAAAGGCATCGTATTCCGGGAATTCATCGACATGGTCGAAAATGAATTCTCGCTGGAGATCGCAGATGCGATCATTGCTGCCTCCGAGCTGTCGACCGATGGCGCTTACACAACCGTGGGCACCTATCCGCACACCGAGATGGTGTCGCTGGTCGTCAACCTGTCAAAGCAGACCGGCCAGCCCGTGCCGGCGCTGCTCAATCATTTCGGCCGTCACCTGTTCAAGCGCTTCACGGTGATCCATCCGAAGTACGTGAATAACTACCAGAGCGCCTTCGAGCTGCTGCAGCAGTTGGACGGCAACATCCATGTCGAGGTCAAGAAGCTTTACTACGATGCCGAACTGCCGTCGTTCACCTTTGAAGCGTTGCCAGAAGGCGGCATGCACTTCGACTACCGCTCATCACGCGGCCTTGCGGATTTTGCCGAGGGGCTGATCGAAGGCTGCATCGCTCATTTCGGCCAGCCGGTGACGCTCAGCCGCATCGACTTGCCTGCGGATGAACAGGGCGCACACACCCGGTTCACGCTGACCCGGAGTGCGGATGTCCACGCGGGATGACATGCTGCAGCGCCGGCTCGCGCGCGAGACCAGCGCGCGCAAGCAGGCCGAAGCGCTGCTCGAGCAAAAAAGCCTGGAACTCTTCCTCGAGGCGCAGGAGCGGCAGCAAGCGCTGGATGCGCTGCGCGAGAGCCAGCAGCAGCTCGCCTGGCAGGCCTCGCACGACGCGCTGACCGGCGTCCACAATCGCAAGGCCCTGCTGGAACGGCTGGAAGACATCCTTGCCAACGCCAGCCGCCACGGCTTCCCGGTCTGGGTCGCCTTCATTGACCTTGACCGCTTCAAGTACATCAACGACCGTTATGGCCACGCCATCGGTGACCGCCTGCTGGTCATGCTCTCCGCCCGACTGCGTGAAGTCCTGCGCCGCGAAGACCTGATCGGGCGCTACGGCGGTGATGAGTTCATCCTCGTCTTGCAAGGCGACGCCCGACACGAACTGAGCACCCAGGCCATCGACCGCATCATGGCCGCGATCTGCGAGCCGCTGTCGTTCGACGGTTTTGTGCTCAACATCACGTCCAGCGTCGGCATTGCCGCCTTCCCGTCCGATGGCGACCAGCCCTCGATGCTGATCGAGCGCGCCGACGCCGCGATGTACCGCGCCAAGGAATCCGGGCGCAATGTCTGCCAGTTCTACAACGCCGAAATCCATGCCCGCGTGCAGGAACGCGCACTCATCGAAAGCACGCTGCCGCCGGCGCTCGCAGACAAGCAGCTGATGCTGCATTACCAGCCGCAGCTCAGCCTCGCCGACGGCAAGCTGGTCGGCGCCGAGGCATTGATACGCTGGCAGCATCCCGAGCTCGGCCTGCTGCTGCCGGACCGCTTCATTCCGCTGGCAGGGGAAAGCAGGCTGATCAACCGCATCGGCGCCTGGGCCCTGAACGAAGCCTGCCAGCAATGCGCGGGCTGGCACCGTGCCGGTCTGGGACGCCTGCGCATTGCGGTCAACCTGTCGCTGCGCCAGCTTAACGGACTGGAGTTGATCACGCTGGTCGACCAGGCGCTGGCCGCGTCCGGCCTGCCTGCCGATTGCCTGGAGCTGGAACTGACCGAGAGCCTGATGATGACGAACATCGAGCTCACGCTGGAGACCTTGCGCGCGTTGCATGAGCGAGGCGTCAAGGTGGCGCTGGATGATTTCGGCACCGGCTATTCCAGCTTCGCTTACCTGAAGCAGCTGCCGCTTTCCTGCCTGAAGGTCGATCGCGAATTCGTGCGCGACCTTGGCGACGACAGCGCGGGTGACAGCGAAGTGATCGTGCGATCGCTGATACAGCTGGCGCACAACCTCGGGCTGCGCGTTATCGCCGAAGGCGTCGAGACCAGCGCCCAATTGGCCATGCTTTGCGCGCTGGGCTGTGACGAGATGCAGGGCTGGCTGTACAGCCAGGCACTGCCGGCCGTCGATTTCGATGCTGTGGCACGCGAACACCGCGATGAAGACTGGCGTCCCTGCGCGACGATCGGGATCCACGCGTCCCTGCGCGCGGCCGTCTGAGCCTTACTGCAGCGTCGTCACGCAGACATCACGCCCGTCGGCGGGCACCTTCTCAGAAAAAAGCCGCTTGATCGGCACCCAGACGATGGACGTCGCCAGCCGTATCGCCGTCTCGATCACGTCGCCCGGCTTGGGCCCGATGTGATAATCGGTGAAATTGCCGCGCACCTCGATCGGCGTGGCGAGGCTCAGGAACTGCGCCGCCTTCGCCTGCGGCTGCAGACGCATCTGCACCGTCTCGCTGCCGAAGTCGATGGCCGTGGTTCCCGTGACCCGCATGCGGCTGGTATCGATCACCAGCTGCTTTTGCTCCAGCTTGCCGTCGTTGAGCGCGAACCTTCCCACCGCACAGTTGATGGTCGATTCATTCTTGGGATTCACCGTCGGCAGCAGCGCCACCAGCAAGTTCACCGCCCACAGATCGAATACGCCGGCGCGCAAATCCTTCGGCCACACGGCGAAGTCGATGCGTCCCTTGCCATGCGCCAGCATTTGCGACAGGCGCGGCGCGCGTGACGCCACATCCATCTTCAGCGAGAAGCGGCCGTCGAGTTCGCTGTCAGGCTTGAAGCGTCGCCCCAGCACGCCGTAATTGAAATTGTCGATGTCGATCTTCAGGTCGGCCTGCACCTCCTGCGCGCCGTTGTCGCCCTTCAGGTAGCGCGGCTCATACGACAAGGCCAGCGTTGCCTGTCCGCCCGGCATCTCGACCACCACCGGCCCGATCTCGGCACGCCCGTGGTCCAGCTTTGCCGACAGCTTGCCCTGCCCCAGCCTGTCTTTCCCTGACAGCACCCGGTCCACCTGCACGGACAGCGTTGCGTCGGCCTGACTGAGCGTTTCGGGGCTCAGCAATGCCTGAACCTGATCGCTGGCTTCGAGGGCCTTCTTGCGCAAGGCCTCCGCATCGGCGCCCGCCTCCTTGCCTTTGTCCGTCGCCGGCTTAGCGCTTGCCGTGCCGTGGTCCTTGCCCGCACCTTCGCCCAGTGCCGACCAGCCGTCGAGCTTGAAGTCATCCAGCTGAATCAGCGGCGCCGACAGATCGATATCGAGCTTGGCGCGGCCGCTGTTCGTATCCATGCGGCCGCGGCCTTTCAACGAGCTGGTTCCGACCTTCATCAACATGTCGTCCACCGCATAGCCGCGGTTCGACATCCGGAATCGTCCAGCCACCGACCAAGGCCCCCAGGGTGGCAGCGAGACGCGCAACAGCTTGTCCAGCCGGTTGAATTTCTCGCCACGCAGCTCGAGCGCCAGCTCGACATCCCGCGCGTCAATGTCGCGGTCCATGCTGCCCGACAGTTGCAGCGTCGCGCCGGACGCCTCCAATGCCAGGTCGAAGGGCACGCGCCGCATCGGGTCGGTCAGTTCTTTGGCGGTGGCACTCTTGAGCGTGGCCTGCACCGGTTGGCCGTCGATGCTGGCCGCCATCTGCAGCGCAATGCGCTCACCGGGTGCGGCCGACAGTGTCAGTCGGTCGAGTACGGCTTTCAACTGTGCCCCGGTATTCGGGTCACGCAAGGCGAATTTGCCACCCACGGCTTCACCCGCCAGCCTCGCGTTGGCCATCAGTGACGACAACTGGCTCGAACGCGTATCCAGATACAGCGACAAGCGCTCCAGGCTGGCGTCGATGTTCTTCGCCAGTTTCAGCTGCCGCGCCAGCAGGCCGACATCGACACCGGCGGCCGACAGCCACAGCTGCGCATGCGGCTCGGCCGAACGCAGGTCGAGCATCACGGCCCCTTCGTAACGGGTGCCGGAGACCGTGGCGAAAAATGGCGAGCTCTGCATGTAACCATCGCGCACGCGACCGTCGAAGCCCATCTCGCCCAGCGCCAGTTGCGTGCCGTGGATGTCGCGCGCGCGCACGCGCAGGTCGGCATCGTCCAGTTCCAGCCGGGTCGGCAAGATCGGAATGTCGAACGAAGGCTTGCGCTTGTCCTTGTCGCCGCCCTGTTTCACCTCCGGCGAAGGGGCAAACAACGCATCGAGCTGCTTCAGGTTCACGCTGGCGATATCGACCAGCACCGACAGGTGAGATTTGTCCGCCGTCTGCACCTGGTCGATATCGGAGTACGCGCTGCTGTCCCCCACTTGCAGCACCAGCTGCGACAGCGACCATTTCTGCGGCGTGCCGCGCAGCTTGCCGGCCAGCGCGATCGGCAAGGTCGAGTCCGGACGCAGGCCCAGCCAGGCCGCGACATCGCCGGCCTTGCCGGCGCCGAGACTGAAACTGAAATCCGCACGCTGATTCATGCCGTCGATCACGCCGGCAAATCGGCCGGCCACATTCCCTGACTGCAGCGTCAGCGTTACCGGTGATGCCCCTTTGTCGATGGCCGCAATCAGCGACTCCCCGGCAAGACTGGCCTGCAGCGGTTTGCCAAGCAAGCTGCCCTTGAACAGGCCCGACAGTGGTTTGTCGCCGGCGACGTCCATCGTCAGGTTGTCGATCGTGAAGCCAACACGCTTGCCGGCAGACTTCTCGCCGCCATAGCCATAGCTGAGCCGGCTGTTGACGAGTTCCGTCTCGACCGACAGTGAGCGCATCAATTCCCGCCCCTGCCTGCCACGCGCTGCGATGGCAAGCTGCAAACGGCCCAGCCGTCCCTCGATCCCGGGCAAACCGGTCAGCATGCGGGCCAGTCCGCCAATCTCGGCATCTTGCGCGCGGAAATCCATACGCAGTGCCGGCACCTCGCTGCTGGCATCGGCGGCGATGCGACCCTTAAGCGGCACGCCTTCGACGGTCGCCTCGATCGGCACATCGAGCTTGCCACCGGCCAGCCGCAGTTTCAGGGATGCGTTGTTGATACGGCCCGGCAGGCTCAGCCATTGCGCGACCGACAGGCTGAGGTCGGCGTCGGCCTCCTTCATCGCATCGAGATCGAGCCTGGCATTCGACAGGCTCTTGTACAGCGCCTGCCAGTCGGTCGGCGGGTCCTGTTCACTGTCCTGCCCGAGGAAGGGGCGCAAGTCCAGTGTCGCAAAGCGCAGGTCGCCGCGCAGTTGCGGCCTGTCGCCGCGGGAGTCGATGGCCATGCTGCCGCCCAGTACCGATTTGCCGAGGACGCCCGACAAGTCGGACAGTTCGATGCGTCCCGGCCGCAAGCGCAGCGCACCCGACACGCCAGCGGCACCGGCATTCGGCAAGGGTATGCCAAGCAGCTTGCCGAACGCCGCAAGGTCGGGCGCGCCCAGCCCGAAACGCAACTGGCTGTCCGTCTCGCGCAGCGTGCCCTGCACCGACAGGCGCCCGCCCGCAAAGTCCAGCGTCAGCGCCAGCGGCCACCCCGGACGGCCTGCGGCAAAATCGCTCCAGCTGCCGCCATCGACTTGCAATGCATACGGCAGCCGCTGCTCGATCTTGCCACTGGCGCGCAGCGCGAGCTTGCCGCCGGCCGGCGCCGATGCTTCGAGCGTGTCCAGCGAGGCCTGCATCGGCTTGCCATCGTCACCACGGTAGCTGACGCGGATGTTCTTCAATGCGAGCCGGCGAATGTCGATCGCTGCGGCGTCGCTGGCGCTGAATCCACCCGCGTCGCCGGCCTTGTCGGCTGCTGCGGGCGTCGTCGCTTCGCTGCCGAAGGTCCAGTTGTTGCTGCCATCGTCACGCTGCACCAGCGACAGGCTCACATCGGTGGCCGACAGCGTGTCGGCACGCAAGCGGCCTTGCAGCAAGGGCCACAGGTCCAGCTTCACCTGCAATTCGCCGACGCGCGCAAAGTCGTCGTTGGCCGCCGCGAATCCGCGCGGCTGCAACAGGCGCGCATCGCGCACCAGCAAGGCTGGCTTCAGGCTGACCAGCAGCCTCACGTCGCCCTCGAGCCTGAACTCGCGGCCCAGCTGCTCGGTCGCCAACCGCGACAGGCTGTCACGCCACGGTTCGCCATTGAGCGTGATGCCAATGAACAGCA
>JBDKLN010000084.1:0-8289 GCA_039806045.1 Pseudomonadota bacterium
GAGGCCCGTGTGTCGAGCACATGGGTGTCTTCGCTATGGCAGAAGGGGCAGCGCATTCGCCGGTCTCCGATCAGGTCAGTGCGGCGTCAGTCAGGCGTTATGCCTGATAGACCGGGAAGGCATCGGTCAGCTGCTTGACCTCGGCCTTCACGCGCTCGATGGTGGCCGCGTCATGCGGGTTGTCGAGCACGTCGGCGATCAGGTGGCCGACCTTGGTCGCTTCGGCTTCCTTGAAACCGCGCGTGGTCATTGCCGGGCTGCCGAGGCGGATGCCGGAAGTCACGAAAGGCTTTTCCGGATCATTCGGGATGCCGTTCTTGTTGCAGGTGATGTGCGCGGAACCGAGGATGGCTTCGGCTTCCTTGCCCGTCATCTTCTTGGCGCGCAAGTCAACCAGCATCACGTGCGATTCAGTACGGCCGGACACGATGCGCAGGCCGCGCTCGATCAGGGCCTTGGCCAGCGCGTCGGCATTCTTCACCACTTGCTGCTGGTAAGCCTTGAACTCGGGGCTCAGCGCTTCCCTGAATGCGACGGCCTTGCCGGCGATCACGTGCATCAGCGGGCCGCCTTGCAGGCCGGGGAAGATCGCGCTGTTGATCTTCTTCGCGATCTCTTCGTCATTCGACAGGATGATGCCGCCGCGCGGGCCGCGCAGGCTCTTGTGCGTGGTCGAGGTCACGACATCGGCGAACGGCACCGGGTTCGGGTAGACGCCGCCGGCGATCAGGCCGGCGTAGTGCGCCATGTCGACCATGAAGTAGGCACCAACGTCTTTCGCCACCTTCTGGAAACGCGCCCAGTCGATCTTCAGCGCATAAGCGGAAGCGCCGGCGATGATCAGCTTGGGCTTGTGCTCGTGCGCGAGCTTCTCCATCTTGTCGTAGTCGATCGCCTCGTTGGCGTCGAGGCCGTAGGACACGACCTTGAACCATTTGCCCGACATGTTGAGCGCCATGCCATGGGTCAGGTGGCCGCCCTCGGCCAGCGACATGCCCATGATGGTGTCGCCCGGTTGCAGCAGGCCCAGCAGCACGGCCTGGTTGGCCTGGGAGCCGGAGTTGGCCTGCACGTTGGCGAAATTGGCGCCGAACAGTTCCTTCAGGCGGTCAATCGCCAGCTGCTCGGCGATGTCGACGAATTCGCAGCCACCGTAATAGCGCTTGCCCGGATAGCCTTCGGCGTATTTGTTCGTCAGCTGAGAGCCCTGGGCTTCCATCACGGCCGGCGACGCATAGTTCTCCGACGCGATCAGCTCGATATGGTCTTGCTGGCGCTGGTTTTCCTTCTGGATCGCCGACCACAGCTCGGGGTCGACATTGGCAATCGTGTGCTGTTTCGAAAACATCAAATAGGCTCCAATCGGTGTGGAAAGTCTTGATTCTTCGCAGGAAGGCCGGGATCAGCGATGACGCCACGCCGGCAAGCCCATGCGCCGACCTCTCGGTCGGTTCACAACAGGTGCCCAGGCGTACGGCGATACTGAAGAAGACATCCCGCGCTCCCCGGTGGGTTTCCACCTTCCGCCGGGTCGAACGACCGTGCGGTTTTGCGCCAGTTACGCGAGACAAAATGACACGCGATTTTAGTGGACGACGCCTGTTTCAGCAAGGACTGCCGCTCGCCCGGCCACCGGCCAACACCCGCATTTCAGCTAAAATTGCGGCGGTCCAGAACCAGCCAGCAATCCTTCTCCCCGGAGTCTTTTCATGATCGTACTGGTGACCGGCGCAAGTTCCGGTTTCGGCGCAAGCATCGCGCGCAAATTCGTCCAGGCCGGCCACCGCGTGATCGCCGCGGCGCGCCGCACCGACCGGCTGGCCGCACTGGCCGCCGAACTGGGGCCGCAACTGCTGCCGATCGCGTTGGACGTGACCCGCCAGGCCTCCATCGATGCGATGCTGGCCGCGCTTCCCGCGGACTGGCAGGCCATCGACGTGCTGGTCAACAATGCCGGCCTCGCGCTGGGCCTGCAGCCGGCACAAGCGGCCGACCTCGACGACTGGGACACCATGATCGCCACCAACTGCCAGGGCCTGGTCCACATGACCCGCGCACTGCTGCCGCAGATGGTCGCGCGCGGCAGCGGCACCGTGATCAACCTCGGCTCGGTCGCCGGCAGCTACCCCTACCCGGGTGGCAATGTATATGGCGCCACCAAGGCCTTTGTCGACCAGTTCACGCTGAACCTGCGTGCCGACCTGATCGGCACCGGCGTGCGCGCGACCAATATTGCGCCCGGCATGGCCGGCGGCACCGAATTCTCCAACGTCCGCTTCAAGGGCGATGACGCCGCTGCCGCCAAGGTCTACCAGGGCATCGTCGCACTGTCGTCCGAAGACATTGCCGAAGCCGCTTACTGGGTCGCCACGATGCCGGCGCACGTGAACATCAACCACATCGAAATGATGCCGACCTGCCAGGGCTTCTCGCCGTTCGCGGTCAAGCGCGAGCGCTGATGAATCCCGGTTTCCACTGGCCCTTGCGCGTTTATTACGAAGACACCGATGCCGGCGGCATCGTCTTCTATGCGAATTACCTGAAATTCTTCGAGCGTGCCCGCACCGAATGGCTGCGCGCCGCCGGCATCAACCAGCAGATGCTGGCCGCACAAGAGCAAAGGATATTCGTGGTCAAAAGTACGGCCATCGATTACCATGCCCCGGCGAAATTGGATGACCGGCTGGAAATCACCGTCAGTGTCAAAAAGCTCGGTCGCGCCTCGGTGGAATTCATGCAGGAAGCCTGGTGTACTGGGCATGGGAGCGGCGATGCCGGGCCGCCGCGGCTGCTGTGCAGCGGCGGCATACGCGTCGGCTGCGTCGATGCGCTGGCCCTGAGGCCGGCACCGATACCGGCGTCCGTGCATGCATGCATCTCGCGCTTCGCCGGCACGTCCGCGTCCGGCTGACGAGGCCAGGCGCGCCATCCCGCAGCGACACGAACCATACTCACCTACCCGCCCACAGCGACCGCCATGACCGTCACCCAAGACCTGTCCTTCGTTACCCTGATCACGAATGCCTCGCTGCTGGTGCAGCTGGTGATGGCGCTGCTGCTGTTCGTCTCGGCGATGAGCTGGACCTACATCTTCCGCAAGATGTTTGCGATCCGCAATGCGACCGCGCAGACCGCCGAATTCGAAAATGCCTTCTGGTCCGGCGCCAACCTCAATGCCTTGTATGAAGAAGTGACCGCCACCCGCCGCCGCCAGGGCAGCAACGGGGCGCTCGAGCGCATCTTCGAGGCCGGCATGGAGGAATACCGCAAGGCGCGCCTGTCATTCTCAGGCAAGGATATCGACACCAGCGCGCTGCTCGATGGTGCCCGGCGCGCGATGCGCGCCGCTTACCAGCGCGAAATGGACGCGCTCGAGTCGCACCTCGCCTTCCTGGCGTCGGTCGGCTCGGTGTCGCCGTATGTCGGCCTGTTCGGCACCGTGTGGGGCATCATGAATTCCTTCCGGGGACTGGCCAACGTGCAGCAGGCCACGCTGGCGGCCGTCGCGCCCGGCATCGCCGAAGCGCTGGTGGCCACGGCCATCGGCTTGTTCGCCGCCATCCCGGCGGTGGTGGCCTACAACCGCTACTCGCATGACATCGATCGCCTCGCGATCCGTTTCGAGAGCTTCATCGAAGAATTCTCGAACATCCTGAACCGCCAGGCACGCTGACATGGGAAGCTCCTCGTCCATGCGCGGCGGCCGCACCCGCAAGTTCAAGGCGGAGATCAACGTCGTGCCCTACATCGACGTGATGCTGGTGCTACTGGTGATTTTCATGGTGGTCGCGCCGCTGACGCCACCCAACACGATCGACCTGCCCAAGGCCGGCCGCTCGACGCAGCCGCCGGTCGACTATATCGAGATCGAACTGCAGGCTGACGGTGCCGCCAGCGTCGGCATCCACGGCCAAAGCTTCAAGTCCGTCAAAGGCCGCGAGCAACTCGGGCAACGACTGGCCGACATCAACAAGGCCCATCCCGAGCTGCCGCTGATGATCTCGGCCGACAAGAACATCAAGTACGACGACGTAGTGCAGACCATTACGCTGGCCAACAAGACCGGCATTACCCGTGTCGGCCTCGCGACACGCTGACCGTCACGTCCCGCATCCTCACCCCAGCCCAGCCTGAGCGAACCGACTTGACCGCCATCGTGAACGAGTCCGCCGTCCCGTACCGCGTGCCGCCCGAGCCGGGCCGCTTGCGCGCGTTCGTCCTCGCGCTGCTGATGCACCTGCTGTTGCTGGGCTTCCTGTGGATAGGCGTATCGTGGCAAAACATCACGCCCGTGGCCGTCGAAGCCGAGATCTGGAGCCCGACCGCGCGCACAGCTGCACCGCCGCCGCCCGAACCGACACCTGTGCCGGAGCCGGTCAAGCCCGAACCCGTCAAACCCGAACCGGTGAAGCCGCCACCCAAGCCGGTGGCCGAGCCCGTCAAGCCCAAGCAACCGGATCCGGACATCGCGCTCGAAAAAGAAAAGAAGCGCAAAGAACTGGAGAAAAAACTCGCCGAGGAAAAGGACGAGCACAAGAAAGCGCAGGAGAAAAAAGAGCTCGAGAAGAAGGAGCTGGAGAAGAAGGAACTGGAGAAAAAGGCGCTGGAACAGAAGCGTCTGGCTGAAGAACAGGAAAAGAAAAAGCAGGCCGACGAGCAAAAGCGCAAGCAGGACGAAGCCGCCGCCGAAGAAAAGAAGAAGCAGGCGGAAGAACAGCAGCGCAAGCTGGAAGAGCAGCAGGCCGAACAGCGGCGCAAGAAACAGCGTGACGATGACATGAAGCGCCTGCAGGCACAGGCCGGCGATGGCACCAGCGGCGATGCCGAGCGTTCGAGCGGCCCCAAGGTCAGCAAGGCCTATGGGCAAATCATCGGAAGGATGATCAAAGAGGCTACAATTATGCCGCCCCTCACGGAGATTTCCGGCAACCCGGCCGTCGAGTATGAGATCGAGTTGCTGCCGGATGGCAGTGTGCGCTCAGTGAAGCTGTTGCATCCCAGCGGAGTGCCCGCATTTGACAGTGCGGTACGCCGGGCGATCGACAAGGCGGCGCCCTTCCCGCCTGATCCGGAAAAGGGCAAGGTGCCATCGAGCCTGGTCATCTCGCATCGGCCCCGCGAACGCTGATGACCGGCGACTGACAACAAAACAGGACGACCGATACCCGATGAAACGCATTTTCCTGAAACTAGTCGCCGTCGCCACCGCAGCCGCCCTCCCCTTGATCGCACCCATCGCCGCCCAAGCGCAACTGCGCGTGGAGATCGCCGGTGTGGGTGCCAACCAGATTCCCATCGCCGTCGCCAACTTCGCCAACGAGCAAGCGGGCGAGCAAGCCGTGCATGCGGTCGTGCGCGCCGACCTCGAGCGCAGCGGCGTGTTCAAGCTGGTCGAAACCCACGACATGCTGTCTGAAAAGAGCGCGATCGACACCGCCAGCTGGAAGGCACGCGGCGCCGACGCGCTGGCTGCCGGCAGCATCACGCGCATGGCCAACGGTCGCATCGATGTGCGCTACAAGCTGACCGACACCGTGCGTGGCGGCGAATTGTCGGGCCTCGGCCTGACCGTGCTCGACCAGTTCTCGCGGCTGGCTGCGCACCGCGTGGCTGACGACATCTTTGAAAAATTGACCGGCGTGCGCGGCGCCTTCGCGACCCGCATCGCCTATGTCGCCCGCAGCGGCAGCGAATACCGGCTCGAGGTCGCCGACTCCGACGGCGAGAATGCCTTCGTCGCGCTGCGTTCGAGCGAACCCATCATTTCGCCCACGTGGTCGCCGGACGGCTCGAAGCTGGCCTATGTGTCGTTCGAATCGAAGAAACCGGTGGTCTATGTGCAGGAACTGGCGACCCGCAAGCGCATCGCGGTCGCCAACTTCAAGGGCAGCAATTCAGCACCCGCGTGGTCGCCCGATGGACGCCGGCTGGCGATTGCGCTGTCACGCGAAGGCCATACGCAGATTTTCCTGATCAATGCCGATGGCAGCGACCTGCGCCGCCTGACGCAATCGAACAGTATTGACACCGAGCCCTGCTTCTCGCCCGACGGCCAGACCCTCTATTTCACCAGCGACCGCGGCGGCGGCCCGCAGATCTACCGCATGAGCGTCGACGGCGGTGACGCCAGACGCGTGACCTTCATCAGCGGCGCTACCTACAATATTAGCCCTGCGATATCGCCAGACGGTAAAATGCTGGCCTATATTTCGCGGCGCGAGGGTCGATTCCAGGTATACGTTCTGGATTTGACAACCAACCAGGAAACCCGTCTGTCCGATACCGCGCGCGACGAGTCGCCGAGTTTTGCGCCGAACGGCCGCTACATCATGTATGCCAGCGATGCCGGCGGCCGGGGCAGCCTGACCGTGGTGGCCACCGACGGCAGCGCACGGTACAGCCTGTCCGCGCGAGCCTCGAACGTCCGTGAGCCGGCATGGGGTCCGTTCACGAAATAAGTTTTTGCGGAATAAATGCCTTCGACAAGGACGCAGCGTTCCATGAAAATGCTGCGCGACGCGAATGGCGTGATGCACGAATTTTACCAACCAGGGGAGTAATACCATGCGTGGATTCAAACTGATCGCGGCCATCGCCGCACTGGCCGCCGTGTTGTCGGCCTGCTCGACCGTCAAGCTCGACGAGCCGGCGGCCGTCGAAGATCGCGCCGGCAAGGCGCCGTCGACCAGCGCGGCGCCGGCCCAGACCGGCGCCGGCAATACCGGCAATGCGGGCAACGCCAACGACGCCGGCAAGAATGCCAAAGCGACCGATCCGCTCGACGACCCGGCCAGCGTGCTGGCCAAGCGCAGCGTCTATTTTGACCTCGACAAGTACGACATCAAGGACGAGTTCAAGCCGGTGATCGAAGCTCACGGCAAGTATCTCGCCAGCCACCCGAACCGCAAGGTCATCATCCAGGGTAATACCGATGAGCGCGGCGGCAGCGAGTACAACCTGGCCCTGGGCCAGAAGCGTGCCGAATCCGTGCGCCGCGCACTGGCAGCCGCCGGCGCGCAGGATGGCCAGATGGAAGCCGTCTCGTTCGGCAAGGAAAAGCCGAAAGCAACCGGCAGCAACGAAGCCGCGTGGGCTGAAAACCGCCGCGCTGACCTCGCCTATTGATCAGCACAATGAAAGCTTCCTTGAAAGCCTTCAGCGCCGCCGCCATGGCGGCGCTTTTTCTTTTGGCGCCGCTGCATGCACGGTCGGCAATCTTTGAAGATGACGACGCACGCCGCGAGATCCTGAAACTGCGCAAGCAGTTCGACGAACTCAACGGCCGCATCGACGGCAGGATAGCGCCGCTGGCCAAACGCCTGGACGACAAGGCCGACACCAAGGCCGTCCTCGACGTCACGACCGAGATCGAAAAGCTGCGCGGCGAAATGGCCACGCTGCGCGGACAGATCGAGGTGCTCGGCAACGAACTGACCAATACGCAGCGCCGCCAGAAGGACTTCTACAACGATCTCGACCAGCGCATGCGCAACCTCGAACCCAAGCAAGTCTCGGTCGATGGCAAGGATGCCGAGGTGACACCGACGGAGCAGAAGGCTTACGAGGCCGCCGTCGCGCTGTTCAAGTCGGCCAACTACAGCGGCGCCGCGCAATCATTGTCGTCCTTCCTGCAGCGCTTCCCGCAGTCGGCCTATCTGCCGCAAGCCTATTTCTGGCTTGGCAGCAGCCATTTCGCATTGCAGGATTGCGTCAATGCGATCCCGGCCTACCAGACCGTCGCCACCCGCTTCCCGATGAGCCTCAAGGCTGCCGATGCGCTGCTCAACATCGCCAGCTGCCAGCTCGACCTGAAGGATGCAGCGGCGGCACGCGAAACACTCGGCCTGCTGATCAAAAAATATCCGGCATCGCCGGCCGCAGCGACCGGCAAGGAAAGGCTCGCGGATATCAAGTAATCGCATGCAATGATGGGCATGGCTTGCTGCGATGAGTGAATTAAAGATCAGGCAAGCATGGCGTTTGACACGCGTCGAATTACGCGTATATAATCTTTGTCTTTCGGGTCGTTAGCTCAGTTGGTAGAGCAGCGGACTTTTAATCCGTTGGTCGCAGGTTCGAGTCCCGCACGACCTACCAGTACAAAGCCCCCAGTGTTCGCACTGGGGGCTTTTTATTCTTTGGCATTGGAAAAAAGTCCTGGAGCAAACCCACATCTCGCAGCGTGCGGTGCCCTATGAATTTGCTTCATGCGCCAGATGTAAAAAATTAGCAAGCCAAGCGACGTGCGCGCAGAACATGTGTTTGACTCGCCAGCGCCCTCAAGTCTGA
>JBDKLN010000085.1:0-3068 GCA_039806045.1 Pseudomonadota bacterium
AGATATCAGGCGCAAAAAATAATCAAATCGCTGGCGAGAAAGATTGAACTTCGACATCGGTCGATCGCAAAAATAACAAAGGGGAGCTGAAGCTCCCCTTTTGTAATTTGCCATAGACAAGCTCAGGTCTTCGGCAAGGTCACGCCATGCTGGCCCTGGTACTTGCCGCCGCGATCCTTGTACGAGGTTTCGCAGACTTCATCGCTCTCGAAGAACAGCACTTGCGCACAGCCCTCGCCGGCATAGATTTTTGCGGGCAGTGGCGTGGTGTTCGAGAACTCCAGTGTCACATAGCCTTCCCATTCCGGCTCGAACGGCGTCACGTTGACGATGATGCCGCACCGCGCATAGGTCGACTTGCCGAGACAGATGGTCAGCACATTGCGCGGGATGCGGAAGTATTCGATCGTGCGCGCCAGCGCGAACGAGTTCGGCGGGATGATGCAGACATCGCTCTGGATATCGACGAAGGAATTTTCGTCGAAGTTTTTCGGATCGACGATGGTGCTGTTGATGTTGGTGAAGATCTTGAATTCGTTGGCGCAGCGAATATCGTAGCCATACGACGAGGTGCCGTAAGAGACGATTTTGTGGCCATTCGACTGGCGCACCTGTCCCGGCTCGAACGGCTCGATCATCCCGTGCTGTTCGGCCATGCGGCGTATCCACTTGTCGGATTTGATGGTCATGTTGGCAAAAATACCGGAGAACAAAGTCAGCCGGCCATTGTACGCGATACCGTGCCCCCTTCCTTCGCCTGGTCGGACGCCCAGCGCCGCAGGTCGCCCGTTAACGTATTGAGATTCTTGGCCACGCTGCCCGCGGCCTGCCTGGCGGCGCCATCGAACAGCGCCCCCAGTGCCTGCACGTCGGCCGGATCGCCGGAACGCATCGCCTTGCCGATGGCCGCATTCACCGTCACCAGCAGATTCTTGCGCGCGCCATCGCTGGTCATGTTGAGCACCGACCTCCCCGGCACCGCGATCTCGATCCCGAAATCATCAACCGGCAAGGGTTCGATGAAGGTCTGCAGCAGCTGGCGCGCGCCCTCGATGCCGGGATCCTTTTGCAGTGTGTCGACGGCACGCAGGAAGGCCACGTCCGTTTCGGACTGGTTGCGATGGGCATACTCGGCCACCAGCGCGAAGCCGGCCGGGTCGCCGGCGCGATTGGCCCACAAATTCGGGAAGTAAGGCACGCTGGCCGCCGCACTGCCCTGCCCCGCATCGGCTTTGCCGAAGTGCGCGGCGATTTGCGACAGCAGCAGGTCATTGCGCAGCTTGTTGCGCGCCATGCCGTCGAAATGCACGCCGGTGCCGCGCTGCCTGCCGGCCACGGGGCCATGCACGTCTTGCGGCCTGCGATCCGGCGCCCTGCCGGACGCCTGCAGGGCCTGCGATACCTGACGATCGGCCGCGCCTCGGGCCTGGTCCAGATGCCGGACGGCGCGCCGGGCCGTGGCCGCCGTGGCAGGGCCATCCCGTCCCCGCGCAAGGTGCAGCACGTTCGCGCCTGCCACCTTGCCGCCCGGCGCCTGAAGGCCCGCGCGTTGCGCCAGATCTTGCGACCCGTATGCGGTCCGCCGGGCTCGCATGCCTCCAATGTCCATGGCTCCCCTTCGCGCTGCCAAGCGCATGGCAGCGGTCACCGGCATTATCGCGGCTGCGCGCTGACGCAAGCCCGGCGATCCTGCCGCTTAGTGCATCATCGATGCAGAAAGCCGGCGGCTGCCGTTGCGGCGCGACAGGACGAGAAGAGGGTTCAGCCACCTTTCAGCGCGATGCCACGGGTGTCGCCCGCGGACTAAAGCCCTAGCGCTGCATGGACTCCCAGACCTTCTGCAGGCGCTTGGTCGACACAGGCATCGGCGTGCGCAGCTCTTGCGCGTACAGCGACACCCGCAGTTCTTCCAGCAGCCAGCGGTATTCGTCCATGCGCGGGTCGCCGCGACTGCCGCCTTTCAGCGCCCGTTGCCACGGCGCAGCGGCCTGCTGCCAGTCGGCCATCAGACGCGTGTCGCGCGCCGGGTCGCTGCGCAGCTTGTCGATGCGCACCGTCATGGCCTTCAGGTAGCGCGGGAAATGCGACAGCTGCGCATGCGGCGTCTCGGCCACGAAACGCTTGTGCACCAGCGCCTGCAGCTGCGCCTGCATGTCCGCAAACACGGCGGCGTTGGACTTGATGCCCTGCAGCTTCTTCGGCAGCGCATGGTATTCGGCCAGCACCTGCCCGACCAGGCGCGCGATTTCGTTGACCAGCAGGTTCAGGCGCGCCTTGCCTTCGTCGCGGCGGACGTTGAACTCGCCGGGGTTCTTCGGCAGCGGCGGCTGCAGGCAGGCACGCGACAGGCCGGCCTGGATGATCTGCTCGCGCAGCTCTTCCTGCGCGCCCAGCGCCATGAATTGCATGCCCATCTGCTGCAGGCCGGGCACGTTCTTCTCGAGGTACTTCAGCTGTTCCTTCAGCTGTAGCGCGAACAGCCGGCGCAGTCCGTTCTGGTGGATCTCGGCCGCTTCGTTCGGGTCATCGAAGACTTCGATATCGCAGTGCGTGCCCTTGTCCACCAGCGCCGGGAAGCCGAGCAGGGTCTGGCGACCGCGCTGTATCTCCAGCAGCTCCGGCAGCTCGCCGAAGGACCAGGTGGTCAGGTTGGTATAAGCGCTGCCATCGACAGCCGTCATGTTCCCCGCGCCGGCGGCCGGCTTGCCTGACGGGTTCGCGCCACGCGCAGCACCTGCGGTGCTGCGGGTGCCAGCCTTGCCTGCGCCCGCCGCGCTCGCTTCGCGCGCATCGCCCCCCGAGTCCGCATCGGCATCTGCCGCATCGCCCGTGATCGGGCTGACTTGTTCGGCGATCCTCTGGAATTGCTCGCGCGCCTGCGCACCCAGCTCGGCTTGCAGCGCCGCGAGGTTGCGGCCCATGTCGAGCTGGCGGCCGTGCTCATCGACCACTTTGAAGTTCATGAAATGGTGCGCTGACAATGTCTCGAGCTTGAAATCGGCCAGCCTCACCATCACGCCAGTCTTGTCGCGCACATCGGCGATCAGCGCATCAAGCAAAGGGCCCTG
>JBDKLN010000086.1:0-5050 GCA_039806045.1 Pseudomonadota bacterium
AACGGCAACTGCTGAGGCTAGCCAATGATCCGGACCATGTCCTGGCCCGGATAGCTCTTTCAGTTTGTGAAGCCGTCTCAGACGAAGCTGCAAGCCACCTTGCCCAGCACGCTGAAGTCTGCTTCAACACGGTCGCCGGCTTTCACCGTGACCGGCACGCGGCAGGTGCCGGTGGTCACGATCTGGTCTTGCTCGCAGGTGATGCCGATGGCCGACAGCTCATTCACGAGCCAGGTCAGGCCGACGCGCGGGTCGCCGAGCACATTGCGGCCGAAGCCGGAGTCGACCGGCTGACCATTCAGCGAGACTTTGATCTCTTCATTGATGTAATCGAAGCCGCGCCAGTCATTCGCACGCGGACCGAGCACGAACAGGTTCGCGCAGGCGTTGTCGGCGATCAGTTGCGGCGCACCGGCGGTGACGAAATCGTCGTAACGTGAATCCGGTATCTCAATGGAAGGATGCACGCAGGCGACGGCATCCAGCACTTCGTCCACCGTGTATGGCGTTGCCCGCGGCGGCAGCGGGCGCGCGAAACGGAATGCGAATTCGATTTCGGCGACCAGCATCAGGTTCTTGTCCAGCGTGACCTCGGCGCCGTTCTGCATCACGCGGTCGGCGAACAGGCGGCCGGCGAGCGGACCGTCGACGCCGATGTGGGCCTGGCCGGCGGCACTGGTCGCCGCGATCTTCCAGCCGAAGACGGCATGCGGCTGCAAAGCGGCCATCGCCGTTTGTACGGCATAGCCTTCGGTGCGGGTGGTGGGACGTGCCTCGGCGGGGATGGCGGCGCAGCGTGCGCGGCGGGTCCAGAGGTCGAGGAGGAAGCTTGCCGCTTGTGCGGTCTGTGCAGGAGTGCTCATGGGTTCTCGTTGTTGTGTGCTTGTCTCGGTAAGCAAGCTCATCTGAGGACAAGGCGAAGCGGCCACGGATGTGCGGTCGTCTGCTGCCCTCAGTCCAGCGCCCGTTTTGGCGCGCGCAGTGCGCTACTGGTATGATGACCGGCTGTGCGCGAATCATGCCAGCGGTCTAATGAGCAGTCAACGAGAAACGTCTATGGAAGCTGTACGTCCCGTCGTACCTATTGTCCGGCGCAAGCTAGGCCAGGAGGTGCAGGAACGCCTGCTGGCTGACATTCGTGCCGGTACCTATCCGGTGGGTACGTTGCTGCCGTCCGAGCGTGAACTGATGGCGCAACTCGGCGTCGGCCGTCCGGCCGTGCGTGAAGGCTTGCAAGCGCTGGAGCGCATGGGACTGATCGCCATCGTCCACGGTGAAGGCGCGCGCGTGAAGCCCTTGTCGGCCGAGTCGGTGATCTCGCAGATTTCGGAAACCGCCGTGCATCTGTTGGCCGGCAACAGCGAATTGCTCGAGCATTTGAAGGAAGCGCGCCTCGCATTCGAAGTCGCCATGTGCCGCACCGCCGCCTTGCGGGCGACGGATGATGACATTGCGATGCTGCGCGGCGTATTGGATGAGCACCACGCCAGCCTTGGCGACACGACGCGCTTCATCGAGACTGACCTCGCTTTCCATCGCGCGATCGCCAGCGTCTCCGGCAATCCGGTCTACGTGGCCGTGTCGCAGGCGCTGCTGCAATGGCTGCAGAATTTCTACGAAGACGCGGTGCGCGCACCCAGCGGGACGGAGAAGGTCACGTTCGAAGAGCACACCCGCCTGTTCGAGTGCATCGCGCGCCACGATCCGGACGGCGTCGAGAAAGCCGTGCGCGACCACCTGACGCGCGCACACGAGTTGTATCGCATCGGCTGACGCAGCATGCCGCGCAAACGATGGCGCGGCTGATCATTCGTCCTTCACCGGCCGCTTCAAAGGCAACTGGCTCTGCTTGAGTCGCCGCAGCACGAAGCTGGATTTGCTGTTGCGGATGCCCGGTATCTTGTACAGCCTCTCGCGCAAAAAGCGCTCGTAGCCGCGCGTGCCTTCGACGGCGACCCGGATGTAGTAGTCGTAGTCGCCCGACACCAGGAAGGCCTCGAGCACTTCCGGTATCCCCTCCAGCGCCTGCCCGAATTCGAACAGCGCCTCGTCGGAGTGGCTGTCGATGGTCACGTGCAGGATCACGGTCTCGGTGAGGCCGATCTTCTCCGGGTTGATGCGCACCGAATAGCCTTCGATGACGCCGGCTTCTTCCATGCGCCGGATCCGGTTCCAGCAGGGGGAGGAGGTGAGGCCTACCTGCTTGCCCAGTTCCTGCAGGCTGATGCGGGCATCCTTTTGCAGGGCTTCGAGGATGGCCAGGTCGAATTTGTCGAGTTCCATTTCGTGAAAACGTTGGTTTTTGGATGGATTTTCTGAATTCTCGGCTTTTTGGCGAAAATTCGGAAGCCTTTTCTGCGGCGAAAACAGTACATTCTTGGCATGAATTCCGTTGCCGACCTGCCGCTGTCCCCGTCCGGGGCCCCTGAACTGAGCTCCGCCACCGGTGCTGCGCCGAATGGCGCGACGGTGCTGATCCGCACCCTGCTGGATCTCGGCGTGGACACCGTGTTCGGCTACCCCGGCGGCGCCGTGCTGCCGCTGTATGACGCGCTGCACGGCGAGCCGCGGCTGCGCCATGTGCTGGTCCGGCATGAGCAGGCGGCCGTGCATGCGGCGCAAGGCTATGCGCGCACCACCGGCAAGGTGGGCGTGGTCTTCGTGACCTCGGGACCCGGCATGAGCAACACCACCACCGGCTTGCTGGATGCGATGTGCGACTCCGTGCCCGTGCTGTGCGTCAGCGGGCAAGTGTCGACCGCCGTCATCGGCACCGACGCTTTCCAGGAATGCGATGCGCTCGGCATCTCGCGCACCATCACCAAATGGAATACCCAGCTGCGCGACGCAGAGGCCGTCGCAGCCACCGTGCGCCACGCCTACGCAACCGCCATCGGCGGACGTCCCGGCCCGGTGCTGATCGACTTCCCGAAAGACATACAACTGACCCCGGTCACCGGCAGCCAGCCTTACCAGCCGCAAGGCGCGGAGCTGGCGGTGGTCGAGGCTGCCCATGCTGCGCAAGCCGCACGCAACGCCGCCAGCCGCGATGCCGCAGCGATGGCCGCAGCGGTGAACGCCATCTGCACGGCCAGCCGTCCGGTGTTCTACGGCGGCGGAGGCCTGATCAACTCGGGCCGCGCAGCCTGCGACCTGTTCCGCCAGCTGGTCGAAGCCAGCGGCGCGCCTTGCACGCTGACCCTGATGGGCCTCGGTGCCTTCCCGGCCTCCAGCGATCAATGGCTGGGCATGCTGGGCATGCACGGCACGCTGGAAGCCAACCTCGCGATGCACAACGCCGACCTCGTGGTCTGCATCGGTGCGCGCTTTGACGATCGCGTCACCAGTCGTCTGTCCGACTTCTGCCCCAACGCCAGATTCCTGCACGTCGATATCGACCCGCGCTCGATCCACAAGATCGTCAAGGCCGATTACCCGCTGCTCGGCGACTGCGCCGAGATGCTCAAGGGCCTGCTGGCCGGCGTGCAGCGGCAACAGCCGGACGCCACCCGCCTGGCCGACTGGTGGCAGCAAATCGAAGGCTGGCGCGCGCGACAGTCGCTGGCTTTCAACGACACGACGGATGCGATCGTGCCGCAGGCGCTGGTCAGCTGCCTGAATGCGCATCTGAAAGACAAGGACGCGATCGTGTCGACCGACGTCGGCCAGCACCAGATGTGGGCCGCGCAGTACATCGATTTCGACGAGCCGATGCGCTGGCTGACCTCGGGTGGCGCCGGCACCATGGGCTATGGCCTGCCGGCCGCGATCGGCGCGCAAATCGCGCACCCGGACAAGACCGTGGTCTGCGTCAGCGGCGATGCATCGATCCAGATGAACCTCCAGGAGCTGTCGACCGCGATCCAGCACCGCACGCCGGTGAAAGTCATCCTGTCCAACAACGGCTTCATGGGCATGGTGCGCCAGTGGCAGGAGCTGATCCACGGTGGCCGCTACAGCCACAGCTATACCGAAGCACTGCCGGACTTCGTGGCCGTTGCGCGCGGCTTCGGCTGGCAGGCGCGCACCGTCGAGCGCCGCGAAGAACTCGAGGAAGCGATCGCCGAATGCCTGGCCAGCGAGGGGCCGTATTTTCTGGACGTGCATGTGAAGGCGGAGGAAAATTGCTTCCCGATGATCCCGGCCGGTGCCGGCCATCAGGAAGTGATGTTGGGCAACGGAAAGTAAGCATCAACGAGTACAGAAAAAAGAAGCACCCAGGTCCAACCGAATTCTGCAGAGGTTCATCGACAAGAAGAACATCACAAAAAGAAGTACAAAGCCGCTACCGCGGCATGGCGACTGATCGCTGAAGCCTGCCTTACCGGGCAAGTCCGACGCAAAAGCGCTCACTGAATACCCTTTGGGAGAGACAAGATGCACACCGAAACCCGCCCGGCGGATGCCGCGCCTATGGCCGCCGGTACGACCGACGCCGCTGCAAGCAACGCTGCGACCACTGCAGCTTCCGCCACCTCCGCTGCTTCCGATGCTTCCGTTACAGCCGGCGCGAGCAACCAGCCAGCCACCACTGCCACCGGCATCGTCCGACCTGAAGTCACGCTCGACGACAAATACACCGCCACACAAGGCAAGATTTATCTGTCCGGCATTCAGGCACTGGTGCGTCTGCCGATGCTGCAGCACTTGCGCGACGCGGCGGCTGGCCTGAACACGGCGGGCTTCATCTCCGGTTATCGTGGTTCGCCGCTGGGCATGCTGGACGAGGCGCTGTGGAAAGCGGAAAAGCATCTGGATCGCCACCATGTGAAGTTCGTGCCCGGCGTGAACGAAGACCTCGCGGCCACCGCCGTCTGGGGCACGCAGACCGTGGACCTTGTCGGCCCGGCCAAATACGATGGCGTGTTCTCGCTGTGGTACGGCAAGGGACCGGGCGTCGATCGCTGCGGCGACGTGTTCAAGCACATGAACCATGCCGGCACCGCCAAGCATGGCGGCGTGCTGCTGGTGGCCGGCGACGACCATGGCGCGTATTCCTCGACGTTGCCGCATCAGTCGGACCACCTGTTCTCGGCTTGCATGATCCCGG